>CASEEU010000076.1 GCA_949287075.1 uncultured Eubacteriales bacterium | reverse complement strand
TTCATCTGTATATTCGATAATTCCTTTGAATTCATTTTCAGAAGCTTCTTTCATAGCTTTACAAATTTCTTCATATGTTGTTGGTTTTGCTAAATTACATGTTAAGTCAACAACTGAAACATCAACTGTTGGTACTCTGAATGACATACCTGTTAATTTTCCATTTAATGAAGGGATAACTTTTCCAACTGCTTTTGCAGCTCCTGTTGAAGATGGGATAATATTAGCTGCTGCTGCTCTACCACCTCTCCAATCTTTTTTAGAAGCTCCGTCAACTGTTTTTTGTGTTGCTGTTGTAGCATGTACTGTTGTCATTAATCCTTCTGTAATACCAAATTTATCATTGATAACTTTAGCAAGTGGTGCTAAACAGTTTGTTGTACATGATGCATTTGATACGATGTTCATTTCTGGTTTATATTCTGTATTGTTAACTCCCATAACAAACATTGGTGCATCTTTTGATGGAGCACTAATAACAACTTGTTTTGCTCCAGCATCTAAGTGTGCTTGTGCTTTTTCCATTGTTGTAAATACTCCTGAACATTCTAATACATATTCAACACCTAATTCTCCCCATGGGATGTTGTGTGGGTCCATTTCATTATATACTTTTATTTCTTTTCCATTTACGATTAAATTTCCATCTTTTTCTTCGATTGTTCCATTGAATCTTCCGTGTACTGTATCATATTTTGTCATATATGCCATGTAGTCTGCTGCAACAAATGGATCATTTACTGCTACAACCTCTACTCCCTCTTTTGCTAATGCTGCTTGGAATGATAATTTTCCAATTCTTCCAAAACCATTAATTCCTAGTTTTACTGACATAATAATTCCTCCTTTATATTTAAAAGTCTTTGACTTTTATTTTTTAGTCTCTCTCGACCTTTCTTATTCTATACCAAAAAAGAATACTTTTCAAGTATTCTTTTTTATTTTACTATAAATTTACTAATTATTTTATTTCTATCTTAAATTTTAGATGATAAAAAATATTTCAATTTTAAAATCTACTCAATTATATTTCATTCCTTATATTTCTATAATGTTATACTTTCAACATCTTCTTTCATTTGATATTGTGAAAATTGTTCTTCTTCTTTAATTTTCTGTTTTGCCTTTTCTATACTCTCTTTATGTTTTTGTACAAATTCTTTTTCATCTATATCAGATAAGCTTCCTCTTTTTAATATTATTGGGATAGGTTTTTTAAATCGTTTTAAAACATCATACTCTGACATTAATGTTACTGCATCTGGAAGTATTTTTCTTCCAAATTTTTGATTTTCTGATTTTTTATGCGTTCTTTTTCTTCTATAAAAGGCTATTTCTCCACTTGTTCCATCAATTGTCTTATAATCCTTTATTTTAACATTCGCTCTACCACCGTAAAATGCTCATTGCACGACTTCTATATGAAACTGGTAATTTCGGAGTATGACTTACTTGTCCATCAACTTCACTTAGTCCGACAACCTCATTTTCTGAAAGATTCCAGTAAATATATCGTTCATCATGAAAATCATATTCTAAATTATTGATTGGAACAGCTGAAATAGTAGAAATTCCATCTTCTTCCTCGTAATTTAAATAATTTTCCAATCCTTCTTTTGAAAGTTGTCCTCCATCTTGTTTCATATGCTTTAATTTAGAATTATTCATATTTGGACTATGACTAGCAAAACTAACTGGCATAGTTCCTAAATCCAAAAATGTAAATCCATCGACTTCTATTTTTTTTACTCCATATTCTTCATTTTTTATTGCTTCATCTATTTTCTCCATATTTGTAAATTGATTATTTAATTCCTCAATCTGGTTATCCTGTATTTTATTAATTCCTGAAAAACTATTCATAAATATTCCTAATTTATCTTCTAAATCTTCACTGTTTATAGCTGTATTAACATCAAAGTTATTTTCAGACAAAACTCTTAATGCTTGCACTTCTGTCTGTGACAGATTAGCTTTTTGCATGCATTCTATTGAATCTAATGGATAAAGAAAGGCTTTTTCTTGTATATCTTCTTTTGTCATGATACTTTTTATCCTAAACTCTTTTTTCTCTTTTTCTGATAAATTTTGTAGTTTTTCACTTAATTTTTCATTTATATTTTCTAAATCTTCTACTTTATTCACTTTACAAATATTTGCTGGCCACATACATAATTTTCCTAAACTTATTTGTTGTTCTTCTGTTAAATTATCTTTACTAGCTGCATCCTTTAATAGAGTTTTAAATTCATTATACCTTGTAAAACATATTTGCATTGTTGTAGTATTTTCACCTAATTGTTTTGATGTAATTTCAAAATATAATTTAAATGCATCTAATTGTTCTTTATCCTGCATTTGAGCTATCCAACTATTATAATTTGCAAAATGATAACTTAAACAATCATCTATAAATTCTCTAGAAAAATGATACATAATATTTTCATTAAATACTTCTGTATTTTCTATGTTAAATAAGTTCAATCCTGGTCTACTATCTAATATTTTTAAAGCATCTTCTCCAAAAGCATCAGACATAATATCTCTAAAACTTTCTTTAACCTTTTGCTCTTTAATCATCAATTTCAAATCTCTTTGATGGGTATCCTTACTATATTCATCATATAATTTTATATATTGTATTACTTTTTTAGGGTCTGCTCTTTCAATTATTGAATTTTCTTTAAAAAATAATCTTATCATTCTATTTGCATTAGCAGGAGCTATTTCCCCTTTTTTCATTTGCAAAATAATATCTTGATATTCTAATAATTTTTCTTTTCCATATTTGTCAGAAAAATTTTCTTCAATTACGCCTAAATCCCAGTAATTAATATTAGCATAATCTTTCCCTATAATATCTTCATTTTCTGAAAGAAGTGTTAATACTTCTTTCTGTTGAGTTGGTTGTAAATTTCCTTGTCTTAAAAATCTTTCTATCGTCTGGACAAAATACTGTTTATCTAAGTCTGTACTGTTTTGAATTTCACTGATAATAGCCTTCTGTCCATCTTGTTCTCTAGAATTCCAAAAATCTGTAAATGCTCCTCTTAACAATTGTTCAGTATTCTGATTTATATATAAAGGAAATTCTTCATAATCTTCTTCCTGATAACTAGCACTTAATTTAAAATATTTTTTCCATTTTTCTAAACTTAAGTTTTGGTCTTTGGCAATAATATGTTCCCATACTTTATCCTGTATTTTAGAACTTGTTAAGATTTCTCTTTTCATTTCTTTGCTCACATAATAAATATAATCTGGGTTATGTTCTATAAAGTATTTTTGTGTATCCTCTGTTAGTTCTGATACAGTTTGTGGATTTTCTTTTAAGTCTAATATTCTCTCTATTTCCGAATATCTATATTTATAATATTCTTCACATTTTTTTGGATTCTGTCCCAAATATTCTATTCTTGTTTGTTCACTAACATAACCTAATGCTTCTGAATCATCTTTTATAATATCTTTTTGTACATCCTCACTTAAATAACCTATTAAAACTTTGTTCATCTCTTTATATTTCTCTTTTTGTAAATATTCCGGAAAACTTTTATAGTCAATTTCACGAGACTTTTTCCAGGCTAAATCTAATATGGATTCTGCATATTTTACCTTTGGATTTTTTATTTGGTTCCAAATAGAAAATCCTTGTCCTTTCGCACTAGTTAGTAATTTTCTTTCTTTAAATTTTATCATAAGTTTATCAATTATATTTATCTTTGTTTCTATCAAATTATTCATATACTTCTCTTTCTATCTATTTTTCAGTATATTTAATTCATCTCCACTTTTCCAATAATATCATTAATATCATCTACATTGCATTTTCTCATATATTCTTCAATTCCTTCAACCGTTTTCACACTTGTATATGGATCTATGAAGTTACCAGCACCTATTGAAACTGTTGTTGCACCTGCTAACATAAATTCGATAGCATCTTCTCCTGATACAATTCCACCTAATCCCATGATAGGAATATTGACTGCTTGTGCTACTTGATATACCATCCTTACAGCTACTGGTCTGATAGCTGGTCCTGATAAACCACCTGTATTATTAGCAAGTACTGGTTTTCTTTTATAAATATCAATTTTCATGGCTAATAATGTGTTGATTAAAGAAACTGCATCTGCTCCACCATCTTCTACACCTTTTGCTATTCCAGCAATGTCTGTTACATTTGGTGTTAATTTTACAATTAATGGTTTGTCTAATACTTTTCTTACCTCACTTGTTACTTTTTTGACACCTTCATAGGTGTTTCCAAATGCCATACAACCTTCTTTAACATTTGGACAAGATAAATTTAATTCTACACCATCAATATCTAGGTTATTTAATATCTTACATAATTCTACATATTCATCAATGGAACTTCCACATGCATTCACAATGATTTTTGTATCAAACTTTCTTAAAAATGGTAAATCATTATTGGCAAAATATTCTACTCCTGGATTTTGAAGTCCTATACTATTTAGCATTCCACTTGGTGTTTCACATACTCTTGATGGCTTATTTCCACTTTTTGGTCTTAAAGAAGTTCCTTTTGTAATAATCGCTCCTAATTTTCCTAAATCGAAAAAGTCAGCATATTCTCTTCCATAACCAAATGTACCAGATGCAACCGTTACTGGATTTTTCATTTCAATTCCTGCAAAATTTACTTTCGTATTCATACTTCTCATTCCCTCCATTCTTTTTGTTTTATCAATTCTACTTGTTTTTCTAAATCTATATTTGACATTTCTTCAATAAATTGTATGATTTTTTCTAGTTGCAAATATTTAGTTTTTTCTTCTATTTGCTTCATATATTTTTTTATTTTTTCCTTAGGTTCTACATGATATCTTTTTATTATTTCTGTATTCAAACAATCATAATCATTATGAAATGTGTCTTGATTTTCTTTTGCTTGTTTTGCTTCTTGTCTAAAATAGATTCTATCAAAATAATCATCTGCTAATAAATGGATAAAATATCCTTTCCAATACTCTCGGTTTAAATCTACTTTTTCATCTTTCAAAAATGCCTGTAAATGAATTTCTTGATCGTCTTTTGACCAATCTCCCCAAATTCCATAATGTGTTTGACTCTTGTTAATATCTTTATTTTCTATCGGAATATAATCTGGAGCAATTGTTCCTTCTACAAATTCATCTATGTTTTTGATTTCTTTTTCATGCTTTTTTGCATATTCTTTTGCTATAGCAATATGTATTGTAAATCCTGGCATTTTAATTCCTTTCTTTATATTTCTACATCTCTTGCATTAAATACTGGTCCACCTTTGCAAACATGGAAATATTCTGGTGCATCTTTTGGACTTTTAGCCGTTTTTACTGCACAACCTAAACATACACCTAATCCACATCCCATTTTTTCTTCTAATGATATTTGACATTCGATGTTATTTTCATTTGCATATCTTTGAACAGCTTTTAACATAGGAAGCGGTCCACAAGCATAGATACAATCATATTGTTCTTTTTGCATATCTTCCATTAAATAGTCAATGGCAAATCCTTTATTTTTATAACTTCCATCATCTGTTGTAATAACTAAATTATCTGTTACTTCTTCAAATTCTTTTTCTAACATAACAAAATCTTGATTTCTAAAACCTAAATAGCAATGTACTTCCTTTTTGTCAGCTTTTGCTTCTTTAGAAAGTTCATATAATGGAAATATTCCAATTCCTCCACCGATAACAGCTATTTTATTATATTTATCTGTTTTAAATGTTCCATATCCTAATGGTCCTATAATATCTATTTTGTCTCCAACTTCTTTTCTTGCTAATATTTCTGTTCCTTTACCTTTTACTTGGAAAATAAATTCTAAAATTCCATTTTTTCTATCTAAATTATAGATACTAATTGGTCTTCTTAAAAATGGTTCTACTTGGTCTGTTACTCTGATTTCGATAAAATTTCCTGGTTTCGCATCTTCTACAATTTCACTTGCTTTTACACTAAATTTATAGATTCCTTTAATGATTTCTTCTTTTTGTACTAAGTTTGCTAATACTTGCTTTGGCATATTATCCCTCCTCTTCTTCATAATGTTTCACCTATATAATCTTTACCCGGTTTCATATTTTTCACTTCTTCCTGTGCTAATACTTCTTCCTTTTTCTATTTGATTGCTTGATTTAATTCATCTCTCATTCTAATAGCTTCCGCTCTTGTTGCTTTTGCAAAATCCTCTTCTGTATATTTATCTTTCCATAAATCAGATTTATATGCACACATTAATCCTCTAGAGCTGTTAACAATTCCGCCAATTCCATTTTTATCAAATCCCAAAGCTATATCTTCTGCTTTTCCTCCTTGTGCTCCATAACCTGGTATTAAGAAAAAGGTATGTGGCGCTAATTTTCTTAAATCTTGTAATTGCTTTGGATATGTTGCTCCTACCACTGTTGAAATACTACTATATCCATATTTTCCTATTAAATCTTTTCCCCATTCTTCCACAAGTTTTGCAACTTTTGTGTATACTTCTTCTCCTGTTTCTAATGTTAAGTCTTGTAGTTCTCCTGAAGATGGATTTGATGTTTTGTCAAGAATAAATACACCTTTTCCATATTTTTGTGCATCTTCTATAAATGGTTTCACTCCATCAATTCCTAAATATGGATTTACTGTTACAAAATCCACATCATAAATGCTTTCCTCTTTTTCTCCTATTTTTGTTTTTCCTAAGAAAGCATTTGAATACGCTTTTGCAGTACTTCCAATATCTCCTCTTTTAATATCTGCTATGACAATCATTCCTTTTTCTTTTGCATATTGACAAGTTTCTTCAAAAGCCTTCATTCCTTCTAATCCATACATTTCGTAAAATGCAATTTGTGGTTTTACTGCTGGTATAATGTCACATGTTGCATCAATTAATGCTTTATTAAATTCTACAATTGCTTTTCCTGCACCTTCTAAATTTTCTCCATATTTATTTTTAATACATTCTGGTATCATTTCATATCTAGGGTCTAATCCCATAACCGTTGGGTTATTAGTTTCTTTGATTTTATCAATTAATTTGTCCATTGCATTTATCATCTTTATTTCATCCCTTTCTATCTATATCATAATGTTATTTTGTTAACAATTCTTCCCATTCTTTTTCTTTAAATCCAACATATATTTTTTCTTGTGTTATCAATAATGGTCTTTTAATCAACATACCATCAGATAAAAGTTCTGTTTCTTTGTTCTATTTTAGATGATTTAGGGATTTTTGAGTCCGTCCCTAAACTCCCTTTTTATCCTTCATATACAACGCTTCCATTGACAATTGTATATTTTACTTTTCCTTTTAGTGTTTTTCCAATAAATGGACTGTTTTTTGATTTAGAAACAATCATTTCTTTTGTATATACATATTCTTCATTTGGGTCAAATATAGTAATATCTGCCATTTTTCCTGCTTCTATAGCACCTCTCTCATTATCAATATGTAATAATTTAGATGGTGTATATGAAGTAAGTCTAACTAGATTTAGATAATCAATATATCCTGGGTCTACTAAGTTCATAATTTCAGCTGGAAGTGCTGTTTCAAATCCAATAATTCCGTTTGGTGCTTTTGATAGCTCTACATTTTTTTCTGATTCTGCATGTGGTGCATGGTCTGTAATGATACAGTCAATGGTTCCTTCTTTCAACCCTTCAATAATGGCTTGCTTGTCTTTTTCTTCTCTTAAAGGAGGATTCATTTTTGCATTAGTACCTGATTTTAGTACTTCATCTACTGTGAATGTGAAATAATGTGGACAAGTTTCGCAAGTAATTTTTACTCCTCTTTTTTTCGCATCTCTTATCATATCTTTACTTGTTTTTGTACTAATATGACAAATATGTCCTCTGACACCATTTGTTTCTGATATTACAATTTCTCTTGCTGCCATAATTTCTTCTGCTTCTGGTAATACACCTTGTACACCTAATTGATCTGCCACAGGTCCTGCATTTATAGCACCTGCTGATACAGATTTTTCTTCACAATGTGATGCTACAAATGTTCCTAATTTATCTGCTTCTATCATAGCTTGTCTCATCATTCTGCTATTGACAACTGGCATACCATCATCAGAAAATGCAATAGCTCCTGCTTTTTTTAATTCTTCAAAGTTAACTAATTCTTCTCCTTTTTCGCCTTTACTTACAGATGCATATGGTAATACATTACATAAATTGACTCTTTTGGCTTCATTTATAATGTAAGTTAATGTTTCTACATTGTCTGGTGTTGGTTTTGTATTTGGCATAGGGCAGATGGTTGTAAATCCACCTGCAACTGCACTTTTTGAACCAGTTTCAATTGTTTCTTTATGCTCTCCGCCTGGTTCTCTTAAATGACAATGTACATCTATCATACCAGGTATAATATTTAAGTTTGTACAATCGA
This sequence comes from uncultured Eubacteriales bacterium, assembly GCA_949287075.1. Classification (GTDB taxonomy): domain Bacteria; phylum Bacillota; class Clostridia; order TANB77; family CAG-508; genus CAG-269. The sequence continues at coordinate 30,285 of CASEEU010000076.1, read as the reverse complement.
TTTCTTTGTCTACTGTTTCACTAATGTTTTTTTCAACTTTTAAAATTTTATTATCTTCTATTAATATATCATATATATCATTTAATTGATTTTTATAATCTATTACATGTCCATTTTTTAATAATAATTTCATTTACATATCTCCTTTTCCTATTTTTTATATAGAATAAATCTAACTTTTCTTATCTATTTACTTGTTCCTCGCAATATTTGCATCTATATACCACATGTTCTTTATCTGTTAATTCACAAATATGTGGTAATTCTTGTTCTATTGATGTAATACATCTTGGATTTTTACATTTTACAACATTTACCAATTTCTCCGGAAGTTTTGGATGGAATTTTTCTATTAGTTTTCCATCTATGATTTTATTTATTGTAATTTTGGGATCTAGATATCCTAATATATCTAAATTAATATCTAAATTCTCATCAATTTTTATAATGTCTTTTTTTCCTGTTTTACTGCTTTTGGCATTTTTGATAATCGCAACAGATGTATCTAAATCACCTAAATTTAAATAATTATATATTTCAAAACTTTTTCCTGCTTCTATATGATCTATTACATATCCATTTTTTATACTATCTATATTCATTTTAAAATTCCTTTCTATCTTATTTTAATTTTGAAAAGAATTAGTATTTGGCTAGGCTTACAAATTTGAAATTTATGAGGCGTATTCTTATACGTTGATTAAATTTCAAATTTAGTACAACAACGCCAAATGCTGATTAGTTTTCAAAATTTAGTAATTTTAATATTAATGCCATTCTAATAAACTTACCATATTTTGCTTGTTTAAAATAACATGCTCTCGGGTCATCATCCACTTCTACTGCAATCTCATTTACTCTTGGTAATGGATGCATAATACATAAATCTTTCTTTGCATTTTCTAACTTTTCTTTATTTAAGATATAATAATCTTTTAATCGAATATAATCATCTTCATTAAAAAATCTTTCTTGTTGTACTCTTGTCATATACAAAATATCTAATTCTGGCATATATTCTTCCATATTGTTTGTTTCTATATATTCCATATGATATTTTTCTAACACATTTGTCTTTACATAATCTGGTAATTTTAATTCATTTGGTGAAATCAAAACGATTTTAATATTGCTATATCTTGACATAGCTGTAATTAAAGAATGAACAGTTCTTCCGAATTTTAAATCACCACAGATACCTATTGTCAAATCAGATAATCTGTGTTTCTCACAATGAATAGTTAATAAATCTGTTAATGTTTGCGTTGGATGACAATGGCCTCCATCACCTGCATTAATAATTGGTACTTCTGCTTTCATAGAAGCAACAAATGGAGCACCTTCTTTTGGGTGTCTCATAGCAATAATATCTGCATATCCTCCTACCATTCTAACAGTATCTTCAACAGTTTCTCCTTTTGAGGCAGAACTTGTATTTGCAGAAGAAAATCCTAATACATTTCCTCCCAAATCTAACATAGCAGCTTCAAAACTCAATCTTGTTCTTGTACTTGGTTCATAAAATAAAGTTGCTAGTTTTTTTCCTTCACATTTTTTTGCATATTTTTCTTTGTTAACCATAATGTCTTTTGCCACATTTATAAGTTCATCAATTTCTTTAGCTGATAAATCTTTGATATCAATTAAATGTTTCATGATTTCCTCCTTTAATTTAATCTCTTAATTACTATACAGAAAAATCCCTTAAAAGTCAAGAATAAAAGCTTTTTAGTTTTATTTTTTGACAAATTTTCTAGCTTTACCAATTGACTTATTCAGCTTTTTATATTATGATATTTCTAATAAATTTAAGGAGGAATTTTTTATGTCTGATATTATGTCATATTTATTTGAAACAAAAGCTGTAAGATTTTGCGAAGAAAACAAGCCATTTTGGTATACATCTGGTAAAATCGGTCCATATTTTATCAATACACATTTTGTTTATGGAAGTGAAAAAGATGCAAGCGAATTATTAGCTTTTATTGATGAATGTTTACAAGATAAATCAACCTTACCAGAAAAAGTCTTTCAAAAAGTCTTAAAACAATATAAAGAAAATGAAATTTATCACAATGTTATTGATACAATGAAAGATTATATTATTAAAAATATAAATATAGAAGAAATAGACTATATCTCTGGTGGTGAAAGAAGAGATTGGTTCTTTTCAAACATGATTGCTTATCTTTTAGATAAACCTCATATTTCTATTTATAAAGATTTATCAACTATTGTAAGTGACAGTAAATTTGAAAAATCAGAAACTGTAAATAACATTGAAAATAAAAAAGTATTACATATTGCTGATTTAGTAACTGTTGCTTCTAGCTATATCAGAGCTTGGATACCTGCTATTAAAAATATTGGTGGACAAATGTGCTGGTCTTGTGTAGTTGTTGACCGTATGCAAGGTGGAAAAGAGAAAATCGAAGCAGAAAATGTAAAAGCTTTCTCATTAGTTAATGTAGACAATACATTATTCGAAACTGCTTATAAAAATAAGATTATTAATGAAAATCAATTAGAAATGCTAGAAAAATTCTTTGAAAATCCTGATGAAACAATGAAACAATTTCTAATCAAACATCCTGATTTCTTAGAAAATGCATTACATGCTGATGAAAAAACAGCTAAGAGAGCTAAACTTTTAGTTGATGGGAATTTATATGGGCTTAATTAATTAGCCCTTTTTATTTTTATTTAGCAAGAAAGAAGGAATATCATGTCTAATAATCCATTTCAAATCAAACGACCTAATTTCATTATTTTTACAGATAAAGATGGAACGCTCAATTTAGAAGATAAAAAACTTGATAATGTCTTTAAATTAATTCTATCTATGAATGGTCTTGTCATTCCCATTACTGGAAGAACTGTTGGAGATATCGAAGAAAGTCTAAAATCCAATCATCTCATGGTTCCTCCCATATTAATAGGAGATAACGGGGCTAATATCTATTCTACCACACACAAAAAATTTTTAATTCAAAAAAACATTAGATAGAAAAAAAGTCATTACATTACTAACTGAATTTATGAATCATGGTGGGGTAGAAGAAAATGTAAGATTAACAACTGGGAACAAAATTTATACTGTAGATACGCCTGCCGTGAAAGCTTACTATAAAAAAAGTAATATTGTACATTATTGTTCAGATTTAAATGATGTGTTAGCTTCTACACCTGCAATCACCAAAGTCGCTTTATATGGTCCTAAAGAAAATATGTTACATATGGCTGACTATGCTAAGAATTTAGACTTTTGGAGCGATTTAGGAACAACAAAATTTCCTTATCACTCTTCTGGAAATTATCGATTAGATGTTGCAGATAGAAACATTAATAAGGGAAACGCTGTAAAAAGTATATATTCCACTTTACAACCACCTTTTGGTTATGTGTGTATTGGCAATGGAGAAAATGATATTTCTATGTTTAAACAAGCTATTGATAATGGTATGATTATTGGCGTTATGGAAGATTCTCCACAATCTGTAAAAGATGAAATGAAAGCTTATGTTCACTCAAAAAGGAAACGGTAAAATGCTTATCATTCCAGCTGATAAAAATAAGGCCAATAAATATTTATTACGTTTAGCTAAATTTTTTCAACAAAAAACAAAAACAACACAAACTTATCCAATGAACAATCGTAGAAATCACTTTAAACAATCTATCAAATTTAATCCCCCTCCATTAGATTTAGATTCTAGAAATAAACATTTAGGAAATTCTCAAAACAGATCTTCAAGAATAAAATAAAACTTGTATACAAAATGTATACAAGTTTTATTTTATTCTTCTACTTTTTCAAACATATCTTTTCCAACTCCACATAAAGGACAAACCCAATCCTCTGGTAAATCTTCAAACTTTACGCCTTCTGCTTCATCATCATAAATATATCCACATGCCATACATCTATATTTCATCCTTATCACCTCCGTATTTATATCAGCATTATACCAACTTAATGGTAATTCGTAAATAGTTTTTTTATAATTTATTTGCTTTTCTTTTGATTTTTCTTATTTTTATCCATTTTTTCTTTTTTTATTCTATAGATTACAAACACTATGATTATGATAGAAAAAATAATATAAATCACATCAAACCATACATTTCCCTTCATATTTTCAATGATACTATTTTTGCTTGAGTTCTGCTCTTCTTCTTTTTTTTCTTGTTCTTCTAAGATTGCATTTAATTTTTGAATATTTACTTGTTGCTCTTCATTTGCTATTTTTTGTTCTTCTTCATTTCTTCTATAAACATTTACTTTATATTGTTTTATTGTGTATCCATTTTCAGCTATTACTTGAATATTTACTACATTATTTCCATATTGTAAATTTTTACCTCCTACCACTTCTACTTTTGCATTCTGTCTTTCTGATATTGCTAAAATATTTACATTTTCAACAGTATTCGAAACAGTTGCATTATATTGATATATATCATTCACAAATTCTGGATTTATCATTACATTTTCAATCGCTAAAGTTTCTAAATTGGCATTTGCTTTCTCCAAATCTTTTGTTTTCGTAACAGAAATTGTATACTGTGTTTTACTTGTTTTATCTGGAGAGGTAACTTCTATAACTATCATATTTAATCCTTCTTTAAAATTGCTATTTCCGCTAATCGTAACAATAGCATTCGTATTTTCTGGAATAGCTGTCACCTCTAATCCAGATAAATTCTCCGTTAAAAAATAATATTCTGTTATATCTGGTAAAAATACAGGTGTCATTCCCTCATGATTTAATCGTAAACTTTTTAATTTAGAATTGTTACTTATTACTTCACTTTCTTCTGAAATTTCAATCTTTTCTGTTTGTGTTTCTTCATTGGCTATGATTTCAATCCCATCTGTAAAATTTTGTACTTGAATACCTTCTGCATTATAAAATTCTCCTTGAATCGCTATATATTCACTTTTAATTTCTTTTACTTTAAATACATATTTGACCAATTCACAATTCTGTTTTGTATTTTTCCCGCCAGTTTCATCATACCAAACCGTTATAATTTTACTTCCTACCACATTAGTATTTTCTGGACCTGAAACATATTCTAATAATTCATTATTAAAATATATCTGAATATCAAATGCTGCTACATCCATATTGGCTAGGTTAATGGTAAAACTAAATTCTTCACCATTTCCAATTTCTGTATTTGATACATTTAAATAAACACTATCCTGTTTTTTATTTTCTACCGCTAAAGTTATTATATTTATATTTATTGATATCAACAATATCATTACAAAAATGATTATTTTTTTCAACTGCTTTCTTCCTTCCATATATACCTCTATATTTTTATTTAAGCTATTTTATAAAATCATTGCACAATCTGTTTTAATCCCAGTATATGCCTTTGAATTAATAATAAATCCACTGATGTTGGTTTCTTTCCGTTTTTATTGATATTACCTGCTTTTTGAGATAAGAAATCTAATTCTTCTATTTCTAATATATGTCTTTGTAATTTTAATAAGTCCACACTATTAATTTTTCCATTTCCATCAACATCGCCATAGATAATGATTTCATATTCTGCCACCAGAGTTTGTACATCTGTATTCATAAAAATTTGAACTTTTGAACCAGTTCCTACCAAATCTTGATTTTGTAATATTTTTTCTGTTTTATCTACAATTTGTATTTGATATTTTTCGCTCACCAAAATATTTTCTAGCAATTTTTCTACTGTTCTATTTTCTTCTCCTATACCACTCATTTCATTTCCATTCACTTGTATATTTTCACTAAAATTTAAATCCTCTTCTGCTATTTTTTCTATAACATTTACTTGTATTGTCTGGTTAATATCTTCATCTTCCTCTGAAAAAACTTGTATATTCGTGTTTCCTGTTTGAACTGCTGTAATAAGTCCATTTTCTGTAACACTCACAATATTGATATTTTCAGAAATATATTGCACAGTTTTATTATTGGCATCATCTGGTTCAATATTAGTAACTATTTGATATTGCGTTCCTTCTTGCAAAGTAATATTTTCTACATTTACTTCTATTCCAGTAACTCTACTATATACTTCTATATCAATACTTGCTTGTACAGTATTTGAAATTGCTCGTACAGTAACCGTCGCCTTTCCAGAAGATATTCCATATAAATTTCCATTACTATCTACTTTTACTATTTTTTCATTGCTAGAGATATATTCTACTCGCTGGTCTTCTGCTTCTTTTGGATAAATTTCTATATTTAATTTACTGATTTCATTTTTTTGAATAACAGGATTATCGACTGATACTTTGATTTCTTCTACTTCGATTTCTGGCAATTCTTCTACATAATTTTGAAAAACATATCCTACCATTCCATTTTCTAAAATGACTCTATCCCATAATTCTCCACTCTGCTTTCCTCTTGCAATTCTTGTCATCGTTTCATTTTTAGAAACACTCGTTATTTTTTCATAACTGGTACTTGGACCACTTCTTACATTTAAAGTAGTTTCTACATTGGCATATACCTTGGTGTTATCTTTCTCATAATCTGATGGATTAATCGCTGGACTTTCCTCCTGTATTTCAGGCATATTATTATATATAGGGATGATAAAATTGATATTCAAATCCAGTAAATTACTATTAGCATATCCTTTATAAATAATATTAGATTCACTATATGGTGCTAATACATTTGTCATATATTGATGCCAGAATAATTCTCCATGATTGGTATCATGGACATGGAATTTTTGTAAATAAATTGTGTTTTGGCCAATATTGATATAACTAGAACCAATAAAAATACCACCACCTGTAATGGCTCTTTCTTTGGTATTCCAAGGAATTAAATATTTTGTTTTAGTTGCTTCACTTGCTCCATTTCCATCTCTTGCATATTTTAAACCATTAATAATTGCTCCCATTGGTTCTGAAGAACTGGTAGCTCCTATGTTATAAAAATTATACAATCCTTCATATCCTGCTACTTTTCCACTAATCGAACTATGAGATAAAAATGGTCCAACTTCTTGTTTTATTCTAGAGGCCAAATGATAAGAACTTACTTTTGATTGAATGCCTGCATTATATATTAAATCAGAATATTTTTTATTCATCGTTACTGTACTTCCACTTGAAGTTAAATAACTAACTGTTTGATTATAAAATTCTGTACCATATAATATTTTTTCAATTCCATCTATCGAATTGCTATGAGTATTAAAAGACAATTCTTCAAATTGAAAAATTCTGACTTCATTTAAAAAATTTCGTGGATCCATTGTATATAACAATGATTGTTTTGAACAATCTACCCAACCGCTATCGACTTCTACATTGTATTCTCCTGGTTTGGTATTTTTCCATCTATCATGATAAGATTTTGGCACTAAATTTTTTCCAAATATATTTTCATTTTGAATCACATAATCCCAATCTAAATTCGTATACAGAGCAGTAAATGTCCAATTCGGATGATTCTTTTTTAATTCTTTTAAATATGGCTGATAGCTTTCTGGAAAATTTTCAATTCCATCCATGAAATTTACAGCATGTACATCTTTTTTTTGAAATATATACATAGTCAATAAAATAATTAAAATTGTATACAATACATATCGTATTTTTCCTTTTAACATACATTGCTCCTTTATAATTGGTTATGTACATTTTTTATTTTATGATTTTATTTTAAAAAACAAATCTGCTTTAATTATAAGAAAGTAAATATATAATCTTCTTTTTTATATATTTACTTTCTTCATTTTTATTTATTTTTATATTTTCACTGCTTTTACAATAATCCTTTTAGAAGAATCTGTTGTACAGGTAATTAAAGTGGCTTCTATTCTTCCCTCTGTTTTTTGTGATAAACATTGTGTTTCATCTGGTTTCACAGTTTCTACTAAATATATTTTGTAAATTCCTTCATGATGTTTTGTATCTATTAATGTAAAGGTATCTCCAATAGATAATTTTTTTAAATTATGAAACATATTTTTTGTTACATAATTGTGTCCAGCAATACAAAAATTTCCTACTTCATTGGGATTTCCTCCATAAAACTTTGTAACAGATACACCTAATGTTTGTTCACTATATTCAGAAATAACATAAGTTTCTAAATCTATTTTAGGTATTTCTAATTTGGCAATCACAGGATATCCTTTATATGTTGTTAATATACTATTTTCTGACTGGTTAGGACTGATATCTTGTAATATATTTTCTTCTTCTGACATTGTTTCTTCTTGTATCTCATTTTTTGTTGTTACCTTTTCTGCATTTACAAAGCTTGTTTGCTCTTGTTCATTTACTTTTTTTGTTTCTTGTATTACTATCCATTCATTCGTAACTATTAAGATGATTATTAATAAGATGATCGTAATTACAATTAAAATTATTCTGTTTTTTCTATCTTTTGTTATCACCTTAAATTCCTTCTATTTATTCTTTTTCTTCATCCTTATATATAAAGAAGTACTCATAATAGCTATCATAATCACAACTATTGGAATATATAAATTAATACCCGTTTTTGGTAATTGGTTTGGTAAATTTTCTTCTGTTGTGTTTGTCATATTTTCTTCTATTGTTCCCTCTGTTTCATTCTCTGGAGTTTCCTCTTCTGGTGGTGTTGTCTCTGTATCTGTAACCGTTACTGTAAATGTATTTTCTGCTATAACAGCATCTGAATTATCTCTATCGATTAATTTAAAAGTAAGTTTATATTCTCCTACTTTATCAAAAATCGCTCTAAGATTTAATACTTTATTGACATTTTGTCCACCAATGGCATATCCAGATGGATCACCCCAACCACTATCTATTAAGTCATATTCTGTCTGTGTTTCATCAGTTCCTTTCATTTGCACATTTCCTCCATCAGGTGTTGCTGCATCTAGAATAATTCTAGCATGGTCATAATTTTTTCCCATACTTGAACTTAATGAAAGTACCATTTCTTTTTCACTATTTACAATTGGTTCACCTGTATAAGATAAATCAAATTTATAATCTTCATATCTTGGTTCTACTACAATATTTTTCTCTAATGCAATTGTAATATCATCATAATTTTCACTAGCATCTGGATTTGCTAGTCCTTCTGCTGTCACTGCTAAATCTGTTGGATTTGATGTCATGATTCCTTCTTTTGCTTTAAACGTTATATGCATACTTTCTTTTGGACTGCTTCCTCCTGTTGAATCGTAAAATACAACTCTAACTCTTGTTCCATTATCATTTGGTGTCCCACCATCTGTTTCCATATATTCCAATAAATTGTTATCATATGCAATATCAAATGTATATGCACCTAATGGTTTTCCAAAAGTAATCGTAAGAGTTATGGTATCTCCAGGATTAACCGTATCTTTATTTGTAGAAATTTCTATATCATCTAATGCAACTGCTTGTACTGAATTTGGATTAAATAATAGTATAAAAGCAAATAAAATTGATAAAATAAGTAATGTATTGAATATTTTTTTCATTTTTTAATTTCCTCCTTTTTTATTTTGTAATATTAGTATGTCTCTTTTTGATATTTTTATTAAATTTTGAAAAAGAAGAAATTTCCAATGTCGCATTGGGTTCGTTTTTCTATGCGACATTTTTTTCAGAAACTGTTGTATTTCTAAGCATTTTAGGATATAATTACATTTGTTAGTTTTATTAAATTTAAAATACATAAAAACACATTTTGAATGGAGGTTTCATTTTATGAAAAAATTAGTAATTAAAGATTTATATAAAAATACAAATGAATACAAAAATAAAGAAATCACATTAGAAGGTTGGGTAAGAACTATTCGTGATTCTAAAACTTTTGGATTTATTGAATTAAATGATGGTTCTTTTTTCAAAAATGTACAAATTGTATTTAACGATAAATTAGAAAACTTTGCTGAAATCGCAAAATTATCTATCAGTTCTTCTATCAAAGTTACTGGTACTTTTGTCATTACTGAAAATGCAAAACAACCTTTTGAAATTCAAGCAACAAAAATAGAAATTTTAAACTTATGTGATTTAGAATATCCTCTTCAAAAGAAAAGACATTCTTTTGAGTATTTAAGAACAATTTCACATCTTCGTCCTAGAACCAATACTTTTAATGCCGTATTTAGAGTAAGAAGTGTATTTGCATATGCTATTCATAAATTTTTCCAAGAAAGAGGTTTTGTTTATGTACATACTCCTATTTTAACCTCTAGTGATGCAGAAGGTGCAGGAGAAATGTTTAATGTTAATTCTTTTAACCTTGCTAATGTTCCAAAAGCAGAAAATGGACAAGTAGATTATTCAAAAGACTTTTTCGGAAAGCCTGCCCATCTTACAGTAAGTGGACAATTAAATGCTGAAACTTATGCCACCGCTTTTAGAAATGTCTATACATTTGGTCCAACATTTAGAGCTGAAAATTCAAATACAGTAAAACATGCCGCAGAATTCTGGATGATTGAACCTGAAATCTGTTTTGCAGATTTAAATGATGATATGGATTTAGCAGAAGAAATGCTTAAATATACTTTTTCTTATGTATTAGAAAATTGTAAAGAAGAAATGGAATTCTTTAATAATTTTGTAGATAAAGGATTATTAGAAAGACTAAATAATGTCATTCATTCTGACTTTGCTAGAATTTCTTATACAGATGCTATTAAAGAATTAGAAAAAGTAAATGATAAATTTGAATTTAAAGTATCTTGGGGTGTTGATTTACAAACAGAACATGAAAGATATCTTTGTGAACAAGTATTTAAAAAACCTGTCTTCGTAACAGATTATCCAATGGATATTAAAGCTTTTTATATGAAACAAAATCCAGATGGAAAAACTGTTGCTGCTGCTGACTTGTTAGCTCCTGGTATTGGAGAAATCATTGGTGGTAGCCAAAGAGAAGAAGATTATAATAAATTAATAGCAAGAATGAAAGAATTAAATATGGATATAGATAGCTATAACTGGTATTTAGATTTAAGAAAATATGGTAGTTGCGACCATGCTGGTTTCGGTTTAGGTTTTGAAAGAGCCATTATGTATTTAACTGGTATGCAAAATATTCGTGATGTCATTCCATTCCCTAGAACACCTAAAAATTGTGAATTTTAAATATTGTTTATAAAAAAATCTCTAGTAAAATTATTAGAGATTTTTTTGTCTGTCTTTACAATTTATTTTATGTTTACTTTGTATGTTCTTTATGATATAATTATTATTGCAATCAATAACAATGTTATATGTAGAAGAAAGGAGAACAACATGATTATCCATAATTTGAATTTTGCAATTATGAATAAAAACAAACGACAATTAGGTACTGTTACAGTTACCAAAAAAGGAGAACTAAAAATGACCCCTAATGTCGTTAAGTCACTTACTGATGAGGAACTTGTTAATATTTCCAGACGTGCACTTGATGCATTTTCTTTATTAACAACTGGAGTTGTTGATAAAAATATGTTCCATTTCTCTATTGCAAAAGGATCTGACAGAAACCCTATTACATATTACTATATGGAAAACCGGACTTATATAGGTCACATACTACATAAAAATCATCATTTAAATTTTGATAAAAATGTCCCGTCCTATATAAGACTTCTTTGTATGCGGGAACTGGATGAGAAAAAAGTCCGTTATTATTATAACGGCTCCTATCACAATTATTAGATTGCAAAAAACGGTAGTGTGGTGTCCTTCACCATACTACCGTTTTTATTATATATTCTAATATTGTCTTCCCCAAACAACCATTTTTGTTGCTGGTTTCCCACAACATACACAAGTATCTCCTATATGTTCTTGTTCAAAAGGTATACATCTTGATGGAGCTCCTGTCTCTTCTTTTACTTTATCTTCACATTCTTGGTTTCCACACCACATGGTTTTTACAAATCCTTGATTTTCCTCTAGATTTTTCTTTAATTCTTCCATATTATGTGCAATCGTTGTTTTTTCTTCCATTCTCTTCTTACATGCATTATACATAGATGTTTGAATATCTTTTAATAATTCATCTAATTTTTCTTCTATTTCTTCTACTTTTACAGCAATTTTTTCTGAAGTATCTCTTCTAACTAAAATAGCTTCTCCTTTTTCAATATCTTTAGGTCCCATTTCAATTCTAACTGGTACACCTCTCATTTCCCAGTCATTAAATTTATATCCTACTGAATAATTATCTCTGTCATCTAGCTCCATTCTGAATTTTTTACTTAGTTTTTCTTTTAATTGATTAGCTTCTTCTAATACACCCTCTTTTTCTTGTGCAATTGGTACAATAACTGCTTGAATTGGTGCAACAAATGGTGGTAATTTTAATCCTCTATTATCTCCATGAGCCATAATAACTGCTCCAATTAATCTTGTACTAATTCCCCATGATGTTTGATAAGCATATTCTTGCTCTCCATTTTTATTTTGGAATTTTACGTCAAAAGGTTTTGTAAAGTTTTGTGCAAAATAGTGTGAAGTTCCTCCTTGAAGTGCTCTACCATCATGCATTAATGTTTCTACTGTATAAGTTGCTTCTGCTCCTGCAAATTGTTCTTTTTTTGTTTTTTGTCCTTTTAGTACTGGTATAGCTAATAAATTTTCAATAACATCAGCATATACATCTAATATGTCTAATGTAAATTGTTGAGCTTCTTTAGCTGTTTCATGAATTGTATGACCTTCTTGCCATAAAAATTCTCTTGAACGTAAAAATGGTCTTGTTTCTTTTTCCCATCTTAATACACTACACCATTGATTATATAAAAATGGTAAATCTCTCCATGAACTTAACCATTTTGAATACATTGTTGAGAAGATTGTTTCAGAAGTAGGTCTGACACATAGTCTTTCTTCTAATTTTTCTCCTCCACCAATGGTTACCCAAGCAACTTCTGGTGCAAATCCTTCTACATGATCTTTTTCTTTATTTAACAATCCTTCTGGTATTAAAACTGGCATAGAAACATTTTTTACACCATGTTCTTTAAATTTTTTATCTGCATAATTTTGTATATTTTCCCATATAGCATATCCATAAGGTCTTATAGATATAAATCCTTTTACATCTGTATAATCAGCAAGTTCTGCTTTTAGCACAATATCTGTATACCATTGTGCAAAATCCTCATCTATATTCGTAATATCTTTTACAAATTCTTTTTCATTATTCATTTTTTCATCTCTCCTCATAATTCATTTATTTATTTTTTATTTTTGAAAATCACTTACCCCTTCCCTTTCGGGCATTGGAGCCTCTTGTTTACTATGAGGTTCATTTACTTCTTCTTTTTGAACTATATTATCTTCTGTATTATGGTTTTCTTCATTTTCTATTAATTCATCAATCACAATTTGTTGATTACTATCTAATTTATATCTTGGCAATTCTGGTAAGTCTTTTAATGACTGATATCCAAACATCTTCAAAAATTCGTCTGTTGTCTTATATGACATTGGTTTTCCAGGTAAATCTATTTTTCCTGCTTCTTCTATTAGTCCATATTCTAATAATTTATAAACACAAGCATCTGCTGATACACCTCTGATTGCTTCGATTTCTGCTCTTGTTATTCTAGGGTTATATGCAATAATAGATAATGTTTCCAATGATGCTGTTGATAAATTTGGTTTGGTTCTCTTATCTAAAATTGGATATATATATTCATATAAGTCTTTTTTAGTTGCTAATTGATAGCCATCTTCCACTTGTATAATTTCTATTCCTCGATTATTCTCTTTGCAGTCTTCTTGCATGCTTTTCATAATTGTGTGAATTTCTTCTTCATTTTTTTCTAAAGCAAATATCAATTCACTCGTTTTCACAATTCTTCCCGCCGCAAATAATATGGCCTCAATAATTGCTTTTGATTTCTCTATCTCCATATACTCTCCTACTTTTCAAATTTACTATATATTATGTCAAAAAAAGCTTGTCGTGTCAAGGGGTTTAAAGAATTTTATGTAACTTCTATTTTTTTCTTGAACTTTTTAATTTTATATGCTACTATATAAAAAAATACTAAGGAGGTAATTCCTATGAGTGAAGATAAAAAAATAGAAATTATATCAGGTGATGATAAGGATTTAGATATCTCTCCTGTACATAATCATATTAGCCCAATGAAGCCTAAAAATACAGATGATAAAAAACCTAAAAACATTGTTATTCCTAAAGAAAAAAAAGATGATGAAGATGATGATGCAAATGAAAAAGAGGAAGAATAATTTTTTAATTTAAAAAAACATGTGAACAATAAAAAAACGATTCTATAATAATACCATTTTACTTTGTATATTGATAGAATCGTTTTTTATTACATATATTATCTTTTTGATTTTAATCATGTTTATATACTACAATGTCTTGTAATGTTTTAAAATCATCTATTATAAATGTAGGCATGGTCTTTTTTAAGATTTCTATATTTTCATAACCATATGTGACAGCAATTGTATCCATTCCTGCATTCTTACCCGCCATCATATCTGCTTTTGTATCTCCCACCATGACTGCTTCTTCTTTTGAAACATGGAATTGATGCATAATATAATTCAAAGATTCCGGATCTGGTTTATGCTTTAGATGACTCTCTCCTGTTCCTACAACCAATTGAAATTCGTCTAGATAAAAATATTCCACCATTTTATCTAAAATTCTTTTGGGTTTACTAGAAGCTACTGCCATATAAAAACCTTGTTTTTTCAAATTTTCTAAAGTTTCTTTTACATTTGCAAAAAGTGTTGTTTCATCAACATAATGACTTTCATCTATATAATATTTTCGATATTTCTTTTCATATTCACTAAATAATTCTTTTTTATCTTCTGGTAAAACATGTTTAAACATGTCTCCTAAAGGTAATCCTGCTAATGTTTGAAATTCTTCTTTTGTAATTTCCTTGTTCATGTTTGTTTTTAATGTATGATTAAATGCTAAAAATACATCTTTTTCACTATCCCATATGGTTCCATCCACATCAAATATTATTAATTTTTTCTTTATCTTTTTCATGCTTTTTCCCTTTTTTCTATATATCATTTTTTTATTTTAAAAATTATATACCAATTTCAATCTCCTTTCAAGCATAAACATCAATTTTTTGACTATTTTGCAAAATCCTTGTATAATTATATATATTATGTTTATTTTAATCATATATATGAAAGGAATTTATCTATATGAATACTCACTATATATCCAAACTAGAATTTCATAAAGTATTAGAAAATTTAAGTAAATATTGTTCTACCTATTTAGGAAAAGAACTTACTATGAATTTACAAATATATCATGATATGAATATTGTAAAACAAAAATTAGCTGAAACTGAGGAAGCTGTAAATTTAATCTACAAAAATTCAGTTCCTTCTTTTTATGATATCCAAGATATTCATATCTATTTAATCAATTTAGAGAGCTCTCAAAGCTTAACCATAAAAGGATTATTAGATTTGAATACCATTTTTCTATGTGCCAAAAATTTAAAAACTTATTTTTCAAAAGATTATATTGAAAAAAATGATTTTCCAATTTTAGAAAGTTTATTCTCTAGTTTATATACCAATGAAGGCGTCATCTCTAAGATTTCCTCTTCTATTATTGATGAAAATACAATAGATGATAAAGCTTCTCCAGAATTGCAGAAAATTAGAAAGAAAATTAGGAACTTAGAACAAGAGATTCGTTCTAAATTAAATACGATGATTCACTCATCTTCCTTTTCAAAATATGTACAGGAAAATGTGGTAACCATTCGAAATGAACGATTTGTTATTCCTATCAAAGAAGAATACAGAAGTCAAGTAAAAGGCTTTGTACATGATGTTTCTAATGCTGGTTCTACTTTATTTATAGAACCTATTTCTATCTTTGAATTGAACAATGAAATTAATCAATTACGATTAGAGGAAGAAGTTGAAATCGAAAAAATATTACAACAATTAACTTCTCTTTTCTATCCATATATAGAAGAGCTAAAAACAGATATGGAAGTCATTGGTACTTTAGATTTTATATTTGCAAAAGCAAAATATTCTAAAGCCATTTCAGGAATTACGCCAATGATCAATACTAACAAAGAAATTCATCTAATCAATGCTAGACATCCTTTAATCGATAAAAACAAAGTCGTTCCTATTTCTATAGAACTTGGAAAAGATTTTTCTACATTGTTAATTACTGGTCCTAATACAGGTGGAAAAACAGTAACCTTAAAAACGGCTGGACTTCTTACTTGCATGGCTTGCAGTGGATTAAATATTCCAGCTGATGAAACGTCTAGTATATTTGTATTTGAACATATCTTTGCAGATATTGGTGATGATCAAAGTATTGCTGATTCTTTAAGTACCTTTTCTTCTCACATGACCAATATTGTAGATATTACAAAACATGCAAATGAAAATTCTTTAATTCTAGTAGATGAACTAGGCTCTGGAACTGATCCTGTAGAAGGTGCGAATTTGGCTATTTCTATATTAGCCTACTTTAAAAATATGGGTGCTCTTACCATTGCCACTACTCATTATCAAGAGTTAAAAAAATATGCAATGACCACTTCTGGATTTGAAAATGCTTCTGTTGAATTTGATGTTGAAACATTATCACCTACCTATAAACTATTAATTGGTGTTCCTGGAAAAAGTAATGCTTTTGAAATTAGCCAAAAATTAGGTTTAGATACATCGATTATTCA
This sequence comes from uncultured Eubacteriales bacterium, assembly GCA_949287075.1. Classification (GTDB taxonomy): domain Bacteria; phylum Bacillota; class Clostridia; order TANB77; family CAG-508; genus CAG-269. Next base: position 13,596 of record CASEEU010000076.1, on the reverse strand, counting down.
AAAAGCCAAAAACCTTATGTCTTCAAATGATATCACCTTTGAAGAACTTTTAAAAAATATTTATGATGATAAACAATTCATTGAAAAAGAAAAAGCAAAAATGTTAGCAGAATCTGAACAAATTTCTATATTAAAACAAAGATTGCAAAGAGAAAATCTTGAAAAAGAAAGACAAGAAAAAGAAATACTAAATAATGCAAAAATAAAAGCTAGAAATATTTTATTAGAAGCCAAAGAAGATGCGAATGAATTGATTAAAGAATTATCAAATGTAAAAGATTTTAAAGAAATCGATACTGTAAGAAATTCTTTAAATAAAAAAATTAAAGATATCCAATTAGAGCCAAATATTTCTGAAAATACTTCTCAAGTCAATTCTATTTCAACAGAAGAAATTATACCAGGAAAAGAAGTGTTTGTTACTTCATTTAATCAAAATGGAATTGTTCTTTCCCATGTTTCAAGAAATCATGAAGTCCAGGTTCAAATTGGTAGTATGAAAATGAATGTAAAAGTAAATGTTTTGCAAAATCCAAAAACTGTTCAAAATTCTAATACTTCTAAAAACATACATACTTCTACTCATATTTCTAAAAGTAGAAATATTAAACCAGAAATCAATGTCATTGGTATGAATATAGAAGAAGCTAATTTTGTAATTGACAAATTTTTAGATGATTGTGCTTTGTCAAAATTAGAAACGGTTAGAATTATCCATGGAAAAGGTACAGGAAAACTAAAAAATGGTATTCACCAATTTTTAAAAAACAATTCTCATGTAAAATCTTTCCGATTAGGTACTTTTGGTGAAGGTGAAATGGGAGTAACCGTTGTTACATTGAAATAAACTTTAATTTTTATATATTAAATAATAAATATCCATTATTTTTGCAATACCGCGTAAGCGACCAAACGAGCCAAAGGCGAGTGCGATTGGAGCAACCTACAATTATTTATTTCTATAGGTTGCGACACACAAGGTATTAAAAAATAATGGATATTTATCATTTAGATAATTTATTTCTTTTTACTTTTATCTTTATTTTCTTCTAATTTCTTTTTAGATAAATCTTTTTCAAATTTCGTTGTTATTCCAAATAAAGTTAATAAATATACTAATATTACCATAGGAATTGTCAATCTTCCAATTGGTATTCTTGTAATGGCAATCACACTAAATAATAGAACTTGAGCCAATACCATAATTCCTATACTTTTTGCAATTACCTTTGCTACATTTAGTTTATAATAACGAATTCCTAAATAGATTAATACAATAATGACTGCAATTGCAAATGGTACAATATATGGTTTTATAATATCTCTTCCTCTTGTATGCCCTATATCTTCAACTGTTGTATCCTCTGCTGTTAATTCTGTTCCATATTTTTCATTAACTTTTGTAATTAAATTATTTTTTTGTTCGTCTGATATAGATGTAGTTGTAATAGAAACAGAATCTTCAAAAACTTCTACTTTTTGTATCATAACTTTTTGATTTCCAAATACTTCATTTGTAATTTGTTTAATATCAGATATATTAAATTCTGTTTTTAAATATAATTCTACTCTTTGTGTATCTTGATATTTTAAATCAAAGTTAAATCCTTTTACAGCAATCATGACAATTCCTGCTATGATTACCAATGTAATTAATATAATTTTTAGTTGCTTACTTTTTATGAATTGTTTCATCTGTAAATACCTCCTATTTTTCTGCTTTTACTTTTAACATTGTTGCTGTAATCAAATAATTATATAAGGCAATTAATGTAATTCCCCAGAACATTACCATTCCAAAACTACTAATAGTTGTCCAATTTATAAAACAAAATACAATTACAGATATGCAAATTGGTATTAGTTTCATAAAGAATTCTTTGTAACTTTCTTTTATTCCTTCTTTTATAGTTGCTAGTTTTTTATTATTTTCACTTTTCTTGATTGTTAATAATATTTTATTGACAAATATATAGTTTAATATAATGGTTACAATTATTCCTACGATTCCTTGAATAGATACACTAACATTTGTATATCGAATTACTAATAGATATAAACTGATTAATCCGATAAACGCGATTGCTGATAACAATCCATTAACTCTATATCTAACAATCAATATAATAAATCCTATTAATAGAACAATTCCAACTGCCAATGCTAAATATTCAATATGTGTATTGGTTATATCTGATAATACATATTCATTTAGTGCAATATCATATTGGATTGGTAAATTTCCTGAATCTAATACACTTGCTATTGATGTTGCTCTTGATATATTATCTTGTAAAGTTCCTACATCTGTTGTCGCTGTCCCCATTGATAATTGTAATCTACCATTTTCTATTGGTTCATCAAAACTAGTTGTCATGATTTCTTCATCATCAATTTTCATCGTTATTTCTTTTGCTTCTGGTGTATCTGTTTCAGCTGAAGTTCCATCTTCTGTTGTCGTGTTTTCAGTTTCTGCTGTATTTGTATCTTCTGCTGTTGTATTGGTATCTTCTGCTGTTGTATTAGTTGTATCTTCTTCAGTTTTTACATAAGTATTACTAATATTTTCTAGCTTTTCAGTACCTTGTTTATTAAATTCTATATTTAAATATACAGTTGTTCCACTTGTTGATGTTGTAGAATCTGATCCATACATAACATTTACTTTTTTAATATCATTATTATCCATTAATACTTCTTTTGTGCTTGCATCGATGATTTCAAATTTTCCTACTGTGTTCATATTGCTTACAAAAGTATCTGTATGCGTATTTTCTGGTATTTGAACTAATATATATCCTGTTTCGTTATCTAAAGATATTTCATATTCTCCTACAACTTGAGTTTCTAATCTTTCAGCAATAATCTTCTTTGTCTTTTCATAATTTTCCACAGTTAAAACATCTTCACTATTATTAGGAACACTTTCTTTTGTATATCCATTTTCTGCTATTTGTTCATCTGTCATTTCTTCATCTGTTTCAACTTCATTTCCTTCAGCATCTTTTATAACATCTGTGCTTTCTTTATTTACAGATAGTCTTACATATCTAGCACCATCTAAATCCATGTCTAATGCATATTCTCTTACTTGGTTTTCCATTCTATTTTGTACTTGTGTATATACTCCAAAAAATGAAACCATTGCTATTAAGATAATTAATACAATCATTGTGATTATTTTTATTTTTTTCATTGTTCTCTTTCCTTTCTTTATTGTTTTTATTATATAGAAAAAATCTACTTTTATCTTGATACTTCATGTATGCTTTTCTTATAATAACTTTGTATTATTAATAATGAGTTCAAACCAAATTTTTAAATATTTTGCTGCATACTTACTCATCATCGTTCTATCCATAAATATTTCAAAATAATCTAAAACTGGACATAATTTCGTGTCTATTGTTAAATTAAATACTACTTTTCGTTCTTCTGCATTTAATTCTAAGTTAGCATTTGTTACAGCATAATTTACTCTATCATGAATATCAAACGTTGATAAATTCTGATTTGTCACTCTATCTCTATGCACATCTGACTTATCTGCTAATATTAAGGCTGCTGATATATCACTGACTGCTGTTCCTGTTTTTTCATCATGATTTCCAATCGCCATCATAATTTCTGTTCTTTCTTCTACTGGCATTCCCATATCTTTTAAAATATTAAATGCCATAATTGCTCCACTATGTGCATGGTCCACTCGATTTACACAATTTCCGATATCATGTAAATATCCTGCAATTTTAGCTAATTCTATTGTTCTTTCTGGATATCCTAATTTTTCTAAAATATCGCCTGCTCTTTTTGAAACAATAGAAATATGTCTATGACTATGTTCTGTATATCCGAAGACCATCTAATTGTTTTTGAGCACCTTTTATTAATGCTTCTACCTCTTCGTTTTTTCTAACATCTTCTAAAGTAATCATCTGTATCCTCCTTATTGTTAGTCTTTATAGATTTTATATTAAATTGGAAAAAATATCAACTGTTTTTAGTAATAATCACGAAAAAACTATATGTTTATCTGACAATTTTTTACACAATTTTGATCTAAATCGTAAAAGCTTAAGATGATTATTCCAAGTTTTTTGCTTTTTTCTCCATTGTATAGTATGATATATATATCTTTTTATAAATATTCAATTATTTTTTGGAGGAAATTATGATACACAATATACCAGAATTTCTATATCATTACTTAATAGAACAATATGGAGAAAATTTAACCAATATCATACTAGAAGGATATTCTAAAAAAAGACCTGTCACTTTAAGAGCAAATACTTTAAAAACAAATATAGAAAACGTGAAAACAGTTTTTGATAACTTACATATTTCTTATAAAGAAATTAGTTGGTATAAAGATGCTTTGATGATGAAAAATATCTCTGAAGAAAATATTAAAAATTTAAATATCTACAAAAACGGAGAAATCTATTTACAAAGTTTATCTTCTATGATTCCACCACTTGTCCTATCTCCTAAAGAAAATGAAAATATTTTAGATATGGCTGCCGCTCCTGGTGGTAAAACAACACAGATGTTAGCCCTTTCTCAAAATAAAGCATTTATTACAGCTTGTGAGAAAAATAAGATTCGAGCAGAAAGATTACAATACAACCTAAATAAGCAAGGTGCTAATAGAGTAAATGTCATGATAAAAGATGCCAGACAGTTAGATAATTTCTTTTCTTTTGATAAAATTTTATTAGATGCTCCTTGTAGTGGTAGTGGAACCGTTTCTATTTTTGATAAAAAATTAGCATCCACTTTTACAGAAGATTTAGTAAATCGTTCTTCAAAAGTGCAATCTGATTTATTAAAAAAGGCAATTACTTTATTAAAACCTGGTCATGAAATGGTATATTCTACTTGCTCTATTCTAGCTAAGGAAAATGAAAATATTTTAAGAAAATTTATTGATTTAAAACAAATTGAAATCTTACCAATAGATGTATCCAAATTCACAGATGTCATCTTGTTACCAACTTCTGTTGATGGAACTTTATGTATTTGCCCATCTGATTTGTATGAAGGCTTTTTTGTGGCCAAATTGAGAAAAGTATAATGAACTGATTATGATTTTTAAACAAAAAAAAACAACTTACAAACTTTATAGTTCGTAAGTTGTTATCATTTGGAGCAGGTAGTGGGAATCGAACCCACGTCATCAGCTTGGAAGGCTGAGGTTCTACCATTGAACTACACCTGCATGACTCTTGACATTTATAAATTATACTGGTTTTTCTTTTTCTTGTCAATACTTTTTTAAAAATTTTGTAAATTTTATCTGTTTTTTATTTACAAATCCTTACAACTAATATACAATAAGTTTATGAAAATTTAACTTTTTATATTATAAAAAAAGTAAAAAATGGTAACACTAAGAAAAAATTTTGGAGGTAACAAATGAAAAATGCAAATGAATTAAATTATAAAGATTTAAAATTCACTTGTAATCCAGATGTCTTTAAATTTGAAACAACTGAAGAACTAGAATCAATTCAAGAAGGTATTGGACAAGACAGAGGTATAAAAGCTTTAGAATTTGGAATTCAAGTTGATGTAAAAGGATATAACTTATATTTAGAAGGTCCTAGTGGTGTAGGAAAAACCATGTATACCAAAAACTATCTAGAAAAAATTGCTGCTAAAAAGAAGGCTCCTTCAGATTGGTGTTATATATATAATTTCGAGAATCCTAATGAACCAATCGCTGTTGAGTTACCTGCAGGTCAAGGAAAAGAATTTAAAGAAGCTATGGATGGATTTATTAAAGAAATCAAAAAAGATATTCAAAAAACATTTAATGCAGATGATTTTGAAAAAGAAAAAGCTTTGATTAAACAAGAATATGAAACTAAAAGGGCTGCCTTACTAGAAAAACTAAACATAGATGCAGGAAAATATAATTTTGCTGTTAAATCTGCACAAAACGGTATTTATATGACACCTATCGTAGATGGCAAACCTATTGAAGAAGAAGAATTTGAAAAATTGGATGAATCTATTAGACAAGAATATGAACAAAATTCTTTAATTGTTCAAGAACAAATTATGAATGTCATTGGGCAAATAAAAGAAATTGAAAGACAATCTGATAAAAAAATATCTGAGTGGCAATCTAATGTTGCACTTTTAACTGTCAATGTGCATATTAATTATTTAAAGTCAAAATATAAAAGAAATAAAAAAATCAATAAATTTTTAACAGATATAAAACAAGATGTTTTAAAAAATATCTCTACATTTTTAGAAGATGATACCCAACAAAATCATTCTATAAATCAACAAAATCCAACTATGAAACAGCCTGATCCTACCTTAAATTATAGAGTAAACTTATTTGTTGATAACTCTACTCGTGAAGGTGCTCCTGTTATTATGGATACTAACTACTCTTATCATAATATTTTTGGTTCACTAGAATATGAAAACTATTATGGTTCTTTAAAAACAGACCATACCATGTTAAAAGCAGGACTAATGCAAAAAGCGAATGGTGGATATATCATCTTCCAAGCAAAAGATATTCTTTCAAATAGTATGTGTTATGAAGCTTTGAAAAAAGCTTTACGTGTTAAAAATATAGGTATAGAAAATACAGCTGATCAACGTTCCTCAATGGTCTTAGTTTCTTTAAAACCTGAGCCAATTCCATTAAATTTGAAAGTTATTTTAATTGGAAATGCCAATATTTATCAAACCTTATTAGCTATGGATTCAGATTTTAGAAAACTATTTAAAATAAAAGTAGAATTCGAAGATGATGCGCCTATTACAAATGAAAATGTAAATAAATTAGCAAGAATTGTTCATGGTTTCTGTGAACATGAAGAATTGCCTCATTTAGATAAAAATGCAATGGCTAAACTTATTGAATATGCCTCTAAACTTGCTGGTAGTCATCACAAAGTTTCTACTCGTTTTGATGATTTAATGCAAGTTATCGGCGAATCTGCAACATGGGCTAAATTATCTAAATCAAAAGTAGTTACAGAAAAATTCGTACAAAAAGCCTTAGATGAAAGAATTAATAGAGTAAAAAAATATGATGCAAAATATATGGAAATGATAAAAGAGAATTCTTTATTGATTAATACTTCTGGATTTGAAGTCGGAACTTTAAATGGATTAACCATTATGAATATGGGAGATTATAGTTTTGGAAAACCTGCTAAAATAACCGTTAATACCTATACAGGAAAAAATGGTATTGTAAATATTGAAAGAGAAGTTGAAATTTCTGGTCCTTCTCATTCTAAAGGTGTTTTAATACTTACTGGTTATTTAGGCGAAATGTTTGCACAAGATATTCCTTTATGTTTAACCGCTAGTATTTGTTTTGAACAATTATATAATGGAGTTGACGGAGATAGTGCTTCTAGTACAGAATTATATGGATTACTTTCTAGTCTATCTGGAATACCAATTAATCAGTCCATTGCTGTTACTGGTTCAGTTAACCAAAAAGGACAAATTCAGCCAATTGGTGGTGTTAATGAAAAAATAGAAGGATTTTTCCAAATTTGTAAAATGCGTGGTTTAACTGGTGAACATGGTGTTATGATTCCAATCCAAAATGTAGATAATTTACAATTATCAGATGAAATAATTGAAGCTGTAAGAAATAAGCAATTTCACATTTATGCTGTTTCTACTATTGAAGAAGGTATTGAAATATTAACAGGTGTTCCTGCTGGAAAAAAAGATAGAAATGGAAAATTTCCTGCTGGTACCATTAATGACTTGGTATATAAAAAATTAGCAACATATGCTAAAATAAATTCCTCAATTGAAAAATAAAAAATGTCGCATTGACAAACAATGTCGCATTGACAAACGAACTCAATGCGACATTAAAATATATTTTGTAGATTAAAAGAATATTTATCTTCTATATGATTCAAAATATAGATGACTTCATTGATTTCCTTTGTAGCATTATCATACTCCTTCAAGGTTACATAGGTTTTTATGTTTTCTAAATTTCTTGAAACTTTTTCAAGTTCTTCGTGTTCTATATAATAAGCTAATCTTGAAAACATTTCTCCCCATTGTTTATTTATTTCATTTTCGTGTTTTACGATCTCTTCATCGTTGATTTTTTCTTTATTCATCTCTTCTCTTAAATTAGTTAATTTTTCATTAATATTTTCTATAGAACCTCTACTATATCCTTGTGTAATTCCATTTCCTATAAATATTAAAATAAGTATCACTGTACAAATAAAAAATTCTTTTACCATTTTATCTTTTTTTTCCTTCCTTCTTCTGACAAAAAATTTGATTTTTTCCATTAATTGTTACAACCAATGCTTCTTCCGGTTTCATTTTAAAAGGAACTAGTTGTTTTTCTAACCATTTCTTATTTTTACCTAACTTTTCTAAATTTTCATATAATATTCTTCCATCAATCACTAAATCATATGGTATTCCTTCATATTCTGGCACGATTTGAAAATCTTCTGGTATAGTTCCTCTTTTCTCTGGTTTTTGAATCACTGTTACTTCTCCACTTGTTTCTAATATTGCGTATTCTACATCACCCAAATTAAAAATATTATTTCTCCTTAATCTTTCTTGTAACTCATTAATCGTAAATCTTTCTTTTTTTAATACGGATTCATCTATTTTTCCTCTATATATCAATATACTTGGTTTTCCACAAATAAATTTTCTTAAGTTAATGCTTTTTATATTTATAACAGAAATAACTAAATGCATTAACAATAATCCTAAAATTGGTACAATTCCATTAAATATAGGTATACCAATTTCTGTCATAGGAATAGATGCTAAATCTGCAATCATAATGGAAATAGCTAACTCAAATGGTTGCATTTGACTAATTTCTCTTTTTCCCATTAATCTCATCACAACTAATACAATTATGTATAAAACAATTGATCTAAAAAACGTTATTAACATACAAACACCTTCATTTTTTCATTCATATGTTTATTTTTTACATTTTTCAATACTTTTATACTTGGTTTTGAATAATTATTTTTTTTTTGTAAATACTATTTTTAGAACCTATAAAAATGCTTCATGAAAGAACAAATCTAAATTTTAATAGATCTTTTCTAATTTATAAATATATCTACATTATTTAAAATCTATTAAAAAGTGTCTTAGATTTGTTGACACGAAAAATTGCAAAACAATTTTTCTATACAATATTATTTTTAGAATATTTTTATATATCCTAGAAATTTAAGGAGGTTATCTATTATGTCAGAAGCAAGAGGAACCAATGCTAAAACCGGTACATCAACAGTTTGGCAAATAATTGGTAGATTAGTAACAGCTGCTATCGTATTAGCTGTCACAGCTTTTTTTACACCAGGTTTTAGTATTAATAATTTCGCGACACTTATTATAGCTGCAGTGGTTTTGAGTATTATAGACTATCTAATTGTTAAATTTACAGGGTTACATGCTAGTCCTTTTGGTAAAGGATTTGTAGGTTTTGCCTTAGCTGCAATTACCTTATATGTTACGCAATTTTTTGTAGCAGGTTATTCAATTTCATGGATTGCCGCTATAATAGGCGCTCTAATTTATGGTGTCGTTGATTATTTCCTTCCTGGAAATCAATCAATGCAATAATTAAAAAAGAACATTAGACTTTGTCTAATGTTCTTTTTTAATTATTTTATTTATTCTGCTCTTGCAAGTATAATTAATCTCTTACTACTATCGTCTGTACAAGTTGATAAACTAATTTCTGGTACTCCTCCGGTATCTCTTGAATAAAAGCTTACATCCTCTGGAGTCGTTTCAAATTTATCATAAATTTTATATGTTAATCTGTTTTTTGAGTTATCTGTAATATATATAGTATCCCCGATATTTAATCTTTTATTATTTGAGAAAAATAATCCATTTCTATAGTTATGCCCTACAATAACTGAATTTCCTACCTGATTAATTCCAGCACCATATAGAAATGCTACTGATGTCTCTAATGATTTTGTATTAACTTTTTCTAATATCGGATAATGTATGTCGGTTGTTGGTATTTCAATTGTTCCTACAACATTAAATCCTTTATATGTTGGCATTTCATTTCCAGAACTACCAGATACTATATTTGTTCTTTCAAGACTATCAATTGGGTTTGATGCTTCAGTATTGTCTGAATCTGTATTCTGATCACTTGTTTCACCTGCATCATTTGTATAATTTTCAACAAATGCTAATGCATCATTCTCCAAAAAATATTTTTGATACCAATCATATCCTAAAAATCCTAATAATGCTAATATTGCTACAATAACCACTATTAAAATTACTGTTAATACCTTACTATATTTACTCTCAAACATACCTTTTACCTCCGTAAAATACTAAAATTACCACTACATATATTATAGCATAAAATTCAAAAAAAGTATATAGTTTTTTGGTATTTTATTCAATGAAGACGTTTCTGTTTAGGTCATTTAAAAGCAATATTTAAAAATGCCCCATAACAAAAACGTCCCCGCTCAATCCGTTATATTATATATTCATTTAACGGTTTTACTCTATAATTTAGTTCTCCCATTTCTTCTGTTGGTACATATCCTGCTTTTGCATTTATAACATCTGGTATTCTATTCACAACTGAAGCACAAGTTAATTCTACAGTAGATGGTCTATTAATTATTAATGTTGTATTTGGTTCTCCTTCAATTGTCCACTCATTTTTATCAAAATCTTCTTTAGAATATACCTTTCCTATACATTGTGTTTCTAAAGTTATTCCTTCTTCTGTTTCAGTTGTTACAACCGCACTCATTCCTGTAGCTGTTCCTGCTTTTACTGTCATTTCTAATGTTGTAGATTCAATATCTTCTTTATAGGTTTGTGGTACAGTTTTTTGTGTTTGAGATTTTACAGTTAATCCTAATTTTGCACATAACCAACCATTTACATTCCACATATATGAAGGTAAATATTCTCCCTTGTTAATTACCTCTTGTCTCTCTTCATCTGAAATTCTATCTAATGATGCTACTTGTTTATCAAATTCTTCTAATGTTAAGCCAGCTCCATGTGCTTTTGCTAATGCAATTCCATAATCTTCCACGTTATAACTTGAACTTCCTTTTATTTTTGTAATTTTATGAGTTGAACCTGCAATACTTGAAATTAATTGTCCCCAGTAAATATCTTGATAACCACTTCCAGTTATGGTACAATTTGTACTTTTAGCCATCTCATCCAATTTTTTTGTTATACCTGGATTTGAATTTTCAGGATAAAATGCTTCTTCACAAGTTGTTATTGCATTTATTCCATGCTTTGCACATAGCATAAGTGCCTCTTCCACATCAGCAATTAGACTCATAGTTGTTACAATTGCTATATCTGGTTTTGTTTCTTTAATTATGTTTTCAGCATCTTCTAGACTAACTACTTTTACCCCTTTATTTTCACATCCCATAATTTCTCCAATGTCTTTTCCTATTACATTTGGATTTACATCAATTGCTCCTACAATTTCTGCACCTTTCTCATATACATATCTCATTGTGTATATACTCATTTTTCCCGTACCATATTGTAGTACTCTAATTTTTCTATCCAAAAAAATCACTCCTTTCTTAATTTTATATGTGCATCAAAATTTTTTCTGCTAACATATTTTCCCCTTAGATACAGTATTTACAATTAATTTGATTATTATGCAAGAACCTAGTTTTTTATTTAAGAACAAAATTCATTTATAAAATTAGCACATCGTTTTGAAGCCAACTTTAAATTTTCATCAAATGTTGTTTCATTCTCACCATTAGGAATATCAGAAATGCATCGAATACTAATAAAAGGAATATCATCTAAATAACATACTTGTCCTACAGAAGCACATTCCATATCAACAACATCTGCATTAAATTTTGCATTGATTTTATTTTTCATTTCAATTTGTGTACAAAATATATCTCCAGATGCTACAACACCCATTTTAATTTGATACATTCTTTCTTCCATATTTTTTATCATATTTTCAAATGCAGATACCAATCCTCTATCACATATAATTTTATCACCAACACCTGTGATATATCCTTTACTATGTCCAAATGCTGTTATATCAAAATCATGTTGAACAACATATTTTGCAATAACTACATCACCTATATTTAGTAAATAGTTAACAGCTCCAGCTGCTCCTATATTAATAACAAAATCCAAATCAAAATTATCAACTAAAATTTGTGTAGTTCTTGCTGCATTTACTTTTCCAATTCCACTTTTTATTAGTACACAATTTCTCTTTTGTATTTTTCCTGTTATAAATCGTAAATTATAAATTTGTTTTACTTCTGTGTCTGTCATTAAGTCTAGTATTTCTTGCCTTTCTTCATCCATGGCAACTACAATACCAATATATTTCATGGATATTCCTCCTTTCTTCAATACATAAATTCTTTATTCTTGTTATACATAATTTTTATTTATAACAAGTTTACATTCTTACACTGACATTATATTATACTTTTATATTTTTTTCTACCCCAAAGCAAAAAAAAGCATATTATTATGAAATAATAATATGCTTTCTATATATTGAAACAAATTATTTTAATTCAACAACTGCTCCAACTTCTGTGAATTTAGCTTTTAAGTCTTCAGCTTCGTCTTTAGAAACTCCTTCTTTAATTGTTTTTGGTGCTCCATCAACTAATTCTTTAGCTTCTTTTAATCCTAATCCTGTAGCATCTCTAACAACTTTGATAACTTTTATTTTTTGATCTCCAGCTTCTGTTAAAACAACATCATATGATGATTTTTCAGCTGCTGCATCTCCTCCAGCTACTGCTCCTGCTGCTGGTGCAGCTGCTGCTACTGCAGATACTCCATATTTTTCTTCTATAGCTTTTACTAAATCAGCTAATTCAACAACTGTTAAGCTGTCGATTTCTTCAATTAATTTTTCTATTTTTTCCATTTTAAAATCCTCCTAAATATTTTTTAGTGATATAAGTTCACTACTCTTATTTTATATTTTTCCAATTAAGCTTCAGCTGGTGCTTCTACACTTTCAGCTCCTGCTTCTTTTTTGATTCTTACTTGATCAAGTGCAACTGCAACTTTTGAAATATTTCCAAGTAAAGCTCCAGCAAGCATTGATAATAATGTTTCTCTTGATGGTAATTTTGCTAATGTAATGATTTCTTCTGCAGTCATTACTTTACCTTCAATAACACCACCTTTGATTTTGTAATAATCATTATCTTTGCTAAATTTGTAAATTGCTTTTGCTGGTTCTAAGTAATCTTCATTACTCATAATAACTGCTGTTGGACCTACTAATTTATCCTCTAAACCTTCGATTCCACATTCTGCTAATGCTCTTCTTGTGATATTATTTTTTATAACTGAATATTTAGCATTTACATTTCTTATATCATTTCTTAAATTTGTTACATCTGATACATTAATTCCTCTGTAATCTACTAAAAGTATAATTTTAGCTTCTTTCATTTCTTCTGCTAATTTTGATACTTCTTCTTTCTTTTGATTAAGTATTTTTTCACTTGCCATTTATTTTCACCTCCTATTTGATTGTTTATATTATAAAATAAATAA
>CASEEU010000075.1 GCA_949287075.1 uncultured Eubacteriales bacterium | reverse complement strand
TCTATAAAATCAACCATCATTTGATATTCATTTATTTCATATTGTGTAGGTAGTATTATTGATTCTTCAAATAATTCATCAATTTCATCTTCTGTTAAATCTCCATATTCTCCTATATTTGATAAAAAAACTTCATCTTTTTCTGGATTGTAATAACAATCAACAATATCATCTACCATTTCCAATCCATCTATTATTTTAGATAATGTTACCATATTCTACTCCTTTTCAACTTATTATCTATGCACATATTCATCCCATTTTTTAGCATATTCTTTTGATTTTTCCTTATCTCCTAATTTATCGTATATACTTTCTAATCTTTCGTATACTGCATCCATATCTTCCATATCTTTAATTTGTTCTGTTCTTAAAAGAATATTTTTGGCTTTTTCTAGGTTATAGTGTTCTTCATCTCTCTTATTGTCATACCAATCTGCCATCTCAATATATCCCCATACCCAATTTTCTTTTTCATTTAAATATTCTTCAATCATTTTAGTTGCTTTTTCCTCATTCCCTAATCTAAATTCTGTATTTGCCTTTTCTCTAATAGTTCTTTCTTTCCAATACAGATTGACTTTATTGTTTAAATCAAATATTTCTTCTATGCTATCCCATAATTCAAGTCTTTCATATAATTTATCTTCTTCATCGCACATTTCCAATAAATTGTCATAATCTTGAAGCCAATTTAACAAACTATCATATCCTTCATATTTTTCATCATATTCACTTATACTCTTAATGTTATTTTCTTTGCATATATCTTTAACATCAAACCAAGCCATTCTATATAAAGCATGTCCTTTTTTCGTTTCTTTTCTTTTTAAATACCATTCCGCTTTAGATATACAATGATCTATAAAATCTAATTTTTCAATATCTTTTGATTTATCCTTATTCATACAACATTTTTTATATTTCTTACCGCTTCCACAATAGCATAAATCATTTCTTCCTAGATTATTATTACTCTCAATATTATTTGCTCTATTTGATATTATATATTCACAAACTTTATTATCATTAGACTGTTCATATTCTTCATCTTCTCTATATCTAAAGCATTGCCACTCTTCCATTATTCCTATTGTATCATATATATATTCATAACAAGGCTTGAATGGATACAAATTTTTGTTAATCTTATAATTTTTATTTGCAAATACATCTTTTAATTCTTGTATTTCCTCTTTATCCTCTATAAGATTAAATATCTTGTCTATAATACCATCCAATTCGATTAATCTTAAATGTTCTGTTTCTACAAAAATCTCTTCATACAAATACGAGTTATCTTCCTCTTTTTTATCATCTAGTAATTTCTTAAAATAATTTACTATAAAATTTCTATCTTTTATGCCATTAAGATATAAAATTGCAAAAGTTTGAAGTACACTACTTCTTACAAATTCATTTAAATCAGTATTTTCAATTATATCAAATAACGCTTTGTCATCTCCATTGTATGTACTTGCTAAAAGTCTTGGTAAATATTCGGGATAGTCATCTCCTATAATATAATCAACTATATCTTCATTTTCTTTTTTATCTCTATTTATTAAATCTATTAAATAAGGAAAAGCTTTTTGTTCTTTAAATTCTGCAAGTAAAAATATAGCATAAATATAGCCAAAAAACTCGTCTTCTTCATAATAAATTTTTTCTAGATTATTCTTTGTATATTCTAACAGTTCTAGTAATTTTGGTGTTATTTCTTCTTTATGTTTAATTGCTTCTTTTAATGCCTCTTTTGGTAAATCTTCTGTGTAATATTTTAATTTTTCCACTATTTCATTTATTTCCATATTATTTGCTCCTCTTCTATCTACATTTCAAAAAATTTTCTTTTATATATTTTTCATCATATTCTCTATAATCCCTATAACAAGTACATTTTCCATCATTATATGGACTTTCCTCAAAATAGCTTTGATATTTTTCTGGTTTTGCTACATATCTTATACAATCATTTTTTATTGGACAATCTTTTCCAAAACACATTGTTATATCTAATCCCCAAAAATTATAATTCATATACATCTCCTTCTTTTATTTCGTCTATACAATATTTTTATTGTTTATTATTTCATTTAAAGTATTCTTTACTTCACTGATTTCTATTTTGTATTTATCATTTAATACATATTTGTTTTGCATATTTTCAAATTCCTTTAATAATTCCTCATTAAAGTCTTGGTTCAAATATGTAAAATCTTTTATTTTTATATTAGCATCAATTCCACCTTTTCTAATGCTTTCTTCTTGTCTTTTATATGAAATTAACTGTTTTAATTCTTCTTTATTTTGTAACAATTCTTTGATTTCTTTTGTTTTTGCTAGTATTGTAATATCATATAAATGCTTTGATGTATCTTTATACATATTTCTAATATAATAAAACTCTGCTGCAAAAAATTTATCTATAAACATTCTTTCTAGCTTAATAATGTTTATATCGAAATTTGATATTCCAAATTGCTCTTTTAATATTTTTCTTTCATTTTCATTGGCTAGTTTATATATAAGTGGCTCAATATTATATCTTTTATATGGCTCACTAACAGTAAAAGATGTTGCTTCTACTTGTATAATTCCTGCTCTATGTAGTGGATCTTTGCTAGTATCATAAATAGAATTGTATCTGTATATTCCTGTAACACTGCCTTTATTATCAATACACTCTTCTTTTGATAATTTTAGTCCTTCAATTTTATAACCTAGAGCTGACTCTTTTAGTCTATTTTTATTTTTGGTATTTGATTGTTCAGGAAGAACTTTTACTGTTAAGTCTATATCTTCTGAAAATCTATTCATTGTATCTAATATTTTATAAACTGCTGTTCCACCTTTAAAGTATGACTGCAACTCATCTTGATTTTTTGATAATTCTTTCAATATTGTACATACATAATAATCTTTTTCAATAATATCAGAATCAATACCAGTTCTTGTATTTAAGTTATCTATAAACTCTCTAAATAGTTCTTTGTTTAAATGTAAATTCATTTTCATCTCCTATCTTGCTAGGACAAGTATTTTGTTTATGACTGTTCTACTTTTTGTATCCATAGCATATTTAATTATCTTTTCAAAATCTAAGTCATTCTCTTCAATGAAATTATAAATTATTTCATCTGGATTATCTACTTCAATTCCTATATTGTCTTTATTCTCTATTAAGTCAAATAACTGCAAATACTTATAATTCTCATTGTTTATCTCTATTTTTGGTTTTCTAATTATAACATTTAAGTTCTTGTTTTCATATTTATTAAAGTTCTTACATTCATTTGTTGCAATGTCTATAATGTTTGGAACTTGTGTAGTTAAATGTGCCTCATTAAAAAGCTTTGCTCCAGTGACATATCCTTTAATATTTCCATCTTTGTCCATTATATATTTATATTGAATGATTTTTCTATTTCCTAACAACATCTTTCCAAATATGTTTTCATTAGGAATATAATAAATTCCTTTATATGCTGTTTCTATTATGCCTTCTTTATTCATTCTATTTAAAATTGCTTTAACATTATTGAAAACTTTTTCTTTGTCTTTTTCATTATAGAATTTAATAATGTATTCTTTGATTTCTTCAATAAAAATTGGTATTCCTTTTTCATTCTTATTTATATATTCTAACACCATATTATAGCAATTCATTTTTCTCACCTCTTTATTACTATTTTATGATTATTTTTATATTTTATTCATATTCTAGTAATATTTTAGCATTTTTTTATCCATTTGTCAAATGTTATCAAAATTTTATAAATTTATTCAATATGTATTCTTCTATATCAATATACATTTTTTAAGTATTTTGATATACAAATTTTAAGAGTATCAATATTTTTCAAAAACTGGCATTAACAACAACAC
>CASEEU010000074.1 GCA_949287075.1 uncultured Eubacteriales bacterium | reverse complement strand
TGGTGGAGGTGAGGAGAGTCGAACTCCTGTCCATAATACCTTCCAAATAGACTTCTACAAGTTTAGTTTATTTTTTATATTCATCTAACTCACACCAATAAACAGGTTTAAATTAGATATAGCTTTTAAAATACCCACTATCTCCAAAGCAAAGATAGCTTTGTTTCCTACTAATATGACACTTTATCTAAATGCGTAGGGACATCTAGGAAAGCGTAGCTGCAACTAGGCAGCTAAAGCATACTCATTATTATTTTCTGCGTTTATATTTAGTTTCCCGTTTTTTTAAGTGGCCAACGAGAATCCACTACTTGCTATCTATCCTTCTAGTATTATGTCGAAACCAAGTACACCCCCATGTACTTTGCACATGCTTATTTATTATACAATATTTAGCTAATTTTATCAATAAGCAATTTTTGTAAACTCTTTATTTTCAAACTTTTTTATTCCAAAGCTTAATGATATAGTGTTCATCATGATTAATGATTGGTCTATTTACAATTTCATATTCTATATTTGATTCTATTAAATCCTCAATTGGTTGAAAATCCATCATAAATTTTGCATATGTCATTAAAATATATCCATTTTTATTTAACAATTTATTTGTATTCTTAAATAATGCTTTTTTCATTTCTCCATTTTTATCAAACAAAGCCATTTCCATATAATTATCAGGTATATCATTATCCCAAGGCATCCCTGCTAAAATAATATCAAACTTTTCATCATTAATAGCATTTAAACAATCACTTAATCTAAATTCTACCTTAACATGATTGCTTTCAGCATTCTTTCTAGCACATTGTATTGCATAAGGATTTTTATCTAATGCAATAACTTCTGCTCCTCTTTTAGCTGCTTGAATTGCTAAAAATCCACACCCTGTACCATAATCTAGTATTTTTTTATTTGTTACATTTTCTTTTTCTAATATATTCATTGATTTTATAACATATTCAGCAATTTCGCTTGTTGGATACACATTTTCCTCTATAATCAATTTTGTTCCCATTTGCTCCATTTCATAAGGATATGTTTCTTTTTTCAATTCTTCTACTCTTTTTAAAGCATTCTTATTTTTCATATTTTCATTTACCTCTTTCAAATGAAATCGTCAAAATTTCTTCTTGAATATAAAATTCTTCTTATTTCCATAACATCATCTTTTACTGTATAAAAAACTGTATAATTTTTCACATAAATTCTATAGTAAGCATATTTTCTTTTTCTTTGTGATATATATTTTTCATAACTCTCGGGACTTTGACTTCTTTTTTCAATCTCTGAAATTACTTCCATATAAAAATTTTCTGCTGCAATTTTATTATTTAATTTACTCATGAAATATTTTAAAATATTATTGAATTGACTAATAAAAGTAGCTGTATATTTTATTGTGTATTTTTTACTCGCCATCTAATATCCTCCTAGCCATTTTTTTCATTTCCTCATGTGTATAGTATTTTGTGTTTGGATCTTCAGCTTCTCTATCAGCTTCATCTAATGCATTTTCAATATAATCATCATATTCTCTATCACTAATTAATTTAGAATATTTTTCTAAACTCATCACAACCATTGAGCCATATCCATTTTTTGTTAAATATACTGCTTCATCTTCTTTTAAAACTAATTCCTCAATTTCAGGATATTTATTTCTTAAATCTGATACTGGTCTTATATTAAT
>CASEEU010000073.1 GCA_949287075.1 uncultured Eubacteriales bacterium | reverse complement strand
CCATACCGTAAGGTAGTAAGATTCCACGTAGACTATGTGGTTGATAGGTTGGAGGTGTAAGTGCAGTAATGTATTAAGCTGACCAATACTAATAAATCGAGGGCTTAACCACAATTTTAATAAAAGAGAGAAAGATCTTAAAACTTATTTTTCATCTATGTATTTTTGAGTGTGCTATGCATACAATAATTTTCTAGTGACGATGACATTTGGGGTAATACCTGTTCCCATTCCGAACACAGAAGTCAAGCCTAAATGTGCCGAAAATACTTGTGGGTTACCCTACTGGGAAGATAGGTTGTTGCTAGATTTTTTATTTTATATAAGTAAAAAGTTAGAAATTAGTATATTTATATAGTATATTAATTTCTAATTTTTGATTTTTAAGGAAAAATATGGTATAATAAAAAGGTAGTTTTTAATAAAGATAATATGATAAAACATAGAATGAATATAAATGAAGAAAGATGAAAGGAGAAATCTATGGAAGACAAAAGAAATGCTTATGAAATCATAGGAACCAATAGAGATGCTGTATATATGAGAACTACTGACCAAGCAAGAGATGAATTCATCATAGGAAAAGTAAAAGATACGAAAAGGGGAATTTCAAAAAAAATTGAAAGACTGGAAGAAAGAATAAAAATTACAGAAGGACATGAAAAACAAAAATTAATACGTCTTAAACAAAAATTACAAATAGAAATGAATTTAGTAGATAGAGCGTGTTTGCAAATAAGAAATAGTGAACAAAGAGCGCAATATGATGCAGCATTAGATGCAAGAGTAGAAAATTTTAAACATGAAATACAAAAAGAAAGAAAAGTGACAGAAGATGCTTATAGAATTTTATTTACTTCTAGAAAAAATTGTAATGATAATTTTTCTAATTCCAAAAAAATAGATGATTTTCTATTTAAAATGCATAGTGGTCTAATAAAAAATAAAACAGATGAATTAGAATTATTAAAAGGAAGACAAAGTAGACTTGAAAAAGATACTAGTAGCAAAGGTTTTAGAGAAAAATCAGGATTGGAAGCAGATATCGCACAAATAGAAAGAGAAATTAAAAGAATAGATAAAGCCTATGAAAAAATAAAAAATAGAGAAGCAAGAACATTATATGATGAGGAACTGGAAGAAATACAAAAACAAGAGGATGAAAGAATTAGACAAGGAATCTTGAGAAAAAAATATAGTGTAGAAAAATATTCTCAAACAGATACTATTCAACAAATAGGTTATAAACCATTGGAAAAGGCTGCAAGGGAAAGTACAATACGAACACTTACTAGAAAAGATGGAACAATCTTAGTAATCGAACAAATTGGTAGATTAGGATATAGAAATGTTAGAAATATGACAGGAATGATTGATGCATATAGAATTACTAGAACAGTAGATGGAGAGAAAAAATGGGATGTCAGATATACCAATCTAAATATGATTGATTTATCTCGAAATCCTAAAACAGGAAAAATTGAAAATAAGGATTATTATGATTTTGTTGCCAATATATTTCTTTCAGAAGATAGTATAGAAGGAACAAAATATAATGGAGGATATTTGGGAGAAGTTATAAAAGATAAAGATGGAAAATATTTTCATGATTTAAATGATATAAATGAGTTGTCTGCTGTTATGAAATTAAATACGATACAGAAAGAAAAAGATAGAGAAGGAAAAGATAAAAAAGAAGGAGAAGCTTATGAGCAATAAAGTAATGTGGAAACCAGGAACTTTTTTATATCCTCTACCAGTAGTTATGGTAAGTTGTGGAACAATGGAAAAATCAAATATTATTACTGTTGCTTGGACTGGAATCCTAAACACCAATCCAGCAACAGTATATATTGCTGTTAGACCTAGTAGATATTCGTATCACTTAATAAAAGAAGAAGGAGAGTTTGTTATCAATTTGACAAATAAAAATCTGGTAAGAGCGACAGATTGGTGTGGTGTAAAAACAGGTAGTCAAGTGGATAAATTTAAGGAAATGAAATTGACTAAAGAAAAAGCAAATTTTGTGAAATGTCCAATGATAAAAGAAAGTCCTGTTTCTGTAGAATGTAAGGTAAGAGAAATACAAGAAATGGGAAGTCATCATATATTTATAGCAGATGTTTTAGCAATTGATGCAGATAAACAATATATAGATGAAAATGGTGCTTTTGATATTTCTAAATGTGATTTAATTGCTTATGCAAATGGACATTATTATGCATTAGGAAAAAAACTTGGAAAATTTGGATTTTCTGTTCAAAAAAAGAAGAAAAATAGAAGAAAAAAGAAATAAGTAGAAAAGAAGAAAGAAAAAAATTCTTCTTTTTTCTTAGTAAAAATTCAATTCAATGAATAATTAAAAAACTTTTAAAAAATTATCTAAAAAAGTGTAAAAATTCATTGACATATCAAGGAAAAGGTGGTAAAATATTTAAGCGTATGTATATTACGGACATGCGTTCACATCGTTTTAAAAAAGTAATGTAAAATTCGGAGGTGTATTTAAATGGCAGCAAAAGGTCCAAGAGAAAATATAACATTAGAATGTACAGAATGTAAAAGAAGAAATTATACAACAACAAAGAATAAAAGAAACAATACAGATAGATTAGAAATCGTTAAATATTGTAAATTCTGTAAAAAACGTACAACACATAAAGAGACTAAATAATAGTTAATAAGCTATTTTAAGGAGGATATAAAATGGCTAAAAAAGATAAAAAAGTTACTAACAAAGAAAATAATAAGGATAACAAAAACAAAAAAAGTTTTTTTAAAGGTTTAAAAGCAGAATTAAAAAAAGTAATTTGGCCAACACCAAAACAATTGCTTAATAATACAGTAGCTGTTATTACAATTGTTTTAATTACTGCAATTATTGTATTTGTTTTAGATTTTGCTTTTGAATCATTAAATAAATATGGAATAGATAAAATAAAACAATCTATACAAACAATAGAATCTACAGAAGGTGAAAACAGTAGTAACACAACAACAACTGAAAATGCAACAACAAATACTGAAAACACAACAACTGAGAATGCAACAGATACGAATGCAACAGAAGAAACAGTGGACGAAAATCAAGCTACTACTGAAAATAGTGTAGAATAATTTTATTAAGGAGGCTTTTTATACATGTCTCAAAAAGATTATGATATGATGCCTAGATGGTATGTTGTACATACATATTCAGGTTATGAAAACAAAGTAAAGAAAGATTTGGAAAAAACAATAAAAAATAGAGAACTTGAAGATTATTTCTTTGATATCATTGTTCCTATGGAAGAACAAATTGAAATAAAAGATGGAAAAAGAAAAGTAAATCTAAAAAAGGTTTTTCCAGGATATGTATTAATAAAAATGATTGTAACAGAACAATCTTGGTATATAGTAAGAAATACAAGAGGAGTTACAGGATTTGTAGGTTCAGGAACAGATCCAATTCCACTAACAGAAGAAGAAATTCGTAATATGGGATTTGAAGATGTTTCTATTAATGTGGATTATGAAGTCGATGAACAAGTACAAGTTATGAATGGTCCATTTGAAGGATTTACAGGAACAGTAAAAGAAATTAATAAAGAGAAACATAAGGTAAAAGTTTTAGTTTCAATGTTTGGAAGAGAAACTCCAGTTGAACTAGAATTCTCACAAGTTCAAAAAATAAAATAAGGTTAATGGAAATTTAAGAAGGAGGTGCCATTACAATGGCAGAAAAAGAAGTTACAAATATTATTAAATTACAAATAGAGGCAGGAAAAGCAACACCAGCTCCACCAGTAGGTCCAGCTTTAGGTTCAAGTGGTGTTAACATCATGCAATTTGTTAAAGAATTTAATGATAGAACTGCAAATCAACCTGGAATGATTATACCAGTTGTTATCACTGTTTACAAAGATAAATCATTTGAATTTATAACAAAAGTTCCACCAGTTGCAGTTTTAATCAAAAAAGCAATAAAAATTCAAAAAGGTTCAGGAAAACCAAATAGAGAAAAAGTTGCAAAAATAACAAAAGCACAGGTAAAAGAAATTGCAGAACAAAAAATGCCAGATTTAAATGCAGCATCATTAGAAACAGCTATGAGTATGGTAGAAGGTACTGCTAGATCTATGGGTGTTGTTGTTACAGATTAATCTAAACAAATGAAAAGCAGCAATCTTTACATTTTTGTTAATTGTTCCAAACCTCGATGTACAAACGTACACCTTCGGCTTGAACTAATTAGACAAAAATGCAAATCTTACTACTTTTGATTTGTTTTACAAGATAGAGGGTTTAAAAGATAAAGGTTAAAAATATAAAAGTTTACAATATAATAATAAAATAAATTAATTGGGAGAGCAGAGCTCGTTAATACCAAAGGAGGTTAAAAAAATGAAAGTATCAAAAAGATATGCAGAAAGCGTAAAATTAGTTGACAAAACAAAAGAATATGATATCAAAGAAGCTTTAGATATTATTGAGAAAATGCCAAAAGCGAAATTTGACGAAACAGTTGAATTACATGTTAAATTGGGAGTTGACTCAAAACATGCTGACCAACAAGTAAGAGGTACAGTTGTACTTCCAAATGGTACAGGTAAAACACAAAAAGTATTAGTATTTGCAAAAGGACCAAAAGCAGAAGAGGCTCAAAAAGCAGGTGCTGATTATGTTGGAGCAGAAGAATTAATTCCAAAAATTCAAAATGAAAACTGGTTTGATTATGATGTAGTTGTTGCAACTCCAGATATGATGGGTGTTGTAGGAAGATTAGGAAAAGTATTAGGACCAAAAGGATTAATGCCAAACCCTAAATCAGGAACAGTTACAATGGATGTAACAAAAGCAATCAATGAAATTAAATCAGGAAAAGT
>CASEEU010000072.1 GCA_949287075.1 uncultured Eubacteriales bacterium | reverse complement strand
TTAAAATCGTGTAAAATATTTTCCATAAGATACCCCTTTCAATTGGTTAAATTTTGTTTGTTTTTATTATTTTAACACAATTTCGAATTGGGTATCTTATTTTTATTAAATTAATTTTCCCGAATTTATTTTACACTAACATGGAACGCCGAATTTCATCGGACTTTTCCCGATACTCTTTTGGATTGTTCATCACTGGAGCAATCTCTTCCAACTCTATCAAAGTTGCAATTTTGGTTGCAGCCCGATAAATCTTCATTTCATAGGTTCCAATTCCTTCTGACAGAAAGTCAGAAAATTCTTCAGTGGTTAATTCTTCAATAATCTCTGTAGTTGCTTTGTTGAAAGCATCCTTGTTAATATTTCCAATCCTACAGATTTCATTGATAATGTGTTCTCCTGTGTCGAAGTACACATAAACCTTCTGAAATGCCCGATACAGGGCTATTTTTGGGAAACGTTCCCAATGAACGATATTTCCACGTTGCTCAGCAAATGATGCCAGCATATAAGCTGTCACACAGTTCAAAGCCTGTTTTGCCAGCTCATTGTACTTATCATCGGTAATGACAGATGTCCACCGATGAAGATTGTTTAACCGACGAAAAACTTCGTTAGCGGCTTTTAGATTTTCGAGATTAATTTTGCACATATGCATTTCCTCCTTATTAATTAATAAATGTCCTCTTGCATACACCTGATGTCACGCAAGGAAGACTCCTACAATTGTTATCACTCTCTATTATACCATAAATTTATGTATACTTCAAATAAGAGGGAGATAGCTTTTCTAGAGTTAATAAGTAATACGAAAGCAATTCATATGAACAATAAAAAAGGAAGGAGAATTTCCTTCCTTATCATAATTACCATTTCTTTTTTAAATTGATTAACTCTGAAATATATCCCATTAGACAATAAGGAGCTAAGATAAAAGCATATACTAAAATATAGACAATAAATGCTAAACAGCTTCTTTTTTCTAATTTACAATCAATTTCTTTTAGCATGTTTTTTCTTTTGATTTCGATTAATAAACATAGCAATAGTCCCAAAGGAATAACCAATAAAGAAATCCAACCAAGTAGTAAAGGATTTCCAAATGCTAAGAAAATTAAGCTAAGTGGTACAAAAATCAGAAGTGCTAAATCGATAAAAGGGAAAAAGACATTAAAGCATGCTAAGAATTTAGACTTCAATGACATTTTCTTAGAAGTTAATATTTTATTCTTTTTAAAAGCTTCTATCATACCTCTAGCCCATCTTTTTCTCTGTTTACCCAATTCCTTATATTTTTCTGGAACAACTGTAAATGCAATTGCATTTTTTGCAAAATTGGTTTCATAACCTTTACTTAACAATTGCCAAGTCAGAACAATATCTTCTCCTACACAATGTTGCCAACCACCAATTTCTTTTAGTATTTTGGTTTTATAAGCACTAAAAGCACCTTGGGCAACTAATGTGGAATTGTAATTACCTTGCATTAGTTTTACACCAAAGATACCTAGTGTATAATCCCATTGTTGTATTTTTGTCATAAAGTTCTTTCTTGCATTTTTAACAAATAAACAACCTGCTGTGGCAGCTGTTTTTTTATTAGAATTTACTAATTTATGCATGATATTTCTAACAGCTAAAGGATGCAAAACAGTATCACTATCAATTGTAATCGTATAATCCGTACATACAGTTTGTAATCCTTTGTTAAGTGCATTTGCTTTTCCTTGGTGTTTTGTTTCTATTAATGTTATTTTAGAATCTAAATTCATTGATTTTAATAATTCTAAAGTTCCATCATTTGAACCATCATCAATCATTTTTACATAAATGTTTCCACAGTATTTTTGCTTTTTAATGGAATTAAGAGTATCTTCTATCGATTTTTTTGCATTATATACTGGTATCAAAATCGTAACATCTTCTTCTTTTTTATTATAGGATTTCTTCCTATCTTTTTTATGAAGTAATAAACTAACAAAGTTAAATACATAATGAAATCCTGGAATAATGGCTATAAAAGTTACGAGATAGATTGCCAAGAAATAGCCTAAATAACATGAAATATCATATATCCAATTGATGTTGATACATATTGAGCAGATAAGACATATTAGTGCGATTATCATAGATATGAAAAACATTTTTATCACCTCATAGTATCTTATGAAACTGTCGAAAAATCGTGATAAGTATCAAAAAATGTTTATCATAAATATAATAAAAAGAGGTGAAGTAAATTGAGTACGAAGAAAAAATTGATAATTGTATGTATGATTATTGTCGTAATTGTGGTTTCTATTGGAATGGTGATTAGACAAAAAAGAGATACAAAAAGAGCAGATGTCAAAGTTCCCATCTTGCTATATCATAATTTCGTAACAACGGTTCCAGATAAACCAATGTTAATAACATTTGATGATGGATATTACAGTAATCATGAATATATTTATCCGATTCTGAAGAAGTATCAAGTGAAAGCATCTATATTTATTATAACAGATAAAATTGGTCAAGAAATAGATGGTATAAAATATTTAGGCTGGGAAGAATGTTTAGAAATGCAAAACAGTAATCTTATAGAGATATTGGAATGAATAACTTTAAAAATTTAGATAAACAGGCTATTAAGAGAATGAATATTCCTTGTGAGATGACAGGGAAGGAGATTATAGAGGAAATAGAGGCATATAAGTAAAAGTATTTAGAAAAATCAAAGGGAAACTTGAAATAAGTTTCCCTGTTTTAAATTTCATAAATTATATTAACTTAACATATTTTCATAATCCGTATCGCGACTAGTAACTTTGGAAGTAGTAATGTGTGAAGATTCATAATTTGATTTTGGAGTAATAGAAACTTTTTGAGCATCTCTAAATTTTTCTTCTAATAATTCTTTAGATAATTGTGTAAAAAGTGTTGTGGCAGGTTGAATAAATTTCTTTTTTGTATGTTCTTCAGGATTATGACTTCCACCTGTAGAAGGAATAAATATCATTGTTTTTTCTTTAGCTGGTATATAGCCTGTATCTTGACCAGGGTATGAAGGCATTTCAATTGATTGTATTCCTTTTTGACTACAAATTGTGGTTAATTTTTGGTTTAGTTCTTTACTGGTAACAACAGGAGTACCTTTTGATACAACTGTTGGAGTAATTTTTGTTTTTGTTTTTGCTTCTACTTGTTGTCTAATATTTTCAAAATCTTCTAATACAGTTTCTGGAGTGTTTTCTCCTTGAAGACGAAAATCAATCAAGCCATTTGCTTGGTTTGGTATTTGATTAAAACTACCATTGTGTCCAGGTGTATTAATTTCAACTTGACTAGCTCTACCAAGACCTTGTTTTTCATAACGTTTTCCAAGTTTTCGAACTTTTTTACCAATAAAGGCAGTGGCATCAACCGCATTTTTTCTTTTTTTCATAGGGGTAGAACCTGTATGATTGGCTTGTCCATCTACATCATATTTTATTCTTACTGCTGAACCAATAGAATTGATAATACCAACGATGTCTTGTTTACTTTTTTTATAAGCTTTTTTTAAGCTATCATATTGTTCAATGTGTGCTTCTAAGGAATAATCAACTGTATCAAATATTTTATCAACTTCTTGAATATCGTCAACATGTTCTTTTAAATAGGAATTTGCAAAATCGATTGCTTGTTGTAAAGTGATGGTTTTTCCTTGTTTTAAGGCATTTTGGTCTACAATAGAAGAAAAATCTTTTTCTGTAATTGTACCATTTAAATATTTACTACCTAAGCAAGCATTGCCAAATCGACTAGATTCTTCACAAGCATAGATAGGAACTTTAATAATTCCTGTACATTTTTTACTCTTTATCAAACTTTCAGCTGTTTGAAGACCTACTACAACACCAACAGGTCCATCAAATTGCCCTCCATCGTAAACAGAATCTGTATGAGAACCAATGGCAATTGTTTTTTGAGGATGATTTCCAACAGAAATCGTACCACAAATATTTCCTGCTTTGTCAAGCGTTATTTGCATACCTAATGCTTTCATTTTTTCAATAATTTTTATTTTATATTTTAAATCTTCTTCTGTATAAGCTAATCGATTGATTGGTTCTTTCGAATCAAAATCAAAAAAATCTTCTAATTTAATCATATATTTTTGTTCCATAAGCTTTTTCCTTTCAAAAAAAATTATAAACAGTATATCATATCAAGTTAGTCTTTGCAATATATAGGGAAATATAAATGTGTATAAGTTGTAGGTTTGTCAAACATATGTCACACTTAATTGAAATTTATATTGTTTGAAGTACCTTTTTCTATGACTGCTATTTTACTTTACACATGTATTCTTCTAGTTTTTCTTTTGGACTCTTCCATCCTAGTGGTCTCATTG
>CASEEU010000071.1 GCA_949287075.1 uncultured Eubacteriales bacterium | reverse complement strand
CAAATAGGAAAAGAAGGAGCAGAATATGAATTTACTCTTGAATATGATGGTCAAAAAATTGTAATAAAAGTTGAAAATGATAATGTAACATTAGAAACAGAAGTTGAAAAAGATGGAGATAAACAAGGACAAGGAAATGAGGTTATAAATTATCAAATTTCAAATGTTCACAATTCATCTTCTGTAAGACTTGAAAATTTTAGAATTGAAGATAGTTTACCAAGTGAGGTTCGTTTACAAAGTATTACAACAGGAACTTTTAACGAAGATTTAAAGTATAAAGTAACTTATGCAACAAACAAGGGAAACACAAAGACAATAGCAACAAATTTAAGTACACAAACAGATAATACAATAGATTTTACAAAAGAAAAATTAGCAGATGATGAATATATCACAAAATTTGCACTTGTGTTTGATAGTGTAAAATCTAATTTCAAAAGTACAAAAGATATTACTGTTGCAGCAAAAGTAATAGAAGGATTAGAAGTTGATTCTACTTTTAAAAACTGTGTTGTAGTTGGTGGCACATATATTGGTGTTACAGTTGAAGATAAAGATTGCACACCTACAACAGTATATGAAAACAAGGTAGAAATAAATAAAACGGCAGCTGAAGATAATCAATATACAGGAGATAAAAAAGGAGATAAACTTTCAAATATAACATTTGATATTTATAATGCAGAAACAAATGAAAAATTTGGAACAGTTCATATTCAAAATGGTTATGGAGAATTAAAATATTTACCCATTGGAAAATGGTATGCAGTTGAAACCTCAAAAAATGATTACTATGTATTCCCTGAAAACAATAAATTTGACTTTGAAATAACTAAAAAAGGACAAACTGTTGTATTAAATATTGAAAATGATGTAGTAAATTTAATTGTAGATGTTGAAAAAACTGGAACAGTTGAAACAAGACCAGGTGAAGATATTACATATAATTTTGATATTCAAAATAAATCAAATGATACAGTAAATAACTTTATTTGGGGCGATATTCTTCCATCAGAAGTTAGAGCAAAAAGTATTACAACAGGGACATTTAATCAAAATAATACATATCAAGTTCAATATATAACAAATAATAACTCTAATTGGAAAACAATTAAAACATGTAATACAAAAGAAAATATAGAAATAATGCTTGATAAAGATACATTAGGTTTAACAGATGACGAGTATGTTACAGAAGTTAGATTTGTATTTGAAAAACCAGTAGAAAAAGGATTTAAAAATGATGGTACAAAAATTATTGTTACAGCAAATGCAGATTTACAAAATAATCAAATAATAGAAAATCACACATATATTACAGCAGATTATTTAGATGTAAAATTAGATGATGAAGATGAATTTCATACAATAGTTAGAATACCAAAAACAGAGAAACCAAAGACATTACCTCGTACAGGAAATTAAATTTTGTTAGTTAATTCCTATAAATTTGCCCTTCAAAAATAAATTTATAGGAGGAAAAGCGTATGGAAATTACAAATGTTAAAATTTTTAGAGCAAGACAAAATGGACCTGTCTTAGCTTATGCAAATGTTATTTTAGATAACAAATTTATCATAAGAGGAATTACTTTACTTGAAAAAGATGACAAGAGATTTATTTCAATGCCATCAAGGAGAGTAAGAAACGGAGAAAGACATTTTAGGGATACTGCACACCCTTTAAATCAAGAAGTAAGAAAAGAATTAACAGATGCAGTATTTGATGCTTATGAAGAATTTTTAAAATCAGAGGAATAGTGATAATTTTCCTATATTTGCCCTTTTATACTACTAATGAAAGGACTTTTTTTATGATTATAAATGAAAAGATAAAAAAACAATTAAAGGTTTTAAATAACCACATAGAAAATACAATAAAAAGCAATAGTTTAACAGATATGCAAGTAGAAAGTTTTTTATTAAATTTTGAAAAAGTAAGATACAATTTATTAGCTGAAATAAAAGAATATAATAAAAATGCCCAGTTTCAATATGAAAAAATTAAAACTATTGATGATAATTATAAGGCTGAATTAAAAGATGATATATTAAAAGTATATGTACCTGAAACACTACCAAGTTTTAAGAACTTGAAAACACATACTTATAAAAGAATATTGTTAAATGTAGCAGAAATAACAAAACAATACAAAGGATTATTTGGAGATGAGGTATTTATATATATCAAAGTCTGTGATAGTATAAAAGGCTGGGATATTGATAATAAATATGTAAAACCTGTTGCAGATGCTTTAATTTTAAGTGGTGTTATTGAAGATGATAATATGTCTAAAATGTTTTATTGTTGCAGGGGTGAATTTTCTGAAACACCACACACAACAATTTATGTATTAGATAGTAAAAAAGTAGGGCAATTTTTGAAAAAAGTAGAATGCTAAAGTATAGTTTTTTGAAAGAAAAATTTTTTGATTTTTGCGACAGTTTAAAATTTCTAAAATTCTTTTAAATTAAGGCTTTTAGAAAATTAAATCCCTATTTACTTTGGTGGTGGTAAGGGTGTGTAAGCGAAGCTGGAGCACCACTTCCCTTAAAGTAAGACACATAGAAAATTTAATTTGTTTTATTAGGAGGTGAACTTCTTTGAACAATTTTCCAAACGGAGATGAAGAAATATCTTTAATAGAATTTATATCAAAATATCAATATTTAGATGTAAAGGATACAAAGTATTTTTTTAGTTCGCAGAAATACTACAAAAAAAGAATTAGTAATTTAGTTGCTAAAAAATATTTAAAAAAGGCTAATTCTCATTTTATCGTTTTAGATAAATTAGGGATTGAATTTGCTGGACTATTTAATTTTACATACAATAAATTAAATAGGAATAGAAAATATTTACCAAGATTACTTTACATTAGCCATTTAGCAGCTTTTTATAATAAATGTAATACTGTAAAATTTATTCCTTCATTTGAGATGAAAGATAAGCAAGAATTTACTATTACTTCAAGAAAATTTATCGGCATATTAGAGATAAATGGTTTTGAATACCTAACATACCACATAACAGAAGAACACGACAGCAAATACATAAGATTAATTTTATACGATATACAAAAAGAAAAAAGATTTAAAAATATTCTTATTTTAACAAACGATGAAAGTAGAATTAATATAAATGATTTTACATTTGGAATGAATCAAGTATTAGTTGTAAAAGATACAGAGGAAAATAGAGAAAAATTAAAATACTTACAAAGTATAAATTGGTACAATGTAATAAAAGAACAATACAAAAGGTTTAATATATATTTATCTGATTATAATTTTTGTGAATATACAGATTATAGGAATAAATATATAAGTACCTTTTATTTTTTTGACACAGAAAAAGTAAATAGAATTAAATATTTCTTAAAAGAAAACAAAGATAAAAATGCTGATATAGTATGTAGTTCACAATTAAAGGAAAGGTTAAAAAAAGAACTTCCAAACTGTAATTATTGTGTTATAGATTTGGAACAATATATTGATAAAGAGCCTTTTTACTATGATTAAAAAGGTTATCTTTTATATATTTTTATTTTTGTTTTTAATTATAAATATTGTTATTATTTTAAATGTAGAAAATTATATAGAAATTTTAAATATATGTTTTAATAAAAATATTATACTAACCAATAAATTATATGCCACTATTTGCGTTGTAATTGCCCTTATTTCCATTTTTATTATATTAGATATATTACTTGTTGTTTTTAAAAAGAAAGATAAAAATAAAGGCGTTAATTTTAAAACAGAAGATGGCACTTATGGTACTGCTAGTTGGATGACTGAAAATGAAATGAAAACAATTCTTGGTGTTGGTGATGTTCCTGGTATTATATTGGGAAAATATAATAATGAATTAGTAAAATTACCGTTTGACAGTTACTTTAATAAAAATATCTGTGTGTTTGGTAGTTCTGGTAGTATGAAAACTACTGCTTTTTTACTTACAAATTTATTAGAATTATCTAAATACAGAAAATCAATAATTGTAACTGATCCAAAGGCTGAAATATATCGAATTACTTCCAGTTATTTTAGGAGCATTGGTTATACTGTAAGAGTTTTAAATTTAAAAGATATGAGGCATAGCGACCGTTGGAATCCTTTGGCTGAAAATGAGAATATCAATGATGTTCAAATGAGTTCAAATACTATTATTATGAACACTCAAAAGAAAAATGGAAAAGATGAGTTCTGGCCAAGAGCGGAAGAAAATCTTTTGAAAGCATTTGAGTTTTATTTTTTACAAATACTTGTAGACCAAAATAATTTAACAAATATTTATAAAAAGGTGGCTGGTGGAGATTTAGGGGAAATAGACAGTATGTTTAAAGGACTTCCTAATGAAAACCCAGCTAAATTAAGTTACAACATATTTGCATCAGGCTCAGATACTATAAAAGCAAGTGTTATTACTGGACTTGGTACTCGTTTGCAAACATTCCAAAATGAAGATTTACAACGATTAACTTCTGCAAGTGATATAGATTTAACACTTCCAGGAAAACAGCCTTGCATTTATTATGTAATCACTGATGATATGAACGGAGCATATGATTTTTTAAGTTCGCTTTTTTATGCCTTTTTGTTTATAAAATTAGTTAGATATGCAGATTCAAGACCAAGTGGAAGATGTGATGTAGATGTTTTCTGTTTTTTAGACGAATTTGCAAATATACGGTCAAATTCCCGAATTTAATAAGAAGATTAGCACGGTTAGAAGTAGACGGCATACGGATTAATTCCAATAACTCAAAATAAACGGACAACTCGACAGCCGTTATCCTAATAAAATGTCTGATGAAATAATTGGAAACTGTGATACAACCTTAGGATTAGGTACAACAGATACCTTAACAGCTCGGCTTTTTTTGCGATTTAATAGGTGTTTCAACAGCTGAAACTTCTTCTGTTAGGAAATCAAATTCAATAGAAGGTGATTTTTTAGAATATGGTGATAAGAACACTACTGTATTACAAAGAAATCTATTAAATAAAGATGAAATATTAAGATTACCTACAAGTAAATTAATTGCTATTTTAAGAGGAAATAAACCACTTCTATTAGATAAAATGAGATATACAGAACACCCACTTGCTAAAAAGTTAAAGGATAGTTCAATTTATGATTATAAGCCTAAGTGGACTAAGAATACTAATGTAGAAAATATACCAAAGAAAACACCTAAAAAAAATACTAAAAAGAGGAAAAGAAGTTTTGATAATTTTTAAAAGTATGATATAATTGTGCTGAATAGCAGTAATTTGAAAGTGAAGTGTTAAATTTGAAAAAAATAGTTTTAAACCCAATTAGTATGTTTATTATAGGTTTATTGCTAGGAATAATTAGTAGATTATTAGATATCTATACTCAAAATTTAGGAAATATTTTATCACAAATGGCAATATGGATTTTATTTGGAACACTAATTTCAATATATAGTGAATCAAAGAAAAAAGCAATGATTAATATTTTTCCTTTTTGTATTGGTATGCTTTTAACTTATTATGCAGTAGCAATGATAACAGAAGGTGTTTATAGTAATATAACTATTATTGGATGGACCATATTTGCATTTTTTTCACCCATACTTGCTTATTTTACTTGGATAACAAAAGAAAAAGGAATATTCCCTAAAATAATAAGTATAGGAATAATATTGATATCTATATTTTCTAGCATTATATTGTTTGATGGTTACAGAATATATGATGTTATAATTGATGGATTACTAATATACTTTTTATTTATAAAAAAAATAAAAAGATAGGTAAATTTATAATTATATAAAGATTAGAATTGGAAGTGATAAAATGATACTAACATACAATTATCAAGACTTACAAAACATAAAAGAACAAATGAAAAAAGATAATATAAAAGATGAAAAAGATATATATTTTTCAATAAGTTCATATAAAGATACTTTGAATTTTATTTATAAAAATAAATTGGTACAAGACTTAACAAAAGAAGATTTACAGGAAGAATTACAAGATTTTGCAAGTACATTATTAAAAAATACAAATAAAACATATGATGAATTAGAGAATTTATATAAATCAAAAATTACAAAAAATTATATTATAAATTCAAGTGAAATTAAAGTAAAGAAATAGTTGGAGGAATAAAACTATGCAATATATTCATTATGGAGATGACAATTTTGATATTGATAAATTTATTCCAATATCAAATAGACCAGAAGCAACAAAGCCTTTTGGTGGCTTTTGGGGTAGTAGAAAAGATACAGACTTTGGCTGGAAAGAATGGTGTACTGAAATTGATTTAAAATCTAAAGATTTAACAAAAAAACTACAATTTTCTTTATCAGAAAATGCAAAGATACTTGTTATTGATAATATAAAGTGTCTTGATAAATTACCTCAAAATGAAGATAATCATATAGTAAATAAAATATTTGTAACACTAGATTTTGAGAAACTATCAAAACAATATGATGCAATAGAAGTTTTAATAAGTGAAGATGAACGATTATATGAATTATTGTATGGTTGGGACTGTGATAGTATATTAGTAATGAACCCTAATGTTATAATTACAAAAAATTAAAATATGGCATTTACCAAAAGGTAGGTGCTTTTTTAATTGGAGGTGAAAACTTGGAAGAACTAGCACTAAAAGAGATATTGAGAAGTAAAGAAGAAAAAAGAATTTTAACCGGCAAAATTTCTGGAATTGAAGATGAATATTATAAATTAAAAGGAGAAAATATATCTTGTGCAATAGTTTGGTATGAAGGAATAAAAGTTTTAATTCCTAGTACCCACTTAGGTATAGAAAAAGTAAATAAATCTATTATTCGTGGTATGCTTGGAGCAGAAATAGATTTTATTGTAATTGAATATGATAGTACAAGTAATATCGCTATTGCAAGTAGGAAAGATGCTATGAAACTACGCTCCAAAATAGAATTACCAAAACTCAAAACAAATGATACAGTAATTGTTAGAATATTAGCAGTTGGAACAAAACATATTATAGTTGATTTATACGGAAAAGAAGTAATTATAAAAGCTGAAAACTTGAAACATACATATATAGTAAATTGTAAAGATTATTACTTTGCAGGTCAAGATTTAAAAGTTAGAATTAAGAATATTGATATTGAAAATAATCTATTTGAATTATCAGCAAAAGACTTTACAGAAAACCCATTTAAAAATATAAGAAAATACATTGTTGAAGGTGGGGAATATACAGGAAAAGTAATAGCATTTCCAAAACAAAATAGTGGAATAATAGTACAATTAGATAATTCCAATGTTAGTGTTCTCGCAAGAGTTCCACCTCGATTTAATAGTTATCCACACTTTAAGGACAATGTGTTAATAAGAATCACAGAAATAAAAGAAGATAAGAAGTTAATTTACGGTTATCTTATGCGAATAATTTAATAAAAGAAGGTGATTAAAATAAAAGAAAAAGATACAAAAATTATAAATTTTTTACAAGATTTTGGCTCTGCTAAAATAGAGCATTTACAAAGATTATTTAATGATTACAACAATAATTTTAAAAACATATTATCAAGTAATGTAATTAGTAAAAAAGGAGATATATTTGTTCATAATATACAAAAAATAGATGAAAATATGCTTATAGCATTAGATATTTTATGCAGGTATAAAGGTAGATTTGTAACATTTCATAGAAATAATTTTCCAATATATATTACATTTCTAACAAAGGATAATTTACTGTATCATATAATCGTAGCTGATGAAGGTAATAAAAATGGAATTATAAAATTAGTTAATTCTCCCCTATACCTCCCTAAATCTGATAGACTAATTTTAGCCTTTCCTAATAGGGAAGATGTAGAGAAAATAACTACTGATATACCATTTTTGTATTGTACCTATCCTGACTTAGATGTAGTTAATGATGAAATAACAGAAGATGAAGAAATTTGTTGAATTTTAGGCTGTTTTGTGGTATAAATAGCTTATACATAAATGGATTCATATATTTATATATTTACTAAATCTTTTAGCAGATGCAGCAATGTATCTGCTTTTTTTACGCACAAAAAAATCATAAATTCCCATTTAAGAAAATTTATGATTTATATTATTTGATATATATCCAAATATTTTATCTATTATTTCATATAAGGTACATTTTTTAGTATTAACTGATATATATTACTTTTCTTCTTTTAATATCTCAATGTATTTTTTTATAATTTTTTGCATAGGTTCTAATTCAAAATTAAAACAAAATTTTTCTCTATCTCTTTCCGATACTTGATTATAATATTCTGCATTTTTTCTTGTTATGTACCACATTATTTTATCTTCTGTTATTTGGTTTACCATCAAACAACAATAATCATAAATATTTTCAGAAAGAAACTCTAATTCTAATAGTGTAATCTCACTATAAAAATCAAGTATGTCTGACTTTATCATAGATAAAATCTCTCTTTTGTTATTTGTGTTTATTATATTCTCAAAAATTTTCAAAATATCTTCTTCTACTAATCTTTCCAATTTAAACTACCCTTTCTTCAATTCTTTTTTTTCATATATAACAAATTTATCAGCAAACTCCTTTACATTTTTACTACCTTTTCTTAAAGTTTTTAGTTCTTCCTTTATTTTTTCAAAAGTAATTTTATCTATTCTATTGCTTTTATACTGTTTATAATAGTAATTGTATCTTGAATTATAATATTTAGTCATTTCAACCGTATTTTCATCTAATGGCTTTTTTGATTTATTATTTTTAGCAAAAAGACATATTACTTTTGATCCATCTTCTATAAGTTTATCAATATATTCATGTAAAGAATAAGCTGAGCATTCTGTACTAATAGTCTTTCCATTTAATAAATAAACAATTTTAAATGTCTTTGGTAACATTTTTCCCCTCCTGTCCGTAATAGTTTTTCTAAAATAGGTAATAACTTGGTTTGTGTAACTGGTTTTTCAATGTATGCATCAAAGCCTAATTCATTTTCAAAATGATATTTTGCATTCTTTGTAATTGTATGAATAACAATAGGTGTATTAAAATCTTTTATGCTTTTTAATATAGATAAACATTTTTCTCCTGTTCCATCTCTATATATGTTGTTTGTAAAAATTATATCGTATTTTTCGTTATTTTTAATTTTTTGTACTAATTCATCACTACTTAAAGCAATAGAAACCTTAAAACCTAAGCTTTCTAAAACTCTTTTTGTAATTGTATAAGAACAGACAAGATAATCTCCAATTAGGGCTTTTTTCCCTTTGTATATTGGCTTACATTCTAATTTATTTAATGGCATAAATTCATCTGCACTAGTAACTTCATAGTTTATCTCAACAATATCTTTTCTTTTTTCATATTCATTTTTGTAAAAGTTAGATTCACTTGTAATAGATGATATTTCTCTATTCTTTTTAGTAATTTCCAACTCATAGTTTCTTTTTTGATCTATTATCAAACAAATTAGAATAATAACAATAAAAACTAATGTAAAAACTATATATTCCACATTTTCACCTCCAATCATAAAAAAATTATATAGATATAGTTATAAAATAGATTTTTATTTATATTCTATATCTGTTACCTCGATTTTGACATTAAAGAATCCATTTTTATAGAGTTGCTGACTACAATTTTATCATTAAATTAGAGATGATGTCTATTTCATTTTTATTTTAAATTTTATTATACTATTATCTGGGGTGAGTTAATGTCAAACTTGGATAATAGTACAATTATAGGTCGCAATGTCAAAGATATAAGAAAAGACCTAGATTTAACACAAGAAGAATTTGCAGAACAATTAAATATTAATGCACAGTTTTTATCACAAGTAGAAACAGGCAAAGCAGGTATAAGCATAGACAATGCAATAAATATCTGTAATACTGCAAAATGTTCTTCTGTAAAACTGTTCAAAGACCTTATTAAGTCCCCTGATATCATTGACAAATATGAACTATTAACAGATAGGGATAAATCTGTTATTAACAAAATGATAACAGTTTTATTAAATACAAAATAAATATTCTTTAAGGCTAACATTATATGGGGGTATATTGT
This sequence comes from uncultured Eubacteriales bacterium, assembly GCA_949287075.1. GTDB lineage: Bacteria > Bacillota > Clostridia > TANB77 > CAG-508 > CAG-269. The sequence goes on along the minus strand of CASEEU010000071.1, from coordinate 10,316 downwards.
TAGCTTTTTTATTTATAAAATTTTTCTCATCTATTTTTGTTCCTTTTTTTCTTTTTCTCATAATTTTTTAAAAAATGGATAAAATAATCCCAAAACCGTAAGGTTCTGTTACAGTTTATCACAAAATTTGTAATAAAATCAATAAAAAAGGAAATAGTGAGGGAAAATTTTTGAAGAAGTATAATAACAAGGCAAATATAATTGGTAATCTCTTATTAGAACATAGAAAGAAAAAAGGATTTTCAAAAGAAGAAGTATGCAGGAGAGTACAATTATATGGAATCGATATACATAGAGTTGAATTATATAGAATGGAAAAAGGTATAAGTATTGTAAAAGACTTTGAATTAGTTGCTTTGTGCAATGTATTAGATATTGACTACAATACCGAGATTAAACCTATAATTGAACAAGACTAATTAAAAGATAGCAGAAATGCTATCTTTATTAAGTATTATATAAATTTATTTTTCTTTTTTACTCATTTTTTACTTATCGCTATTAAAAATCGTATTCCATATTCAAGAGCCAATAAAAATAAATAAAATCCTAGCCATATAGCCAAACTTATTAATTTTACCTCTGCTGTATTTTCTGCTCCACTTCCATCGACTTTTCTAAAAAATAAAATTAAACTAATTCCAAAAAACAATATAAATTGAACAATTTGGAATATCCTCCATTTATTATTTTTCATAAAACATTCCTTTCTTATTTTTACACAAAAAATAACAAGTCTGACTTGTTTAAATCTAACTTGTTTTTCTTTGTTTATTTAATTTTAAGCACAATTCCCCCTATAGCTGTGTTTAGACTATAAGTGGCATTATTTAAAGTGCTACTTACTTTACCTTTGCAAAATTGCAAAGTAATGCTGAACTAAATCAGCTTTACCCTGATAAACAGGTATAACTATAAATTTTTTTCTTTATAGTTATTAATTTTGAATACATATATATTGTAACTTATTTTTTACTAAAATGGAATAGACACATCATAAATTTTCTTTTTATGTTTGCTCTTGATATTTGGGATTTTTTTGTATCCGCTTGAATATTTTAATGCAAAAAAATTGGAAGATGTTTACTCTTCCATTATCTTCAAATAATCCATTCTACCATATAAAACTCTATATACGACTACTTGCTTATATTTTTCATCAACTTCATATAATGCAATATAATTATCTATAACTAATTTTCAATATACTTCAATAGAAGTTAGAATTTCTTTTTTAAGCATTTCTAACTTCTAATTTATATAATTATGCATTTTATTTTTTAGTTCCAATATATTCAGCTTTACTAAATCCTAAAATCATATAAAATATTGGAGCTAAAAATATTAATCCTACAGTATAAGCTGTACTTTTTCCAAAAGACTTAGCTAATCCATTAGCTTGCATAATTGTTATTATAAAGCAAGCAATCCATCCAATAAAAGGAATTATACCAGCTAGATAAACCAGAATTAGCCATGGAGAAAGACCAGAGATTTTAAATAATACAACTATATTATAAATTGGTATAATTGATTTCCAACCTTTTTCACCAGCTTTTGTAAAGATTTTCCACATTGCAACAATTTGTAATATTGCAATTATTATTGCAACAACTAAGTAAACAATAAACATTGCACCAAATACACCTAACCCAGTAGCTGTAGTAGTGCTATCAATTTCTGTAGCATAATTCCAAATATCATAGTTATCGTAATAATTGTAATCCATAAAAACACCTCCGATTATATTATTAATTTTATTATTACATTTTTCGACATAAAGTCAAATTTTAATATTTTTTTAATACAATTTTTAATATATTGATATATCTTTTATAGTACCTTTACTCTCTGTTAAATCAAGTGATCCATCCATTCCACTAAATACTATAGGAACAGTTTTTGAAATTCCATTATATTCATATATAATGCAATATTTTGGTGTTGTAGTTTCTTCAAAATAATTGGTATAAACTTTTAATGGTTCTGTGCAATTTTTAAGTAATTCTTTTCCTTCCTTTAGTTCTCCGTCATTAAAGTTTATAGAACATTCATATAATGATATTTTTACATCTTTTGATTTTGGAATAAATACAAATGTATTATATTCTCCTTTTTCTTTACTTTTAGCAGAACATAAATTAAGTTCTTCTAATTCATAATAAGGATATGTATAATAAAAGTTTTTTTCTATAAATTCATCTTCAGTTAAATCTGTTACATATCCTATTGCTAAATACTCATTGCCTGAAAAATCCACTTTAACTGTAAGATATTTTCCATTTATAAAGTCTATACATTCACTTCCTTCTCCTCTTGCATATAAAGTTTCTGGTTCAAATACATAAAAATAGTGTATTTCTTCCGATATTTCTGGTTCATAATAATATATTTCTGCAATAAAATTATTATCATCATTATAATAGCACTTTATACTTTTTGGAGCACTACCATAAGTATCATTATAAAATTTTTTAATCATTTCTTCCCATTCAGATGCTGTATATCCACCAAATTTTATTTCATTTATATTTTCCATTCCACCTTCGTCTGGAACAAACATAAAACAGTTAAGATATATTACAAAACTAATAATACATATTGCTATTCCAATAAAAACACCTATTATTATTTTTTTCATTTTATCTTTATTCCTTCCTTTAGGTTAATTATTTTGCTTCTATCTTAATAGAATCAATAATTGCCTTTACTTCTTCATCTTGTAATAAAGTATCAATTTCAACAGATGGATCTGTTGGGTATATATCTGCTATAAGCATTCCACCCTTTTCTGCACTATTAAATAGTTTTCCATCAGCATTAATTACTCTTTGTACTCCACGTATTTCACTACCTATAGATCTTTCAACAACATCTTCTCCGTTAACTTGAACTATTTTACCTTGTATACTATTTAATTTTTCTTCTACCATTTTTTTATATTCTTCAAAATTAGGCTTGTCATTTTCTCCGTATTTTTCTTTATATGCATAACTTGTTTGATATGTATAGCTTGCAGCTTCAAATGCAATTATAAATTTTTCTCCAACAAGTGTAAACTCTACCAAACTATCTTCATATGGTGCTTTTTCTGATTGTTTATCTACAAACTCATATCCTTTTTCTTTAGGTACTGTAACAGAAACCTTATAATTTTTTTCGTTATCCCAAGTTAATACTTCTGGATTCTTTATTGCTTTAGAATCTCCTTTTTTTGAAACCAAACTAGTAATCATAAATATTCCTCCTGCAAGTATTATAATTACTAACAATATAATCATTATTTTTTTCATAATTTTTTCCTCCTTTTTAATTTCCTAAAATTCTATCTTCTACACTATTTGCAATTTTTGTATATTTTGCTCTATTATCAGTAGCTAAATTTTCTGTCATATCTTTAAGTCCTTGTTTCTTTTCTTCTGCTTTTTGTATGTCATCTTCATTTTTAGTTATTTTTGATTTTAGCATACTTCCAGCTGTTCCAAAAATATTTTTAACATAATCTCTGTTTCTTTTTTCTTCCTCTGTTCCTGTAAATGATGATTTTATATTTCCCAAAAGGCTTCTATCTTCATACCTATTGAATAATTTATCTAATTTATCTATTATTCCTTTTGTAGAACTTAAAGTATCAACATCTTTACCTAATGTGATTTTTAATTCTTTTACATAAGGATGAACATTTGACATTTCTGCATATTCACTATTACCCCAGATATCTTTTACAGAACTCATTAAATTAATAATAACCCCAACTTCAGCATATTTTTTTCCATTTTGTGAATCTGTATTTTCAATTTCATAAGTTTGATAATCATCAATTTGGTCATATCTAAATAGTTCCTTATATACTTTTTTATCTGCTTTTGGATCTATTACTTCAAACATTGCGATTTCGTCAGCAAATATAATACCTCTAAAACTACTTACAAATTTTTCTTTTTGTTTTTTATCAAGGACTTCATAGGCTTCTTTGTATATTTTATTTTGTTTTTCCATATATGCCATATGTTTTTCAAGTCCTTCTGGTGTAAAATCAGATACATTAATTAAAAAACTACACTTTTTTTCACACTCTTTACATATATATCCACTCTTATTTAGTAATGTTTTTCTGCCTAAAAATCCTTCTTTTGCACCACAAAAATTACATTCTTCCTTTGAAAAAAATCCCATATATCTCACCTCCTATATTTTATTTTTAATATTATGTATAATAAAACTGTATCGCATTTTGTTAACGGCTTCCACAGCTTCCTCCACCAGAGCCGCCGCCTCCGCCACTAGAGAATCCTCCACCAGATCCAGAACCACTACTAGATAATGATGAATTAATTGATTGATTGTATGTATTAGAAATACTATTACTCATATTAGTTATATCTAATATATTAAATCTCGAATCTCTGATAATTTTCCAGTAATCATCTTCTTCAATAGGGATTTTTTCTTCAAACATTTCAGGATGTACAACCTTTAATTGTTTTATTACTTTTTCTGAAATACCAAATACTGTTGCATATACTAAAAATTTTTCCCATAAAACAATGTCTGGTGCTGTTTTTTCTTTCAACAAAGAATAATCATTCATATAATTGATTAAACCTTTCCAATTAGCCTGTTCTCTATATCCTTTTTCAGTTAAAGCTGAAAAGTTTTTGTAAGTTATTGAGTAAATTCTTGAACATGTAAAACTTAAAGATGCTATTATAAAAAGCCATAATGACATTAATGTCACTGCAAATATTAAAAATAGAATAGCTATATATACATATATCATTTTATATGCTTCTATATTCTTTGCTGTATTTAATCTTTCTTCATCAATAAACTTTTCATCTTTTAGATATTTTTCTGTATTTCTTGTCATTAGATTAATAGCATTATAAACTAGCTTTCCATTACCTTTTATATATGCATTTAAGTCATCAATAGTTATTTGTTTTCTTCCTCTTGAAGCATTAAGTAAGATATTATATACAACAGCTTCATCTGGAGTAAATGTTTTATCAGGGTCTATGTTTTTATCTAATGTTAAAATAATTTTTCCTATACTATTTATCTCCATTTTTAATACTTTTTTCAAACAAAAATCTAAAATTGATGCAGAAAAAGCTTTTGATGTTTCTATACTATCATAATCTTTTTTATAATTTGTAATATATAGAGCTCTTGCAGGAGTTGCATTGTCTTCGTTCGGAATTTCTCTAAAATATTCCATCTCATAAGTGTATTTAGGGTATGTATTTTTTATTTTACTCATATATCTTAAAGCTTTAAAAACTTTTAAACCAAAAAATATTGCTATAATAATTTCTACTATTTTAATTGTCTTTTCTATTGCTGCATTTTTTTCTCTTATTTTATTTGCTTCATCAGCCCATTTTTGTTCTTCTTCTAATATTGTTGCCAACATATCTTTTGAAGTTTTATTTATAGTTGTTGGATAGATATTTTCTTCTGTTACTATTCTAACCTCTACCATTTCTTTTGAATCTATTTCTGGAATAGAAAAATTAACTAAATTTGTTGAGGTCCTATTTATTTGGCCATTTAAATTACCATGAGCCCAAACTCTTAATTTTTCTATATCACTAATTCCATCTGGTAAATGTATTTGTCCAGTAATATTTTCACCTGAAATGTTATTTTGGTCATTTAAAAACTTCCAATAAAATTCTGTGCAATCATTGTGTATATTTACTGCATCTATAACTTTATATGAAATTTGGTATTTTCTAGTAGCATAATCGTTTTCTAATCCTACATACCAACCTATTTCAAAATTCCCATCTGGATTTTTTTCACCATAATAACAACCTTCGTTTACATGATATTGCCATTCATTTACTTGTTCTAATGGAATTTCTTTATCCTCTTCCATTAAAGATACTTTTACATTTTCGATTTTCGATTTATCGTCAAAGGTTTTAAATAATGTATTTGCCTCACTAATATAAATCTCCCATTTTTCAATAATATCAGCACTTCCATCTTGATTTAAGGTAACATCATAATTTAAGGAATTCCATGTTTCTTTAGCAAATACCATATTGCTATGTAGTAAAATGAAAGAAAAAGCAAATAATAGCATTATAATTAATTTTCTTTTAATATTCATAATTAGTCTCCTTTTTTATTATGAATTAGATAATGATTGATTATTTTGTTATATGTCTATTACTAATTATTTTGTTATTTTAATTTTGATAATGTATCAAATATTGTATCACTTATATTTTGACCATTAACCCTAGTATTATTAGCACCTTCCATCATTGGATTTGAAAGACCTTTTTCATGTTTAATGAAATTATCAGCTTTTTTCAAATTAAACATTTTTTTCTTAGTTTCTTTTTCATGGTAATGTCTTGCATTTGAATTTCTATATTTTAAATACATCATAGTAAAAAATCCAATTCCTGATAATAGGAATATCCAATCATAGTCATCAAAATCCAGAAACCAAGTAGCAATACCTCCTAGTAGTTCAACTATACATGAAACCCCAAATAATTTTGGCATGTGTATTGGAACACTACCCATTGTTTCTTTTGTTCTTGCATTAACAGCTACATAATGTAATATACTATTATTTTCTCCCTTTTTTTGTTGATAACTATATAACCATACAGGCAAATAGGCTGTTTTCCATTGTTTACCTTTTACATTTAATTCTTCTGAATCCCACTTAACACCACGATTATAATCTTTTATTGTTTCATTAGCTGCAAATCTTGCTATATCTTTACTTTGAGCGTCAACTAATGGTCTTAAATCATCAATATTAGTATCACGTTTTTCAGAAGTAAATCCTTTTAAGTAATTTGCATTATATTTAACACTGTTTTCAACATCAAATGGCATAATAGCATTTATAACATTATTAGTTTTATTTGATTGTCTTTTTAATTTATCTAAGCTTGATTCAACAGTTAAACCTTCTATTGTTAAATCAAAATCACGTTCAACTTCATACAAGTCTGCATCATAATATGTTTCTATAGTATCTCCACTTTTACGAGTATATCTTCGAACTTCTTTTTCCCCATGTCCAAAGAAACGAGAATGTGAATTAATATCAACTATCATATAAGGAAAGTAAACTCCCATTATATTATCTGTTGTAAATTCTTGTTTAAATTTGGGATGAGCAAAAAATTTTCTTTTTCCAACAAAGTTTTCTATTTGATTTTTTGCTTCTGCTTTTGTCAAATTAAATGGTAAAACTACATCTGGAACAGCACCATTTGGAATTTGTTGATTAATAGATAAAGTATTTCTACACCAGTGACATCTTGCCTGTGTACTTTCTGATGTATCAATTACAACTTCAGCGCCACAACTACTACATTTTAAGGTTATAATATCTTGTGTATCTTCCACAATATCTTGTGTTCCAGATCCAATTATTTCACCTTCTATTTTACTTATATCAGTTTCCATTCCCTGTATTTTTTCAGGTTCAAATTCATGTCTACAAAAGTTACATCTTAATTTACCAGTTTTAGCATTTGTTGATATATCAGTAGCTCCACATTTAGGACATTTATTTTGCCCATCTTTTGCACCAACATCAGTTTTTACAACTTTTGGTTCATCATTACTGTATGTTACTTCTTTTACATCCACTCATTACACCCCCAAGATTTTCTTTTTTTGCTCATCATAATCCTCTTGAGTAATAAGTCCTGCATCTAGCATTTCTTTATATTTCTTTAATTTTTCTATTGGATCTTCTTGCTCTTGTGATGGTTGTTGTACAGGTTGTTGAAATGCTCCCATTGCACCTCCTACTGCATTCATTCCCATTCCCATAAATGCCATTCCTGAAGCACCTCCACCATTTTCACCTGCTGCTTGGAATCCACGTGCTACAGATTGTTGCATAAATGAATTTCCTCTTGCTCCTGATAAAGCATCTGCTTTTTTTACATCACTTAACAATTTTCTTGTATCTTCATCATATTCAATTGCTTGTATTGCAACTTTAATAATTTCAAGACCTCTATCTGTTTTCCATTGGTATCCTTCCTCAACAGCTTGTGATAATGATTTTGCAAATCCTATTTGGTCTCCTTGTATTTTTGTTATACGATTTCCTTTGCTTGGATCATTTGTATAGTTTGAAAATGCAGCAGATAGACTACTTACTACTTCATTAAATAATTGTGCTCCTGCATCATTATCCATATCAGCAAAGTCAAATACTTCTCCGTCTGACAAATAATTTGCTGGTACAAAATTTTTAATAAATAAAATAGGATCAACTATTTTTAATGTATATGTACCTCTTGTTACTGCACCTACTTGTGCATTTAAATATGCATCATCCCAATATATTTCGGCTTGTGTTCCAAATCTATTGTTTGGTATTTCTTTCATATTTACATAAAATGCTGTTTGTTGAGATCCTGGTTGACCTCCATATTTGAATCTTTCCCAGCTTTGAGTAATTAATGATGATATAATTCCATCTCCTGAAAAAATTGATTTTGAATTTGGATCATCTGATGAAAAAACAAATCCTCCTGGTTCTGTAATACATCCTGTAATTCCTCCTTCTTGCATTGTAATAAGCGCCATTCCTTCAGGTACAACTATTTTACTTCCGTTTGAAATAATGTTGTTAGAACCTTTTGTGTTTTCTCCTCTACCTGCATTTGTCCCTTGTGGTACTGCTGGATAAATACCAGCTGTTGCTGGGACTCCTGACATAGGAACAAAAAAGTCCTTCCATTGATCTGCAAATGTTCCTCCTATAGCTCCTGCAAATGCTTTAATAAATCCCATAATTTTTCCTCCTTAAATTTTAAATATTTATATATATGTTATTCCCTTTGAGCTTACTACTTAATTTTAAAAAATCCTCCCTTCATATCTATATTAATATATATCATACCTTTTTATTTTTTACATCGTACATTAGAGGTAATTTTTAGGTTTTTTTTGCCCCAAAAGTGCAATTTTATTTTTTTTTACTTAAAATATTTTCTTTTTGTTCATTTTGTAGTAAAATTAAATATTGTAGGATATAATTAAACAAAAAGGAGAATTATGTATGTATAAATTAATTATAATAGAAGATCATAAAATGTTACGAGATATGATTGTTGAAACACTAAATTCAAAAAATGATCTTGAAGTTGTTGCAACTAGTGGTAATGCAAAAGACTCATTGGAATTATGCAATAAATATAAACCAGACTTAATATTAATGGATATATGTACAGAAGAAAATTCAAGTGGCATAGCTTATTCTAAAATTTTAAAAAAAGAACTACCTGATATAAAAATTGTTATTATGACTGGTATTTTAGATTATAACTTTATTAAAGAAAGTAAAGAATCTGGAATTGACAGTTTTATATATAAGAATATTAGTAAAGATGCTATGGTTATGACTATTAAAAATACTTTAGAAGGTTATTCTATTTATCCTAATGATAAGAAAAACTATTTAAAAGAAAATATATTATCTAATCTTACAGATACTGAATTAAAAGTTCTTACTTTATACTGCAAATTACTAGATAGAGATGAGGTAGCAGCTAAACTTCAAATTTCGCAAAGAACATTAAAATCTCATATTTCCTCTATTTATTCAAAAACTGGATATGATAACCTAGGAAAGCTTTCAATATATTGTGTAGCAAATGGTTTAATAGTTCCTAATCTTGAATCTCCTGAATAAAAACCAATAGCAAAAGCAACTACTAAATTCAAAATAGTAGTTGCTTTTGTTAGTTAGTATTTTTTATGGAAACATTTACAGAGAATCTAGGTGTTGTTGAAATATAAAAATATCCATTTAATTCTTCAACCTTTCTCCTCATTCCTTTTATTCCCTCATTTTCTGTAATAAATTCATTCGGTTTTTTACCATTGTTCGTAATTACCATATATGTATCTTCAAGAGTTTCTTTAATATTTACAAAAATTTGTGAACTTCCTGCGTGTTTTATAGCATTTGTTGTTGCCTCTCTTATTATTTCAAAAAACACTTTTGCTTGTTTTTCGCTTTTGGGTAATTTTCCATTTATTATAATGTTCGTCCCATTTTTCTTATGCATCTTTATTAAATTTTGCAAGTTTTGGTCAATATTTTCTGAATCTTCTAATTCAGTAAACATATTTTTTATCATAAATTTAATTTCTTCAAAATTCTCTTCGTTTATTTCATTTCTGTTCAAATATTGTTGTAATACTGAAAGATTTTGACCAAGTAAATCGTGATATTTATTTTTTATTTTTAGTAAATTCTTTTCTTTTTCAAGTTGCTCTATATTTTTAATGTTTTCCTCTATTTCTTTATT
>CASEEU010000070.1 GCA_949287075.1 uncultured Eubacteriales bacterium | reverse complement strand
TGATTAATTTCTCTTTGTGCATTATTAATTAAATTTCTTAAATTTCTTCTTTCTACTTCTGCTGCATCTGTATCTCTTCCATTCCATACCTCTTCTAATTCTTTTTGCCATGCTTTTATATTTTCCTCTAATTCATTTATTTTTTCTTCCATTGTATTCTCCTTTCAAAAAAATAAAATTCCACCTATTTATAATTATATCAAAAATGCACTATTTTTACAATAATTTTATGTAAAATAATATATTTTTTATAGAAATGTCATATTTTAGTAATATTTGTAATATTTGGTTTATAAAAAAAAAGATATCATTCATATAATGATACCTTTTCTATATATTAAGCATGTATATTAAAATTTCCTAAACTTCTTTCTGCCAATTGCATATACCTTTCTTTTTTATCTCTTATCTTCTTTCCTTCTAATTCTGGTAAAATACCAAAATTTGCATTCATTGGTTGAAATTTTGTGTTAGGAGTAGAAATGTATTTTGCTAATGCACCTATTATGGTATTTTCTGAAAACATAATTTTATGTTTATCATGTTCTTCCTCAACATTTGTAAAATCCTGTATAGCATTCAAACTAGCCACCATTCCCGAAGAAATAGATTCCACATAACCTTCCACTCCTGTAATTTGCCCTGCAAAATAAATGTTAGGATTGCTTTTTAAGTTATATGTTTCATCTAATAATTCTGTAGAATTAATATAGGTGTTTCTATGCATCACACCATATTTTATGAATTCAGCATTTTCTAATCCTGGTATCATAGAAAATACTCTTTTTTGTTCTCCATATTTTAAATTGGTTTGAAATCCAACCATGTTATACATGGTTGCCTGTTTGTCATCTTGTCTTAATTGTACAACTGCATATGGTCTTCTTCCCGTTCTTGGGTCATCAAACCCTACTGGTTTTAATGGTCCAAATCGTAACGTATCCAATCCTCTTTTTGCCATAATTTCTATGGGCATACATCCTTCAAAAATTTCTCTTTTCTCAAAATCATGTAAAGTCACAACTTCTGCATTGACCAATTTCTTTACGAATTTTTCATATTCTTCTTGATTCATAGGAAGATTAATATAACTTTGTTCTTCTTTCTCCTCTTCTAATCGCTTTTTCCATTCTTCTATACTTTCTTCTTTTTTCTTTTCTTGTGTATATCTATCTCCGTAAAAAGCAATATCAAAATTGATACTATCTTTGTTGATAATAGGAGCAGCTGCATCATAAAAGTATAACTTATCTTGACTTGTTATTTTCTGAATATCTTTTGCCAATCCCTCTGAAGTTAATGGTCCTGTAGCAATAATGACAATTCCTTCTTTTGCTATTTCTTCAATATTTGTAATTTCTTCATGTATCACTTCTATATTTTCATTTTCTTCAATTACTTTTGTTACCTTTTCTGAGAATATTTCTCTATCCACTGCTAATGCCTGTCCAGCAGGTACACTAGTTTCATCTGCTATTTTGATTAATAAAGAATCTAGTCTTCTTAACTCTTCTTTTAATAATCCACAAGCATTGGTTAATAAATTAGATTTAAAAGAATTACTACATACAATTTCTGCTAAATTTTTATTCATGTGCGCTGGTGAATATTTTATTGGTTTCATTTCATATAGCTTTACTTTTATGCCTCTTTTAGCAATTTGATAAGCGGCCTCTGTTCCTGCTAATCCTCCACCTATGATTGTTATATAATCTTTCATACCTTTATCCTTTCTTTATTCTTCAAATAATCGCATAATATCCTCTTTAGATAATGTATTAATAAATGATGTTTTGGTACTAAGCATATTATCTATCAATTCCGCTTTCTTTTGTTGTAATTCATATATTTTTTCTTCAATAGAATTTTTCGTAATTAATTTATATACTTGCACATTGTTTTTTTGTCCAATCCTATATGCTCTATCAGTTGCTTGATTTTCTGTAGACAAATTCCACCATGGATCATAATGAATAACCATATCTGCTCCTGTTAAGTTTAAACCTGTTCCTCCAGCTTTTAAAGATATCAAAAATACTTTAATATTGGGATTTTCATTAAACTCATCTACTAAATCAATTCTTTCATCTACCTTTGTTGCTCCTGTTAATTTGAAGTATTTTATATTTAATTTTTGTAATTCTTTTTCAACAATTGGAAACATAGATGTATATCCTGAAAATAGCAATATTTTATGTCCTGCTTTTACAGCATCTTCTACAATTTCCATACACTGATTTAATTTACTACTTCCGTCTATGTAATCTTTTATAAATAAACTTGGGTGGCAACAAATTTGTCTTAGTCTTGTTAAAACAGCCAATATTTTAATATGACTTTTTTCTATACCATTTAAATTAATTTCTTCTGCCACTTCTTCTCTTGCTTCTGCTAAATAAGAAACATATAGATTTTTTTGTTCCTCTTCCATTTCATTATTTAAAACTGTTACCGTTTTTTCTGGCAATTCTGTTAATACTTCTGCCTTCGTTCTTCTTAGAATAAATGGTTCTATTAACATCTTTAATTTGTTCAGTGCTTGTGTATTATTTTCTTTTACAATTGGTGTTTCATAAAGTGTTTTAAATTTCTTATATGAAAATAAGTATCCAGGCATAATATAATCAAATATTGACCATAATTCTGCCAAAGAATTTTCAATTGGTGTTCCTGTTAAAGCATATCTGGTATCTGCACTAATTTTCTTGATAGATTTTGCATTTTGTGTGTTACTATTTTTTAAATATTGTGCTTCATCTGCTATCATAAATCGGAACTTGTAGTTTTTGTTTTTATATAATTCTATGTCTCTTTTTAATAAATCATAAGAAGTAATCACTAAATCATAATTTTCTATTTCTGCAATTTTTCTTTTTCTTTCTGCTAAAGTACCATTAATAACAAGTGTCTGTAATTCTCCTGTGAATTTTTCTGCTTCATTTTGCCAATTTAATGCTAAAGAACTTGGTGATACCACAATACTCGTTCTTCTTTCTTCTTTTGGCGTATTTTCGACATAATCTACTATAATAGATAACATTTGTATGGTTTTTCCCAATCCCATATCATCTGCTAATATTCCACCAAATTTATATTTATCTAATGTTTTTAGCCATTTAAATCCTATTTTTTGATAATATCTCAATGTATTATCTAAAATTTCTGGCACTTTAATTTGATCATTTTCATTATCTTTGTTTAGTTCAGTTACAACATCTTTATAATTTCCGTTCTTAATAACTTGCTTTCCTTTTGTTCCCTTTAATAGTTCTTCTAAATACAAGCTTCTATACATAGGAAGATTAATTTCTCCATCTTCTAAGTCTTTATATTCGATATCCATTCCAGTAACTAATTTGTCAATAAAATCAAGTTCTTTATTATCTTCTAATTCTAAAAAACTACCATCTTTTAGTCTATAATATTTTTTCTTTAAGTTGTATTTTTGCATGATTTTTTCTAATTCTTTTATGTCTATATCTAAATTGTTTAAGTCTATAGAAAGCAAATTATTCTCTATTTTTACACCGATTGTCCCCATTTTCGGTTGTCTAATTTGTTTTTTCTTAAAGTTATCTGTTACCATCACCTCAAAGTTTTGCATATAATAATGAATATCTTGTGTTAAAAATTGATAGATTTTATCATTATCTGGTAATATAAATCTCAAATTTTTGACATCTAACATAAAGCCTGTTTTTCGAAAAATATTTAAATCTTTCGTTTCTTTTATCATATTCCTTGGTATTTCTATTTTTTGTTTTTCATCTAATGGATTAAATTCTTGGTTATCATAACAAAATTTCACATCTGCTACTAAATAATCATGATTATCAAAATCTAGATATACCTTTGTTATCAATGTCTTTGGTTTGTATTTTTCAATTTCTTCTTCTGGAATATTTTCCAATTTAATTGCATTTTTCACTTTTGGAATAATGACAGAAAACAATTGTGACAATTCTTCTTTTCCTAATTTGACTTCTGTCATATAATTTTGTCTAAAAATTTCTAAAAGTTTTAAATTTGACTTTTCAAATTTTTTATTGCATCTATATAATTTATGTTCGTCTAAAATATATTTGTGCATTTTTCCTTTTACAATTGAAATCTTATAAATCTCAACATTTGGTACAATTTCATAATTGTCTTCATCTATTTTTCTTAATTTAAATTGGATATCTGGTTGCTCTTCTGTAAATTCAATTTCTGTTTGTTTATATTCTCTTTGAAAGCTTACTTTTTTTCCTTTCAATATTTCAAATATATCATCAATTCCACTATTACTTAAAATAATATTGGTTTCACTCAAGGCATTTCCATAAAATCGATAATTGCTATTAGAATTAGAATTTGCATATTTAATAATTTCTGCATATTTCATTAAAAAGTCTAATAATGGTAAACTTTCCTTTTGAAAACTCTCTCTTGTGTGAACAAATTGTAATTTTTGCCCATAGCGATATAGCTCTTTGTTTAACATCCTTGTATAAAATTCTGATAAATTTTTAATTTTATACATTCTTTTGTTTCCTACTTTAAATTCAATTTTCATGTCTCCTGTGAATTTATCATAAAATATTTCAGGTTCTAATTGAATCGTTCTTTTTTCCTTTAACTCTGTTTCTTCTTCATCAATTCCTTCAATCTCTTCATTATAAAATATATTCACAATTTGTTTAAATCCTCTATATTTATCATAGCTTGAAGGCGAATCATGTTCTGTTATATTTCTATTATCATAATCCACTCTTTTTTCTTCATGATTTTCATTATTTACAAATTCTAAAACTGTAGCCAATGTGTGTTTACAAACTCCATAATGATTACGATAATCTTCACATGTACAAGTAATATCTTCTACTTCTCCATTTCTTACAAGGATGTATGTATGATATTCTTCCTCACCATACACACTTCCTTTTATTTCAAAATTTAATGGGGTTTGATATTCAAAATCAATAATATCTACCCTTCCCTCTTCCTTATATTCATGCGCTTTTCTTGTTTTCGATGATCCAGCGTCATTACACAAACTATCAATTATATTTTTATTTATTTCCATCATTTTTTACCTCTCACTTGGCAAAAAATTATATCGTATTTTTCATTTTTTTTCAAGTGGTTTGGAAGAAATTTTGTCGCATAGAGTTCGTTTTTCTGTGCGACATTTGTCTCATTGAGTTCGTTTTTCTGTGCGACATTTATTCAAAAAAATATTCCCCACAACACATCATTGTAGGGAATTATTTTTTTAAATCATTGCTATTGCCGGTTTTTTTTTATTATCTTTACCATAATAAGACGCAATTAATTCATCAAGTTCTACACTAATCTTATAAATGATATGATAATCTTTTCCTTCTTCTATACTTTTATTTAATTTATCTCTTAATTTACATATTTCATCATTTAACATTTCTATCTCTCCTTTTCTCTAATTTATCTTCTGTATATTTATAAATTACCACACAAAAACTTCTCAGTCAAGCTATTTCACTTGTTTTTGTCAAGTTTCGTATGACTTATTTTTACAAATTTCGACACTATAAAATAGAAAAAAACAGTATTATGATTTTTCTTATCTGAATACTGTTTTTTCTACCTTTTTATTTTTTTAATTTTTGACAATAGAAATTACCATTTTTTCTTCTTTAAATACATCATTTAACACTTGTGTTAAATATTCTACATTCATATTGTCAATTTGATTTAAATAGTCAAAACTATTGATTCCTAAAAAATAATTTGCTAAAAACATATTAGAAATATTTTCAACATCGTCATAATCTTTTACATATTCCCCATATATTTTCTTTTTAATTCTATTAAAATCTTTTTCGCAAAATCCTTCTTGTTGCTGTCTCTTTATTTCTTCTTTAATCTTATTATATACTTGTTGTGGATCATTTGATTGACCTGATATAATCACATGTGCATAGTTTTCTGAAAATTCATAATTTGCTCCTATTCCTCTTGAAATAATTCCTTCATTATATAGTTGTTTATATAGACTGGAACTTTTTCCTATTAAAAGTTCTAATAGAATTTGAATAGCAATATCTCGTTTTACCATTTCTTCTGGATTGTCTGTTGGTTTTACCTTTATAGCAATTGTATACATTGGTTGGCTTACTTCCATCTTTTCTTCTATTTTTTCTTTTACAATTGTATCTGGTTCTTCTGGATAAAATGTTTGTATTTCTCCATTTGCTTTACTTTCTTTTAATCTTTTTTTCACTTCTTCCAATATGTTTTCTGGTTCAAAATCTCCACATATAACAATTGCCATGTTGGATAAATTATAAAATGTATTATAACATTTATATAAAACTTCCTTGTCTATTTGGTTAATAGAATCTATGGTTCCGACAACATCAATTTTGATTGGATGATTATGATATAAAATTTGCATAGCATTTAAATATACTTTCCAATCTGGATAGTCATCATACATCATAATTTCTTGACCAATAATGCCTTTTTCTTTTTCCACATTTTCATCTGTAAAATATGGATTTTGCACATAATTCATTAATTCATCCATAGCTGGATAAAAATTATCTGTACAACTAAATAAATATGCAGTCATATCATTTGTTGTAAATGCATTTGCTTCTACTCCTAAAGCTGTCAATGTATCTAAACTATTTGTACCATTTTCTTGTTCAAATAATTTGTGTTCTAAAAAATGTGCTATTCCATTTGGTACTTCTGTTTTTATATTTTCTCCTGGAACGATGAAGACATTTTCATTAGAGCCATAGTTAGTTCCCCATATCATATATTTCTTCTTCATTCCCCTTTTAGGTATAATCATGACTGTTAAGCCATTTTCTAACTTTTCTAAGTATAACGTTTCCTTTACTTTTGAATTTTCTATCACTTGCATCTATTTTTCTCCTATCTCATTAATTTCTTAAAAAATATATTGTGTTGATTTCTACTTTGTTAGCTACCTGTATAACATCTTCTTTATTTACTTTTTCGATTCTTTCTATATAGTCTTCCACTGACTTTTGATTTCCAGACATTTCTTGTCCAAAATAATACGTAATTCCTGTATCTTGTTCATCATCAATTGTTTTGATTGATGATATGATACTTTTCTTTGCATTTTCTACTTCTTCCTCTGTAAATTTTCCGGCTTTCATATCTTCAAGTTGTTCTTTTATCAAATTTAATGCTTTTTCATAGTTTGAAATCTCTATTCCACAATTTACAAATATCGTATCTTTATATCTAAAGTATCTAGAACCTGCCTCATAAGCTAGATTTGCTTTTTCTCTAACATTCTGAAAAATCTTAGAATTGGCACTTCCTCCTAAAATTGTATTATAAATCATAACATTATATTTTTCATCTTCATTTTTTGAGTTGACATCTAAGCCAATTACTAATTTTCCTTGTGCGACATCCATTTTTTCTATTTTTTCGCCTTGTTTAATTGTATTTTTTTCACTTTCCGTATTATCATTAGGTTGTCTTTCTTTCAATTTTTTCACATTCTCATTTTCTATTATAATATTTTCTACTTCTTCATTTACATTTCCTGAGACAAAAATATCTATTTTACATTGTTCTATTAGTTGTGTATATCTTTCATATAAATTCATTTCATTAATATCTTTTAAATCTTCTACATATCCAAATCTATATAATCCAAAAGGCTTATCTTTATACATTTCTTCTATACATCGATCTAATGCATAGATTCTTTTATTATCTATTCTTCCCTCTATTCTTTGTTTCATATTGTTTTTTTCTTGTTCTACATATTCTTTATGAAAAGCATGATTTTCAATGAATGGATTAAACACAATATCAAATATAGTTTCAATTGCCATTTTCAATATATTTTCATTAGATTGTGGTAAAAATGAATCATTTACAGTTTCAATATAAAATTTCAATACTTGATTGTCTCCAGTTTTATCAATACCACAATCAAAACTAGCGCCATATAATTCTTCTAATTGTTTACTAATTTCTTCTTGTGTTTTTAGTGTATTACTTCCTCTTCTTAATACTGCTGAGATAAGCGCATTTGCTGATACTGTTTTTCTTTCAAGTTTTGTTGTTAAAAATATTGCTATTAAATTAGTTTTAAATTTATCTGTATTTAAAATATGAAGTTTAATTCCTTTTTTCATTTCTTTTTTTATATAGTTCATATCTTTCCTTTCCTTGATATCCTATATATCTTTTATATACAATATATCAAAATCAATTTTTTATTTCTTTTATTATGCATTATATTATAACACAATATTCGTTTTGTTATTATATTTTTAATAAAAATTTATTTTTCAATCATATTCATTATAAATTAAAAACGAGATATTAATTTTCATTAATATCCCGCTTTTATATGTATTAAAATTTTCTTTTTCTTGCTGCCTCAGATTTTTTCTTTCTTTTTACACTAGGTTTTTCATAATGCTCTCTTTTACGCACTTCTTGTAATACTCCATTTCTAGCACATTGTCTTTTGAATCTTTTTAGAGCATCTTCTATATTACCATTATTAACTTTTATTTCTAACATTAAATTCCCCTCCTTCCGGTCATACGAAAACTGTATGTTGGGATAACCCTTATTCAACGATATATATTATACCTTATTGCTCTTTAGTTGTCAATAGAATTATTTTTAAATTAAGAAAATAAACCGCCTATAAAGTTAAATATTGGATTTTCAAATAATAATTGTCTCATCCATCCATTTGTAAATGGTATAAACCATAATATAACGCCAAGGATAAGAAGTGCAACAATTGTTAATCCCACAGCTAACCAGTCTGTCTTATCCATTTTCTTTCTTTCTCCTTTAGGAGGTTTATTAGCCCACAAATCTTTTACCAAATCCACAAGTCCAAATATGGTTCCAACATTATTTTTGTTTTTATTTTTTACATATTCTGTTTTTTGCTTTTTTCTTTTATTGCCAAATATATTTTCAGTTCTTTTTTGATTCACAGTTTGTTGATTGTTCTGTATATTTTGATTTAGTGTATTTTGATGAAACGCATTTTGATCAAATGCATTATTATTCATCTGTATACGATTTCTTTCTTTCTGCAATTCTAAATCGTACTGTGATCTCAAGAAATTATCTGATAAAATATTATATGCTTCATTTATATCCTTTAACTTTTTTTCTGCTTCGATCTTTTCTATAGAAGAATATAAATCTGGATGATATTTTTTTACTAGTGTTCTATATGCTTTTTCTATAATTTCTGGTGATGCTTTCTCATTTACTTCTAATATTCCATAATAATCTTTCATAATCATTCCTCTATTTCATTTTCTTTTATAGTTTTATTGTATCCTAAAAAAATAAAAATAGCAATAGGGAATGTCCCATTGACAAACGAACTCAATGGGACATTTATTATTCTGCAAAAATTGCTTCAAATTCATCAGCAGTAATTTTTTCTTTTTCAAGTAAGATTCCTGCCACTTGATGTAATTTATCCACGTTATCAGATAATATTTTCTTTGCTCTGTTATATCCAGTATCTACGATTTTCTTTGTTTCTTCATCAATAATAGCTGCTGTCTCTTCTGAATATTCTTTTGTATGTCCAAAATCTCTTCCTAAGAATACTTCATCTTGGCTAGACCCCAACATTAATGCTCCTATTTTTTCACTCATACCATATTTGGTTACCATACTTCTTGCAATTTGTGTTGCTCTTTCAATATCATTGCTTGCACCTGTTGATATATCATTTAAGATAAGTGCTTCTGCTACTCTACCACCTAAAAGTGATACAATATTTTCTTCCATTTCTGTTTTTGACATGAAGTTTTTATCTTCAGTTGGTCTATACATTGTATATCCACCAGCCATACCTCTAGGTACAATTGATATTTCATGTACTGGGTCTTGTGTCTCTAAATAATGACTAACAACTGCATGACCTGCTTCATGATAAGCAACCAATTTGTTTTCTTTGTCACTTCTTACTCTTGTTTTCTTTTCAGGTCCCATGGTTACTTTTACCATAGCATCTTCAATTTCTCTCATTCCAATTTCATTCATGTTTCTTCTAGCTGCTAATAATGCTGCTTCATTTAATATGTTTTCTAAGTCTGCTCCTGCAAATCCTGATGTATTTTTGGCAATGACTTTTAAATCTACATCATCTGCTAGTCTCTTCTTTCTACTATGCACTTCTAGTATTTGTTCTCTTGCTTTTACATCTGGTAATCCAACAACAATTTGTCTGTCAAATCTTCCTGCTCTTAATAAAGCTTTATCTAATACATCTGGTCTATTGGTTGCAGCTAAAACAATAACACCTTCATTTTCTGCAAATCCATCCATTTCAACTAATAATTGATTTAATGTTTGCTCTCTTTCATCATGTCCACCACCAAGTCCTGCACCTCTTTGACGTCCAACAGCATCAATCTCATCTATAAAGATAATACATGGTGCATTTTTCTTAGCTTGGTCAAATAAATCTCTTACTCTTGATGCACCCACACCGACAAACATTTCTACAAAGTCTGAACCACTAATAATAAAGAATGGTACGCCTGCTTCTCCAGCAACTGCTTTTGCAAGCAATGTTTTACCTGTACCTGGTTGACCTACTAATAAAACACCTTTTGGTATTCTTGCTCCCATATCTGTAAATTTTTTTGGATTTTTTAAGAATTGTACGATTTCTTCTAATTCTTCTTTTTCTTCATCTACACCGGCCACATCTTCAAACGTAATTCTATTTTTCTCTGCTGGTGTCATCATTCTTGCTTTACTTTTTCCAAATGACATGGTTTTACTTCCAGGATTTCCACTACTAGCTCCTCCCATTGTTAAAAACCAGAAAAGCATAAATATGATTAGTATTGCAAATGGTGTTACTAATGGAAGTAATGCCATAAATATAGATTCTGATTTTTCTTCTAATGTAAAGTTTCCATTATTTATGAATTCCTCTACATATGTCATAAAAGTACCTATATCTGGTATATTTGTTTCTTTTCTTATATTATCATCTTTTAATTCTACTTCTGCTGTTTTTCCATCAGCATTAATGACAATTGATTTCACATTATTGCTATTTATATTTGTTATCAATTCTGAATATGTTAATTTTGAATTACTATTTTCTACTATTGATGATAATACAACCAAAAAAATTACAATAATAATTAGCCACATAGCTAATGTTTTTATTCCGTTTTTCAAAATAATTCCTCCTCTTTATGCTAGATGTTTACTCATTTTGCACATATCTGTACACTTATATCTTAAAGCACTCTATCATATTGTTTTTTCTTTTTCAATAGTTTTTTGTATTTCTTTTTTATTACAATTTATATCTATTTTATATATTATTACGGATACTTATACTTCCTTAGAAATTTTAATTTCTCTATTTTTTATAAAAACTTTTAAATTTTTGTTTGGCATTAAAAATTTATTTCCTATATTATTAGTACATAATTTTATAATATCTTCTATATGTATCTTTTCAATTCCTTTTGTTGTATGAAAAAGTCTTGTTATAGTATATAAAATGATATTTGATTTTATTACTTTTTCTTGTTCATTAAATTTTTTTAAATCTAATATAACATATTCTTTTTTTTCTTCTAAAACAATTTCTTGATATACCTTTTCAACTTGTTTTTGTATATATTCCTCTTGTTCTACTACAAGATCGGAAAGTCTATTCATTGTTTCTATAAAATTTGGATTAAATTCTTGTTCTACATACGGAATCATAATATTTCTAATCTTATTTCTGGTATAAACATTTTCAAAATTGGTTTTGTCAATTCTCGGTTCTATATGGTTTTCTTTACAATATTCTTCAATTTCTTTTCTTTCACATTCTATCAGTGGTCTAATATACTTTCCTCTGATTGGTTCAATCCCTTTTAATCCTTGTATTCCGCACCCGCGTAGTTCATTCATAATCATTGTTTCTACTCTGTCATTTTTATTATGGGCAATAGCAATCTTGTTTCCTTTTATTTTTTGTAACACTTCATCAAAAAATTTATATCTTACATCTCTTCCTGCCTCTTCCGTACTGATTTTATTAGTATAGGCTATTTTTTGAACATCTATACTTTTTCCATAAAATTGTATGTCATTTTTCATACAATACTCTTTGACATATTCTTCGTCTTCTTTTGCTTCTTCTCTTATCATATGATTGACATGAGCAACAACAAAATCAAATGATATCTGATTTGCTTGTTTTATTTTCAACAAAATATCTAACATAGTTATAGAATCAGGTCCTCCTGATACACCTAAAACTAGTACATCTCCTGTTTCTATTAACTGATATTTTACTATTGTATTAAACACTTTATGTATTAATGTCTTTTTTTCTCTCTGCGCCATAAAAATCCACCTTTAACTATAATATTAAAAATGTCCATCGGGAAACGTCCCCATTGGACATTAATCATCAAATCTTTTTTCTAAATTAACAAATTTCGTATAACTTCCTAACCATAATAGTTCTATGGTTCCTAGTGATCCTCCTCTGTGTTTTGCTATAATAACTTCTGCAATATCTTTTTTCTCACTATCTTTATTATAGTAGTCATCTCTGTATAAAAACATAACAATATCAGCATCTTGCTCAATTGCTCCAGATTCTCTCAAATCTGATAACATTGGTCTATGGTCTGGTCTTTGTTCTACTGCTCTTGATAATTGTGATAATGCGATTACTGGTACATTTAATTCTTTAGCCAATATTTTTAATGATCTACTGATTTCTGATATTTCTTGTTCACGGCTTCCATTTCTTTTATTACTTCCTTGCACCAATTGTAAATAATCGATAACAACCATTCCAATATTTTTTTCTAATTTTAATTTTCTACATTTTGCTCTAATTTCCATGACAGATATTCCTGGAGTATCATCTATATAAATTTCTGCATCTGATAATGGTCCTATACTTCCTGCTAATTTTGTCCAATCATTTTCTTCTAGTTTTCCTGTTCTAACTTTGTTACTATCTACCATTGCTTCACTACACAAAATTCTGTTTACCATTTGTTCTTTTGACATTTCTAAACTAAAGATAGCTACTGGTACGTTCGCACGTACAGCTGCATTTGTTGCAATATTTAATGCAAAAGCTGATTTTCCCATTGCTGGTCTTGCAGCAATTAGAACTAGGTCTGAGCCATGAAATCCTGCTGTTTTATAATCTAATTCTGTGAATCCAGAGGGTACACCTGTAATATGTTGTTTTCTGTTATATAATTCTTCTAATTGCGTAAAACTTTCCACTAAAATATCTTTGATTGGCGCATAACTTTTTTTATCATTATTTTGCATAATATTAAAAATCTTTTTTTCTGCACCTTCCATAATATCTGAAACATCTTCTGTAGGGTCATATCCTAATTCAATAATTTCATTGGCAGTTTTAATCAAATTTCTTAATGTTGATTTTTCTTCTACAATTTTTATATATTTCATAGCATTTGCTGTTGTCGGAACTTTATCTGGCAAGCTTGCCAAGTATTCTAATCCTCCAACCTGCTCAAATTTTCCTAAAGATTCTAATTCTGCTTTTACAGTAATGATATCAATTGGTTCTGCTCGATTATATAGATTGAGAATCGCTTCATAAATGGATTTATTATCCGTTCTATAGAAATCATCTTCTTTTAAAACTTCTATGGCAGATATAACCGCATCTTTATCTGTTAGCATACTTCCTAAAACAGCTTGTTCTGCTTCTACATCATGTGGTGGTACTTTTCCTAATTCCATTTTTACTAGCCTCCACTATTTTCTTTTTTATATCTGTTTCTATTTATTCCTAAATACTTTTGTTTTTTATTCTGAAATAACATCAATTCTTAGTTTTCCCACTACACCTTCGAATAATTTTATTTCAACATTGTGAACACCAAGTGTCTTAATGGTTTCTTTTAGGTCAATTTTCTTTTTATCCACTTCAATACTGTATTGTTTTGATAATTCTTGTGCAATATCTTTACTAGATACGCCTCCAAAAATCTTTCCATTTTCTCCTGCTTTTACTTTCATTTTTAATAATATTTTTGATAATTTATCTGCTGTTTTCATTGCTTCTTCTTTTTCTTGATCTTTTTGATATTTTGCAGAATCTTGTTTTGATTTTAATTTTGCCATATTCTCTTTATTTGCCTCTACTGCTAAATTTTTAGGAAATAAAAAATTTCTTGCATATCCATCTGATGCATTAATTACTTCATCTTTCTTTCCTACCCCTTTTATATCTGCCTTTAAAATTACTTTCATGTTGCTTCCTCCTTTATTTTTGTCCCATTTGTCGCATTGAGTTCGTTTTTCTGTGCGACATTTTTTTGTCGCATTGAGTTCGTTTTTCTGTGAGACATTCTCTGTATGCTATATTTTACATCATTTTTTCTCTTTTTTCAACTAAAATTTATGAAAATGTCCCATTGAGTTCTGTAGGTTTGTCAAACATATGTCACACTTAATTGAAATTTATATTGTTTGAAGTACCTTTTTCTATGACTGCTATTTTACTTTACACATGTATTCTTCTAGTTTTTCTTTTGGACTCTTCCATCCTAGTGGTCTCATTGG
>CASEEU010000069.1 GCA_949287075.1 uncultured Eubacteriales bacterium | reverse complement strand
CCTCCACCTTGTACTTTTATAATAATTCCTTCAAAAACTTGGATTCTTTCTTTATTTCCTTCTTTTATTCTTACGTGCACTTTTACTGTATTACCAACTTTTAATTCTGGTATCTTATTTTTCAATTGTTCGTGTTCAATTGATTTTATAATATCCATTTTAGAATTTCCTCCTTTTCTTTATTATTGTCAGGGGACACACCTTACCTTTGGGTCTATCCACTTGGGTTAAGGTATGTCCCCTCCCCTTGTGATTGACTTATGACCTTTGATAACATGTTCTCCTTCTTTTATTTTCATTCTCAGGACACATCTTTCCCTTGGGTATTTCTATTAGGACAAGATATGTCCCTTACCCTTGTGAATACATGTTAACCCTTGCTAATATTAATTTATTTTAATATATCTGGTCTTTTTTTCTTTGTTATTTCTAAAGATTTTTCTTTTCTCCATTTTTCTATATTTTCGTGGTGCCCTGAAAGTAATACTTCTGGAACTTTCATTCCTTCAAAAACCTCTGGTCTTGTATATTGTGGATATTCTAGAAGTCCATTTGAAAAGCTTTCTTCTTTTATAGAATCTTCTTTTAAAACACCTTCTACATATCGACTGACACTATCGATTAACACCATTGCTGGGATTTCTCCACCTGTTAATACATAGTCTCCTATAGAGATTTCTTCATCTACAATTTTATCCAATACCCTTTGGTCAATTCCTTCATAATGCCCACAAAGTATAATTAAATGGTCTTCTTTTGATAATTCTTCTACCTTTTTTTGATTTAATGTTTTTCCTTGTGGTGACATATAGATAACTTTTGCATGTTTATCTGTTATAGATTGATATGCATCATATACTACATCTGGTTTCATTACCATTCCAGCACCACCACCATAAGGTGTATCATCTACTTTTTTATGTTTGTCTTTTGAAAAATCTCTGATATTAATTAAATGAATATCAATTAGGTCTTTTTCAATTGCTTTTCCAATAATACTTTGATTTAATATTTCAAACATTTCTGGAAACAGTGTTAAAACATCAAATTTCATAAAATACTCCTTTTATATTAACCCAGGAAGTAAGTGTACAATGATTTTTTTGTTTTCTATATCAATTTGTTTAATTACATCCTGTATGGCTGGTAAAAGAATTTGTTTTCCTTGCTTGTCTTTTACAACATATATGTCATTACTACCAGTATTGAATATGTCTTCTAAAGTTCCTAATAAAATTTGTTCATCTGTATAAACTTCTAGCCCAAGTAAATCTACAATATAATATCTTCCTTCTTCTAGCTTTTCTACTGAATCCCTAGAAACTGTTAGATAACTATTTCGAAGCATTTCCGCTTGTTCTACTTTGTCTATACCTTTGAATTTTATTAATACCATATCTTTATGATATTTTACTTCTTCAACTTCATATTCTGTTTGTTTACCGTCTTTTTCAACATATACTGTTTTTAATTCATCAAATCTTCTAATATCATCTGTAAATGGTTTGACTTTCACCATTCCTTTTATTCCAAATGTATTAACGATTTGACCAATTTCTAGATTTGGTAACATATTGGTTACTCCTATTATCCTAAAAATTCTACTGATGCTTTTTTATGTTCTTTATTTGCAACAGCTTTCATAACATTTCTAATAGCTTGTGCAATTCTACCTTGCTTTCCTATTACTTTACCCATATCTTCTTGGGCTACTTTTACTTCAAATGTAACAGATTTTCCTTTATCTATCGTATTAATTTCGATAGCATCTTTATTCTCTACTAAATTTGAAATGATAATTCTTAAAAATTCTTCCATAGTCGAATTCCTTTCTTCATATAAACAAATCAAAAACGAAGTTTTTCATTTGTTTACTAGTTAGCTTTTTCAATTAAAGCTTTAACTGTATCTGTTGGTTTTGCACCATTTTTAATCCATTTTTCAACTTTTTCTTTGTCTAATACGATTGTTGCTGGATCTGTCATTGGATCATATGTTCCTATTTGCTCTATAATTTTTCCATCTCTTGAAACTCTTGAATCAGCTACTACAATGTGATAGAATGGAGCTTTTTTCTTTCCTTGTCTTTGTAATCTTATTTTTACCATTTTTGGTTCACCTCCTGAAAATTTTTGAATATTTATATAAATTTAAAAATTTAATAACAACTTAAAAATACATATTTTTATCTATATCTTAAAATTTAAAATTCTTTAATGCATTTTCATCAATTCCGCTTAATAGTTTTTTCATACCACCTTTGTTGTTTTTCATCTGTTTCATCATTTTTTGTGTCATCTCAAAAGATTTGATGAATTTGTTAATATCTTGTACTGTTGTCCCACTTCCGTTTCGCAATTCTTTGTCTTCTACTTGCATTTAATAATTTGGTATTTCGTTTTTCCTCTTTTGTCATTGAACAAATAATTGCTTCTATTTTAACAAATTCTTTGTCATCTACTTTTAAATCTTTTATCTGATTAAAGCCTGGTATTAGTTTTAATAATGATGAAAATGAACCCATCTTTTTTACTTGTCTAATTTGTGTTAAATAATCATCTAAATCCCATTCTTTTTTCTTTAGTTGTTTTTCAAGCTGTTCTGCTTGTTCCATATCAAATGATTCTTCAGCTTTTTCAATAACTGCTAGAATATCTCCCATTCCTAAAATTCTTTGAGCCATTCTATCTGGATGGAATACTTCGATGTCACTTAGTTTTTCTCCAGTTGCTGCAAATTTGATTGGCTTTCCTGTTACCTTTTTAACAGAAAGTGCTGCACCACCTCTCGTATCACCATCTAGTTTTGTAAGAATAATTCCGTCAATTCCAACATTATCACTAAAACTTTGTGCTACATTTACTGCATCTTGACCTGTCATACTGTCTACAATAAGTAAAATTTCATGAGGTTTAATATTTGCTTTTAAATTCTTTAATTCTTGCATTAATTCTTCATCAATATGTAGTCTACCTGCTGTATCTAAGATTACCACATCATTTAGTTTTGACATAGCAACAGATAATGCTTGTCTTGCAATATGCACAACATCTTTTGAGTTTTCATTTGCAAAAACAGGTATGTTTAATTGTGCACCAACAACTTGCAATTGTTTAATAGCAGCTGGTCTATATACATCACAAGCAACCAATAATGGTTTTTTACCTTGTTTTCTAAGTATATTGGCCAATTTTCCTGCTGTTGTGGTTTTACCCGAACCTTGAAGACCTACTAACATAATAATCGTTGGTGGATTTGGTGTAAAATTAATTTGACTTGTTTGTCCACCTAGTAGTTCTACTAATTCATCTTTTACAATTTTTACAACTTGTTGTCCTGGAGTTAAAGATTTTAGAACATCTTGACCTAAAGCTTTTTCTTGAATGGTCGCAATAAATTCTTTTACAATTTTGTAGTTAACATCAGCTTCTAATAATGCAAGTTTTACTTCTCTTAGCATTTCTTTTAAGTCTGATTCTGTAATTCTTGCTTTTCCTCTAATTTTTCTTGTGATTTCTTGTAATCTAGAAGATAATCCTTCAAAAGCCATATTTTTCAACTCCATTCATCTTTTTAAACTAAACAATTTAACTCTTTTTTAATATGCTCTAGTACAACAGCTACTTGCTCATCTGAAGATTCTTTTTGAATCTTTGTTAATTCTGATAAAACTTGTTCAATCTTTTTTTCTTGCTTTAACATCCTTTTCATAAACAATAGCTTTTCTTCATATTCAAAAAGCTTCTTTTCCCCCTTTTTGATGATATCTCTAACAGCTTGTCTTGTGATGTCATTATTTTCTGCAATTTCTGATAAAGACAAGTCATTATTATAGTAGTCATTTATGAATTCAAATTGTTTTTCAGTTAATAATTTTCCATATAAATCACATAAAATACTGATTTCGACATTTTTCTCCATAAATAACGACTCCTTTAAAATGTAATGCTAATATACTTTACACTATTTTTTTCAATTTGTCAATAGTTTTTTGAAAGAAAATGTGCCAAAACGGGAAACTTTTCCCATTCCGGCACAAAATCTTTCTTACTCAATAATATACTTTTTTTTAGAAGCTAACAATAGCCTCTTTAAAGAATTTGCATGAGACGCGTTTATATAGACCTTTCCTACAATTGGATAGTTCTTACTTAAGCTCTCCTGCGATTCAACACTCACAATGCCATCAGAATGCTTATATCCCACTCTAAAACCAAGATACTTACATCCCAAATCTAGAATTGTACGTGGATAAGTACATTCTGAAATAACATTGATGCATGGATGTCTTTCTACACCTGAAAAATCTGCAATCTCTCTTAAAAAAGAAGAATTCGGCATAATATCCAAGTCAACAAGGTGTCGATTATAATACTTTCTATAGACTGCATATTCGACCTTTGACACCTTTGCCTTTATTTCCTCTTCATTTGTCAAGATTGTTCCTTCAAAAGGTGCTGATACAAAAATCAAGACACATTTTCTGTTTAACATTCTTGACATATTAGCAACACACACACCGGCTTTTGAATGGCCGATAACAACTATTTTGCTATATTCTTTCATATTTTTGTTAATGTATTCTGCTAACTCTTCTCCTGCTTGTTGCAGTCCCCTGCATTCAAACGGAAAATACATTAAAAAAATATCTCCATCTGAAATTCTTTTAAATTCCTTTTCATTTGGAATAGAGAGAAATGGATCCCACCGGCAAGGAATATTGTACTTATCCGCGCTCATGGATGCTCCTTCACAGACAATGTATGCTGTTTGTCTGATTTTGTTCGCACACGCATTGACATTTAAAATTAAAATGTCCTGTGTTTTGTATAACACATTTAGCTGCATTTTTTGGTCTACGCTTTCCCGCATACTCTTTTTACCTCCTATTATTGAAATATTCTGTTAGTATACATAAGTATATTAGCATATGTATTTAAGTTTTTCAATATATACCTCATTAATAATAATTATAATATCCTCCATTCATAAAGTTATTTATTCTTCTATTAGATATCGTAATAAATTTGATGGAATAAATATCACAATAGGTAATCGTATCACTTTCCAAAGAACGTAATAGAATATAGCTTGCTCCAACATCTTCTAGTATTCCTATTCTATCTACTAAATTATTGGTTCCAATTAAAAACTCTACTCTCATCAATTTCCCAATTTGTTCTCGTAAAAAAGCCGGTGTATAAATTGCATTTGTTAAAATCTCTGGTGAATCTTGATTGATAGTTACATTTCTATTTTCTCTTTTGTCTTGTCTCTCATCTCCCATGATAAACCTCCTTATATAATAAATTTTTTAATTTTTCTATATTTTCATTTTATGTATTTGCATATTGACTTGTTGGACGATAAAAACAGTGTTCTCCCAGTCTTGTATGAAATGTTCCAGAACCGTTTCTTGGAAATGTTGCATCACAACTAGGTTTAAATGGATTTAAATACCATAAGCATTCTCCAATTTCATTTAATCGATTTCCTGCTAATGCCCAATCTGCTATATAATAATGTTCCTCTGTTGGATTCATATTATAGATATTTTGTGGGTTATATCGATTAAATAATGTTTCTGTTGCACAATCAAATTGTCCTGGTTGGAAAATAATATTTCTAACACTACCACCTTGGGATATTCTTGCATATTCCCCTTCTGCTACATTTACTCTATTTAAAATCACACTTGCTACTGCCTTCATTCCATTATCGCCTTCTCCTCCGTGCCTCACACTGAACAATTCTCGCAATCAATTCTCTATCTGAATATGCCATATTCTTCACCTCTAATAATAAAATATATGCAATATTCTTGAAGAAGTTCCTATTTTTTAGCAAAGATGGAAAAGGGAATTTGGGAACAGACTCATTTTCCCTTTTCTATTTATTTAGCAATATTGTAAAAAAATATAGAATATAATAAAATAATGAAACAATTTTGCGTATCTAAATTTGAATATAGAAATTGTTAAAGAAAAAAATGAGGGATGTTCATATGGCTTTGTATCACAAAGCCATAATGAAAGAGGCTCCATTTTTTTCTTTTAAAATTTCTATGAAAATTTGGCTTATACAAAATTGTGTAATGGCTTTATATTCTATATTTTTTATAATTCTTTAAATTTAAAAAAGGGAATATGAGTCTGTTCCCAAATTCCCTTTTCATTCTATTTTCTTAATTCTGCTCCTAATACCTTCTCCAATTCAGCAATAATATTTTCCATCGTAACATTTACTTCTTCATCACTTAATGTTTTATTCTTATCTCTGAATGTTAAAGCAAATGCTACACTCTTTTTATTCTCTCCTAGTTTTTCATTTCTATAAATGTCAAATAATTTTAATCCTTCTAGTAATTTCTTAGCTTTCTTTGTAATCATTTTCTCGATTTGTCCAACCTCAACACTTTCATCAACAATAATGGCAATATCTCTTTCTACTGCTGGGAATTTTGGAACTTCTACATATTTTTTATTATTTCTTGAATATTTTTCTAGTTTACTAATATTAATTTCTACTAAATAGACTCTTTTTTCAATATCATAATTGTTTAAAACCATTGGATGTACTTCTCCTAAAGTTGCAATCACATCTCTTCCTACTGTGATATTGGCACATCTTCCTGGATGATATGATTTATTATTTATTTCTCTTTCTACTTCATAACGGTTAATATATGTTGCTTCTAATACATTTTCAACAATTCCTTTTAAGATATAGAAATCAATATCATCTCCATACATACCAATTGTTAAAATATTTTCTTGTAGAGGCACTTCTCCTTTTTCTACTTCCCCATTCATGTTTTTATAATTTCTTGAAATATCAAATAATCTTACATTTTGATTTTTCTTGTTAGCATTATTGGCTAATATTTGTAACATACTTGGTATCGTTGATGGTCTCATCAATTTATATTCATCGCTTAATGGATTTTGAATGGTGATTGCTGTTTTCTTTAATGTATCACTAATATTTGATTTTTCTAAATCTTTTTCACTTAAGAATCCATAAGTATATATTTCTGATAAACCACTATTCACAAGAACTTCTTGTATTTTCTTCTCTATTTTTTGTTCTTTATTTCTGATACCTAATGTTGTATCAGATTTAATCAAAGTTGCTTCTAATTTGTCATATCCATAAAATCTTAATACTTCTTCTGCCAAATCTGCTAATTGTTCTACATCCATTCTAAAATATGGTGCAGTGGCAATATCTTTTTCAACTTTTATGTCTAATTTATTTAGAATATCCACCATTTCTTCTTTAGAAATATGTGTTCCTAACAATTGATTAATTCTATCACTATCTAATTTAATTTGATGTACTTTTTGTTTTGTTGGATATACATCTACTTTTCCATCAACTACTTCTCCTGCTTGTAAGATTTCTACCAATTCTACTGCACGATTAACTGCTCTTAATGCATTTTCTGGTGATAATCCTTTTTCAAAACGAGAAGATGCTTCTGTTCTTAATCCTACTTTTTTAGCTGTTTTTCTGACAGCTCCACCGTAGAATACAGCTGATTCAAATACAACTGTTTCTGTATCATTTTCAATCTCTGAATTTAGTCCTCCCATAACACCCGCAATGGCTACTGCTTTTTTGTCATCAGCAATAACTAAATCATTTTCATCTAATATTCTTTCTTGTTCATCTAAAGTTGTAATTTTTTCATTATTTTTTGCTCTTCTTACAGTGATATGTTTTCCTTCAATTGAATTAATATCAAATGCATGCATTGGTTGCCCCATTTCTAGCATAACATAGTTGGTAATATCCACAATATTATTGATACTTCTTACCCCACAAGCATTTAATCTTCTAACCATCCATTTAGGTGATGGACCAATCTTTACATTTTTTACAACTCTTGCAATATATCTATAACATAAGTCAGGTGCTGTAATATCGACTTTTAATCCTTCAATTTCTTTTTTATCTTCTACTTTTAATTCATCAATATTTTTTCTAGGATTCTTAAATGGTTTTCCTAAAGATACTGCTGTTTCTCTTCCCAATCCTTCAATTGACAAACAATCCGGTCTATTTGGTGTGATTTCAAAATCAATGATATCTTCCTTTAGTTCTAATACATCCACTAAATCTTTTCCTAAATCTTTTTCGTATTTATCATCTAAAATAAAGATACCATCTACCACTTTATCAGGATAACTTGCTGGATCAATTTCTAATTCTTCCATTCCACACATCATACCTTGTGATTCTACACCACGTAATTTTCCTGTATGAATAGTTACACCTTTTGGTAACTCTGCACCATCTTTTGCTACTGGCACAATTTGTCCAGTTTCCCCTACTTTGATGTTAGGTGCTGCTGTTACAATTTGAAGAATTTCTCCATTTCCAACATCTATTTTTGCAATAACTAATTTGTCAGCATCTGGATGTTTGGTAACTTCTAAAATTTTTCCAACAACTACATTTTTTATATTATTTCCCTTTTGTTCTATGGTTTCCACTTTAGAACCTGTCATTGTTAAGATGTCTCCTAATTTTACTGTATCAACATCTATATCACTATATTCTTCTAACCATTCTCTACTTGCTTTCATTTTATTTCATTCCTTTCTCTAGGTGCAAATCTGGTTGGAAAAGAATTCATTTTTCAACCTTCTATTCCCTTCTTATGTTATATATTCTTTTTATTATCTAGATTGTCCATATTTCTTTTGATAATTTTTAGCTGATTGATAGTTATTATATGATGGTACAACTCTTCCTGGCTTTGTACTATGACTTTTGCTAATATTATATGGTATATTTTTATATTCTCCATCACCATTTACTTCATTCATAAATCTATCTCTTTTTTGTTCAAAAACAGATGATGATTTTTGTTTTGTTTCTAAAATTGGATTTGTCACTCCTATTGGTTGTTCACCTTTTTCTTTTCTTTCTTCTTTTCTTAGCCAGTATGTTGTGTTCAAACTTCCTGGTCGAGTTGGTACTGGTATATAATCTGCATATTTATCATTTCCTTGTTGCATTAAGTTTAAAACTTGACTTAATGTATATTCTTTTTCTTTTCTCCAATGTTTAAATAACCCCATTCTTTCATTTCTCCTTAATCAATTAAATTTTTAATTAATTTTTTTGGCAGTCTCTAAAATTGCTTTAAGAATCTGATATCATTTTCAAATAATAATCTCATATCTTCAATTCCATATTTGGCCATAGCAATTCTTTCTACACCAAATCCAAATGCAAATCCTGAGTAGATTTCTGGATCGATTCCACAATTCCTTAAAACATTTGGATGAACTTCTCCACATCCTAATAATTCTATCCAACCTTCTCCTTTACATACTCTACAGCCTTTACCTCCACATACAAAGCATGATACATCTGCTTCTGCTGATGGTTCTGTAAATGGGAAGTGATGTGGTCTAAATCTTATTTTTGTATTTTCCCCTAAACATTTTTTAGCAAACATCTCTAATGTTCCTTTTAAATCTGCCATAGAAATGTTTTTATCAACCACTAACCCTTCTACTTGATGGAATACTGGTGAATGTGTTGCATCTACACTATCTGATCTATATACAGCTCCTGGGCATATGATTTTAATTGGTGGTTTTTGATTTTCCATAACCCTTGCTTGGACAGGTGATGTTTGACTTCTTAATACAATATCATCTGTGATATAAAATGTGTCTTGAACATCTCTTGCTGGATGATCTGGTGGTGTATTTAATTTGTCAAAATTATATATTGCCTTTTCTACTTCTGGACCATCAGCAATTTCATATCCCATTCCTAAGAAGATTTCTTCTACTTCTTGTATAACTTTGGTAATTGGATGTAAAGATCCTAAAACAACTTTTTTACTTGGTTCTGTAACATCAATTGTTTCATTTTCTAATCTTTTTAAAAGTTCTTGATTTTTAAATTCTTTTTCCTTACTTTGAATTAAATTTTCAATTTCTTCTCTTAATTCATTTACTAAACTTCCTATGACTGGTCTTTCTTCTGGAGATAACCCTCCCATTCCTCTTAAAATAAGAGTTAACTCTCCTTTTTTTCCTAAATATTTTACTCTTAACTCATTTAATTCTTTTAAATCCTTTGAATTTGAAATTTCTTTAATAGATTTTTCTTTAATACTTGCAATTTTTTCTTTCATTTTGTCCATTCCTTATACTTAAATTTAGGTTTTTAAAAGGATACCTATAAACCATTATAGTGGACGATATTCTTTTGTTGGTTTATATTGTCCATATTTTCTATTTAAAAATGATGTCCTTTTTTCACTAATTTTTCTATTTCTTTCTGTAAGAAGTAATACCTTTTTATTTTTTCTCTTTTCTTTGAAATTACCAACATATTCTATTTTATCTGTAAAATGAATTTTCAGAATATATACGCCCCATTCATTTAAAAATAAATTTGGTTCTACCTTCTTATTAGGAAATTCTTGTTTTGCTTCTTCAATATTTCTGATTAATTGTTCTTTTGTAAAGGTTTTTGAATCAAAATAATATTCAATACATTTTCCTTCATTATTCATATCTATCAACATCCTTTATTAAATTTTACTTAAAATTTAAATCATTGTTTTTACAGAATACAAAAAACCATCTCTTCCTAATTTCTATTAGGACGAAATGGCTATTTTCCGTGGTACCACCTAAATTTATTAGCATATTTTATACTAACCTCGTTATAGTTTTAACGGTCCAACCGCCTTTTCCTACTATTATTTCAAAAAAGGACCTAAAAAGTGAATTTTCTATATACGATATTTAATGGTTTCCAGCCAATGACCATTTTCTCTTGTAAATATTGAAATATATATACTTTGCTTTTTAATTGGTTTTGTTTTATTTTTCTTACAGGTAATATTGTATCATAAAAAGGCTTGTTTTTCAAGCCTTTTTATTAAATATTTCTAATTTCTATATTTTTTGATATCTTTTATATAATACATAAGATCCTATAATAATAACTACTAATACAGCTCCAGCTATTATCATTCCTGTTCCTATTCCTGCATGTGGTAATTTTGTTTGTGTTGTAACATTACTTGTAGAATTTCCTCTAATACTGTTTGTATTTGTACTACCTCCGCCTGTTATGTTATTTCTTCCTGCTGTATTGTCATCTCCTGGATCCTCTGGGTTACTTGGATCTTCTGGATTAGTTGGATCCTCTGGGTTACTTGGATCTTCTGGATTACTTGGATCCTCTGGATCTGCTACTGTAAATGTTAATGTAATATCTGGACTAGTTGGTTCTGCTGTACCATCTGATGTTATAATTTGTGTAAATGTTACTGATGAAGTTCCTGTTGCATTTTCGCTTACTTTAAATTGTAATATAGCAAATTGCCCATCTTCTGTTAATATATTTCCACTTAGAAGAAACATTCCTGTTTCTGGATTTGTTGTCCATGTTCCTTGTGTTGATGAAATACTTTCAATAAAATTTGAATCATATTCCACATATCCTGCCATCTCACTTGCTCCTGTTCCAGCATCCACAACATCCTCCAAATTAACAACAACTGATACTGTATCTCCTGGATTAACTTCTGTCTTGTCAGGAACCATTGTTACCGTTGCAGAATATTCTGCTTTTACAGAAGTTGTAAATACAGTGATTAGCATAATTGCCATTAGTATAATAAGTATCATTTTTAATTTTGTTTTCATTTGAATCCTCCTTAATTATAAATATATATTTAAAAAATTAATATCTAAATGTTTTGCATTCCTAAGATGACTTTTCTCATATTAGAAATATCTATTAGTGCAACTGTTCCATTTCCATCCAAATCTGCAGCTTCCTCATATACACTTTGTAAAGTTTCTACTTGTAGATAATGTTTTCTTGCTTGAGCTAAATCTGCTATTTTAACTTGTCCATCACCATCTAAATCCCCTTTTACAACTAGTGTATATTCCTTTCCCGTATCTGTTATTAATGTATATCCTGTTCCTATCCTATCTGTATTTTTAATTTCTTGTCCATCAAGATTTTCTATTTTATATCCCACTTCTGTTGTAATATTATTTTTAAAGTTCAATGATTGTGTTTCTGGTGATATGTTAGTAATTTTTAAAGAGTCCATATCAACTTTATATTTAGAAGAAGTAATTGTATCATCTATTTCTTCTCTTTCTATTGTAAACTCTACCGTTGCTTCATTTCCTGCTTTATCTGTAGCTGTTAATGTATATTGACCATTTGTTGTAATTTTCTGTCCATTTGTATAATTACTTACTGGACTACCGTCTTTCATTAATGTAATTGTTTCTAAGTTTTCATCCGTTATATTTGGTGTTACAGCTTCTTCATATGTTTTGCCATTTTCTACACCTGATATTTTAGGCTGTGTTTTATCAATATTTTTTATTGATATTTTTACTTCTGAACTATTTCCTAGTTCATCTTCAATATTTATAGTCTCTTCTGCATTTTGTCCATAGGTCTTTTTCATTTCTTTATTTGTGCCATCTGTAAATTCCCAACCATCAATTTGATTAGCAATTGTTTCATCGGCAGTTATTGTCACTTCAACATCTTGATTTGTTATTTCTTCTATACTATAACGAATAGTTGCTTTTGGTCCTTCATTATCTATCCAATTTACAACAGCTTTTGCTTCTCCACTAAATCCATAGTCATCTTGATATATGAATGTAAATTCATCATTCTTTGTAAAGGTATATGTATTTTTTTCATCATTATTTAATATTCTCACTGCATCTCTATTAAATGTAATAGTTGCTACTACATTCTCCTTTGTTTTGGTTGCAGGATTATATGTAATAGTTCCTTTTAATGCATCTGCTACTGAAAATGTTGTTCTATCTGCTTGTCCACCTACAATTGTTGCTCTTGCTATTTCATTATCTCCTAAGTCATCTGTATTAATTTCTATTGAATTTCCATCACTTGATAATTGACAATTTTCTAAACTAAATTCATTTGTAGTATATACTTTACTACTAGAATCTTTAGCAGATTTAAAAATTTCTGGCAATTCTACAGTTATCGTACCTGAAGCATTTTCATCCAATACTTGTGTCAATTTTTGTTGTTTTGCTTCAAATATTCCCTTTAATAACAATCCTTCAATACTAGAAACATCTGCAATATTATTATTATTCATATATAAATTTGTTAATCCTGTTCGAGATTGAAGCGGTTTAATATCTGTAATTCTATTTCCTGATATATCTAATGTTGTTAATGATGATAAGTTCGTAACTGGTTGAATATTTTCAATTAAATTATTAGACATATATAATGTTACCATTTTTGATAATCCTGATAATACAGTTATATCTTCTATATCATTTCCTGAAATATTTAATGTATCTAAAAGTATATTTGGAGCAATATAATGAATATCTGTTATATGATTATTTGATATATTTAGTTTCTGTAATGTTGATAAATTAGCTAATACATCTATATTGGTTAACTGATTATTTGCTAGTGTTAATTCTGTAAGTTGTGGTTCATTTCTTTCTGCCTCTAAATTTATCAAATAATTATTTAAACTATTCAAATCTTGTATATTGTTTCCAGATAAATCTAAGTTTGTTAATTCATATAATGTTTCTATTGATGTATATTGATTATTAAGCTTATTGTTTGCAAAATTTAATACTTGTAAATCTTCTAAATATTTTATTTCCGAATCATCTGAAATCTCATTATTTGATAAATTTAATATTTGCAATTTACTAAAATTGCTAAGTCCTTTTAAATTTTGAATACTAGCACTTGATATATCCAATTCTTTCGTATTTGCAATTTCTCTTTGTGTTATATTAATGATTTTAGGAGCTCTCGCTATATATGAAGTTTCACTCATATGTGTCAATAAATACTTATAAATTGCTGCATCTAAATTTGGATCTTCAAATTGTAATGTTTCGATTGCAGTAGAAGATGTGCTCATTTCGAATGTAATCTTTGTTCCATCAGCTTTACCTCCGTGAAGTGTTACTGATAAAAGATCATCATCTGTCTTGTCTGGTGTAATAATAACATTATAATATGGTGCCACAGTATATGTTGGATCTGTATTTAATGTAACACCTTCTGTTGTAAAGGTTGCATTTTCATCATATGCTATACTATCTTCATCTTTTGCACTTTGCATAATATTAAATAATATAACATAATGATTTTCATTATTTTTCTTTTGATAAATAGGCATTTCTATTGTTTGATTTCTTAAATCTACTCCTTTTGAAAAACTGAATTTTTCAATTGGAGAAATAACTTGTATATGATTTCCTGCCAAATTCAAATATTCTATATTCTCTAAATAACCTAACACTGAAATATCATCTATTTCATTATTGGCAAGTGAAATTTGTGTTGCTGGTAGCAAATCTTTTGTTACTTCTATTCCATTTTGTGTAGTCGTTGTTCTAAAATAATCTATATTTGAAATATCATTGTCATCTAAATTCACATATTCTAAATTTCCCATTTCTGCAATACCACTAACACTTGTTAGTGCATTTCCCTGTGCATAAAGTTCTTTTAAGGCTGTTATTTTCTTTAAATTTGAAAAACTTAATCCAGATTTTGTTGTATATCCTACATCTAATTTTTGAATATTTCTTAATATAGCAACTGTCTCACTGCCTACTTTTTCTGTTGTAAATAAAGGGCTTAAACTTGATATATTGTTATTTGAAAGATTTAATTCTATTAAATCTCTACAAATTGTGATTCCCTCTACATCGGTAATTGCTGTGCTTGATATGTTCAATACAGTTAATTGTTCCATTAATACATCACTTATATTTGCTAAACTAGAATTTTGTGAAACATTTAAAGATGTTAAATTTGGCAAATTTTTAACAGCAACTGCCGTACTAATAGCATTATTAGAAACATCTAATGTTTGTAAGCTTGCTAAAGTTACTACTGCTGAAATATCGCTTATCTTATTTGAGTTAAGATTTAAGTTTGTTAATGTTGTTAATGAACGAATATTATTTATACTATTAATTGTATTATTACTTAAATTTAATGTTTTTAAATTTGCTAGACCAGATAAATCAGAGATATCTGTAATTGTATTTTTTGATAGATTTAATGTTATTAAACTTGTAAAGTTTTCTATTCCTGATAAATCTGAAATTTGACAGTTACTCAAATCTAATTCTGTAATTTCTGCCATTCCATCTGTTCTAATATCTAATGTTTTTGTTTCATCATCTCTACTAACAATATATTTTGATAATCTTGTTCTTAAACTTTGGTATAAATTATTGTCTGCAAATGTAACCGGTGTTGTCTCTACTGTTGCTGCCCATATCTTCAAACCTCCATAATATATGATAAAGATTGCTAATATGAAACAAACTATTTTTTTAATTGATATTGTCAAAGTTTTCCTTTTCATACTATCCCCCTTTTAACAGTTTACTATTCTTTTAAATTATACCATATCTACTTTTTTTGTAAATCCATCTGTTTTTTTCGCTCTTGTTTTTGATTTTAAAAATATGCTGAAAATTCAAGCTTCGTATAATTTTTTTATTTTTTATTTTATTTTTTGACATTTTTTTGACATTTTTGTTACAAATATATTACATGTGAATCTTAACAAAATTTATCATACACTATACTTGAAAACAGAAAAACTCCCATACTATTAAAATATAGGAGTTTTACTATTAATTACAACCACAATTGTTGTTCTTATTCATATAATATTTTTTCTCTGCTAGTTTATCTTGAACGCCTCTTAGTGCTTCTCCAAATCTTTGGAAGTGTACAACTTCTCTTTCTCTTAAATATCTTAATGGATCTAATACATCTGGATTGTCACGACATAAGTCTATCAATTTTTCATAAGTTGCTCTTGCTTTTTGTTCTGCTACTAAATCTTCTTGTAGGTTCGCTATTGGGTCTCCTTTACAAGCAAGTACTCCTGCATTAAATGGAAATCCTGCAGCTGCTTGTGGATATACATCTAGACCATGGTCTGTGTAATATGCACTTAATCCTGCTTTTTCTATTTCTTCAATACTTGCTCCTTTTGTTAATTGGTGTACGATGGTTCCAACCATTTCTAAGTGAGCCAATTCTTCAGTACCAATATCATTTAAAATTGCTTTTGCATTTTGGTCTGGCATTCCAAATCTTTGTGATAAATATCTAAGTGATGCTGCCAATTCTCCATCTGGTCCACCATATTGTGATATGATAACTTTTGCAAGTCTTGGATCTGTACATTTGATATTAATTGGGTATTGTAACATTTTATTATATGTCCACATTTAAAAATTCCCCCTTTCCCATGGCCATGGTTCTTCAAGCCATCTCCATTTATTGCAAGGAAAATGAATCGTTAATGGTCCAAATACCTTTTGATATTTATCCTTTAATTCTTTTACTTCCTTACAATATTTTCTATGCAAACAAAGTGCTTTTTGGTCATTTGGGTGTGTATCTAAATATAGCGCTAATTCTGTTATTGCAAATTCAAGACATCTGATTTGCTCAGCCATCTCCATTCTCTCGTCACAATCTACTGTTCTTTCAGTGTCTTGCATTTGGTTACAATACATTGTTTCATTTTCTTCACAACCACAATTTCTATTTTGATTTATTGACATTTGTTGCACCCCTTTCCTATTTCATTGGTCATAGCAATATAATTAATTTCTTCCATTGATTGACCTGGTGAATATGGACTTACTAATTCAGGAAAAATTGTTCCCATCTTTAATCCTACACATGGTTTAAATGTTCTATCCATATATTGGATTGGAACATAACTTTGTGCTAACATCGGATTTTCTGGGAATAGACTTTGTTCTTCATCAAATCCACAATCACAACTATTTGAATTGTCTTCATAAGATACAACATTATTACATTTGGTTTCCATGATATCATTTTGCATTTCACATGAATGATTTGAATAACTGTTGTTCATACAATAGCATTGTCTTCTACTAAACATATTAAAATTCCTCCTTTTGTTACATTATATGTGTAGTAACAAAAAAGGTTTACATTTTGTATAGTAAATTCTTTTGTTTTATGATATAGTACTAAAAAAAGGAGGAATTAAATGATGGATATAAATTTATTAATCGAAACTGCTAAAAAAGCCAGAGAAAATGCCTATACTCCATATTCAAATTATAAAGTAGGTTGTGCTTTACTTACTAAGAGTGGGAAAATTTTTTCTGGTTGTAATATTGAAAATGATGGAATTATGTCTATTTGTGCAGAAAGGGTAGCTTTTAGCAAAGCCATTTCTGAAGGTGAAAAAGATTTTGAATGTATTTTCATATTAGGTGGAAAAGATGAATTACAATATACGTCTCCTTGTGGATATTGTCGTCAATTCATGTCTGAATTTTGTGATAAAAATTTTGAAATTTACATGTATGATGATAATGATAAAATTAATAAAAAAACATTAGAAGACTTGCTACCTGATAGTTTTCATTTATAGACAAAAAAACTCATCCATATGATGAGTTTTTTTATATTTTTATTTTATACTCTTGCAACTCCACCGATTACTTTGTTTTCTGTTGCATCTGGTAATATTTTTGGTCCTCCTGCAAGAACAACTTTATCACCTTTTTCTAAGATTCCTTCTCCTTCTAATTCAGCAATTCCTTTTTGAATTGTATCTTCAATAGTTTTTCCATCTTTAATTAAAATTGGTGTTACATTCCATGCAACTGCTAACTGATAATATGTTGATTCATTATCTGTTACAGCAAATATAGGACATCCTGGTCCCATTCCAGAAATAAGTCTTACAGAATCACCTTTATGAGTATATGCTACAATTGCGTCTGCCTCTACTTGTTGTGCTGTTACACATGTTGTATAAGCAATATTTTTTTCTAAATCTTCTGGATCTATTTTTCTGTAGTTCTTTTTATTAAATCTCTTCCAGTAGTTAACTGTTCCTTCAATAGATTTTGATATTTTAACCATTGTTTTAACACATTCTACTGGATATTTACCCATAGCACATTCTCCAGAAAGCATGATACAACTTGTCATATCATATACAGCATTTGCAACGTCACTAACTTCTGCTCTTGTTGGTCTTGGATTAGAAGTCATTGATTCTAACATTTGTGTAGCTGTTACTACTGGTTTACCAACTTGATTACATCTTTTAATAAAGTGTTTTTGAACAATTGGAACTTGTTCCATTGGTATTTCAACACCCATATCTCCACGTGCTACCATAATACCATCTGATATTGCTAGGATTTCTTCAAAATTGTCTATACCTTCTTGGCTTTCAATTTTTGATATAATTTTGATGTGTTCTCCACCATTTGCTTTTAATAAATCTTTTATTTCTTGAACATCTGATGCTCTTCTTACAAATGAAGCAGCTATGAAATCAAATCCTGCTTTAATTCCATTTGTAATATCATCAATGTCTTTTTGTGCTAAAGCTGGTAAGTTTAATTTTAATCCAGGAACATTCATTGTTTTTCTGCTTCCTAATCTTGCTGTGTTTAAAGCTTTACATTTAATATCTTTTCCAACAACTTCTACAACTTCAAACTCTAAAGCTCCATCATCAACTAAGATTTTAGCT
>CASEEU010000068.1 GCA_949287075.1 uncultured Eubacteriales bacterium | reverse complement strand
CTCTTGCTTGCTAGAGTTTTT
Organism: uncultured Eubacteriales bacterium; assembly: GCA_949287075.1. GTDB lineage: Bacteria > Bacillota > Clostridia > TANB77 > CAG-508 > CAG-269. Next base: position 36,066 of record CASEEU010000068.1, on the reverse strand, counting down.
GGGGAAAGGAAAAGCCGAACGAAAAGGCGATACAAATTGCAAATATTATTTGCAATTTTGAGCAAAAGTGAGTGCTTTGACGCGAAAACAGGATAAGCGAGAAACAAATTGCTTTTGATAACTACAAATATCCATAAAATAAAGGACTTTTGTAGAATCAAGCAATTTTTTGTTTTCTCGTCATTTTTTAAAAGCTGTTAGGATACCTAACACTTCGTCAAAGCACAACCTTTGGATTTGAAATCTTATTTTTTAAATAAAATTTGTTCATTTTACTGTTGGCTTTTCCGCTTCCCAAAAAGTTTAGCGAGTAATACTTTTTGGGATTCCCTAATATATTGCCTAAAGTCTTTCGCTCGATGCGTAAAAGAACTATGACAAAATTTAATAGAAAGGAGTTTTTTATGATGAGGGTAATGAATGAAAAAACAATTACAAAACTTAAAACAAGAATTTTTAAACTTTCCAACACGCAAACAAGAATATGTTATTAAAGATAAAAAATATATAGTAATCAGTCACTTTGTTGGAAGTAAAAATTTGAATGAAATTATAATTAATCTTGCCCAGAAGCAAGCATATCAGGAAATGTTATAAGAGATTTCTAAAAACACTGTCAGTTTAGCATTTTTTATGTTATAATAAAAATGTATTTACTTTCAGTGTTTTGGTTTCTCTAAAAGGAGGAATAATGGAATCAAAACAAGAAATCAAAGTAGGTATATATGCAAGATTATCAAGAGATGATGAAAGAAATGGGGAGTCTCTATCAATAGAAAATCAAAAACTTATACTTGAAAAATATGTGTTAGAGCAAGGTTGGAATTTGATAGAAATATATGTTGATGATGGATATTCTGGAACAACATTTGATAGACCTGGAGTTCAAAGATTATTAGAAGATGCTAAGTGTGGAAAAATAAACACAATACTTTGCAAAGATTTGTCTAGGTTTGGAAGAAACTATATTCAAGTTGGACAATATACAGATTACATTTTTCCAATGTATAACATTAGATTTATTGCCTTAAATGATAATGTTGATACTGCAAAAAATACAACAGGTATGGATATGATGCCAATAATGAATGTGTTTAATGAATGGCATTCGGCTAATACTAGTAAAAAAATACGAGCAGTAATTGAAGCCAATGCAAAAGCTGGAAAATATAGAACAACCTATGCACCTTATGGTTATGTAAAAGGAGCCGATGAAAAGAAACTTCCAATAATAGATGAACCTGCAGCAAGTAATGTAAGAAGAATATTTGAAATGCGAGCAAGCGGGATTAGTCCAAAACATATTGCAATGAAATTTAATGATGAGAATATACCAATTCCATCAGACTATAGAACTCAAAAATTTGGGGTTACAGAATATAGATTTAGTCATCATCTTTGGACATGTGATGTTGTAAAGCAAATACTTCGCAATCCAACATACTTAGGGCATTTGGTTCAACTACGAACAACAAATATTTCTTATAAAAATAGAAAGCAAATAAAAAGACCAGATGAAGAAAAAGTGATAATTTACAATACTCATGAGGCAATAATCTCACAGGAACTTTGGGATAAAGTCAAAGAGATTGAAAGGTCTGTAAGTCAAGGAAAAGTTCAATCAAATGATATTGTACATCCACTTTCAGGACTAATGTATTGTGAAGATTGTGGCAGTAAAATGCACATAGGTTGGAATAATACAAGACATTCAAGAAATGGGCCTAGAATATACCGACAAGCAAATTATAATTGTGGTGGGTTTAAAGTTTTTGGGACAAGAATATGTACAAGTCACTTGATAAAGATTGATGATATTGAAAATATTGTTTTGCAAGATATAAAATCAAAGGCAAACTTTATAAACTTTAATGAAGAAAAAGCAAGAAAAGAATTTTTGCAAAGACAAGAAAGTTTGCAAAAAGAAAAGTTTTCAATTGATAATAAAAATTTGCAAAATAAAGTAAAAAGACTTGATGATGTTAATAAACTAATTCAATCAACCTATGAAGATAAAGTTTTAAATAAAATCTCAGAAGATATTTGCATATCACTACTAAACAATTATCAAAAAGAAAAGGAAATTTTAGAAAAAGAGATTGCGCAAATAAATAAAAGCATAGAGAAAATAGAACAAAATAAGAAAAATGTTGATGAGTTTATACAAAGAGTGAAAAAGTATATAGAAACACCCGTTTTAACTCGAGAAATGGCATTAGAACTAATAGAATTTATAACAATAGATAAATTCATTAAAGGAAGTAAAGAACCTCGAAAAATTCATATTTACTATAAACTCATAGACAATATAAACGGCATAGATTTTAAACGCAATAAACAAAAACTTGACCGCCTATAGTTCGTATTTACTACAATAACTGTTTATAACTCAGTTGATAGTGAATATATAAGAAACACAACTGAAAAGCTTAATGAAAAGATTAAAGAAGTGCAAATGTATTTAGATGACCAAAAAAGGAAGGAAGACATTGAAAGCAGAAAAGAAGATTTAATTTCAAGAATGACCGATGAAGAGTATGATGATTTGCTTATGCAATTACTTGCAGAACGTAAAGAAAGAAAACGCAAAAAAGAAGAAGATATGGAGATGTGAAAAATATCTAATTTATGTTGAATTTTTTTATAAATATATTATAATAAAAATGAGGTAGAAAATGGATAGTTTAGGGATAACTCCACAATATGGTTTTTTATATCAAAGATATAGATATATTTATTGCTTAATAAAAGAACTAAATCATTATGATTATTTAACTTTTGAAGGAGCTGATGATATTGAAGAAAATCTTACAGATAATTCTCTATTTGCAATAAATAATTCTTCTATATTAATTCAAGTTAAAACTGGAAATGTTGATAAAGGAACATGTTATAAAATTTTTGGTAACTGGTTAAAGACTGATGTCTTAAACTGTGTTTATAAATTATATTGTGAAAAAATGCCAACAGTTTCATTTGATGATAATTTTATAACTGACTTTATAAAAGAAGTTGAAGGGTCTGCTGGATGTAGAGACACCAAGATACTAAAACAAGTTTATAATAAGTTTTATTTTAATGGTAAACTTCAACAAGATGATATAAAAGTTTCTATAAAAAAGATTATTGCTTCCTTAAGTATAGAAGAAAAAGATATTGAAAGTCTACTGAAGGAAACTTCAATTATTTATAAAAATAATTTTACTGCACACATTAAAATATATGATGAATTAAAAGATAAATGTTTTATGACGTTTCTTAATCAAATAAATGCAATAATAGACGACAACTTATCACATAAAAGAAACACTAAACTATCAACTAATGATATTAATAATATTATTGTTACTATAGCAACAGAATTGACAGATAATAAATATAATATAGATATTGAGGAATTTTCTACAAAAGCACAAAGTAGAGTTAAAGAAATTATTAAACATAGTAACTTAAGGGAAATCCAACAATTAAAATTTATATCGAATGATGAAAAATTTATCACAAAAAATATCGTTAATAAACTTCTTTATGATGATTTTAGACAAGTATATAATAATAGCATATCAATAAAAAATATCGAATTTAGTGCTTTTAATAATTATGAAAATGTTTTAGAGGAATTATTAGAAAAAGAAAGAACACCATATAATTTATATAAGAAGACTACAGAAATTCCTATAATTGATGAATTGTTACCAAGGAATGAAATGTACTATAAAGGTTGTTATATTTTTTTAACAAGCGATAATGCTCCAACAAATAAATTAATTTCATGGAAGGTAAAAGATGATTAATATTGATAATAATATTGAAAAAACAATTACATATTTTGATGTTATTTATGCATTAATTAGACCTCCTTTTCAGGTTACATCATTGTTAAAATTGGTGTTTTTATCATTGTCAATTAACAATTTGTTTGATATTAAGACTTTTTCAAACAGAAAACAAAATATGGCAAAAGAATTATTATCTAATTTATCAAAAATATCCAATGATATTGAGAATGAACTTAGCATTGTTCTAGAGATTATAGATAAGTTGAAAAGATCTAATGTAATATGTATTAGGAATGATCAAATTAAACTAATAAAAAATATAGAGTGTCAAAGATTTTCATCTTTTTTAAATATGAATCAGTCAATTAACATTATTAGTGAAATATGTCGCTTGAGCAATTTGTCTTTTATGGAGGAGGTAATAAAATATGTCTAGCATGATAGCCGTATTAAGATTAAATAGTGGTAATCAATTTTTTGATTATAATTTTTCAGATACGAATTTTATTTATGGTCCAAATACTGTTGGAAAAACCGCAATGGCTATTACGATTGACACTGTCTTAGCTAAAACAAAGAATAGAGCATTTGAATATTCAAATTGTCTAAAAAATGTTGATAGTATAGATATTAATCTTAGAAATGACAAACGAAAAAAGTGGTTTAGACGAGATAGACAAAACAACTTTTTTATTAAAGACGGTGACGATGGAGCCTTTCAACAAGTAGATATAGATTATTATAAAAATGAAATTGAAAAATTTTATTCGATTTCAAATAATTATAAAGAAATTTTTGCAGATATTTATGATGAAGATCTAACATTTAGAGCATTTAGTTTTTTGAATTTTATAGATGAAAATGATGTTGGTAATCTAAATGCTGTATTTACTCGATCAAAAGATTATGAACATATTTTTAGAATTAGAAACATTATGCAATTATTATTTAATTATGAAAATATAGAAAAGATTTACCGTAATGATTTAGAAATTAAACAATTGCAATTAGAATTAGAAAATTTAAAATATTCAGAACAGAACTTTAATTATAATAGTAAAATTATTAATGGGGCTTTTAATAAATTAAATCTTAAGTTTAGTAAAGATATGCATGAAAATTATAATACATTTATTAGATATAGAGATTCTTTTTCAAGAGATAAGCTAAAAAATAGTGGGAATTATATACCTTTATTAAAAGAATCTGTTAATTTATCTGAAGAAATTAAGTTGCTGGAGTTTAAAAGTGATCAATCTAAATCTTTACAAATGAGAAATACAAAAGTTTTAAAATTAATGAAAATCTTCAAAAATTTATTAGAAGAGAATCCTGATTATAGAGAATATATAAATTTACTCGAATGCAACATAGAACAAAGAGAAAACGACAATATCATTCTATCTGCAGTAGACTATAGGGAAAGTTTAAATAAATTATATAGGTATAAAGCTAAGGTTGATTTAGAATTAAAAAAAATTTCAAATATGCCGAATGAATTAAAAATTAATGATGTACTAAAAACTTTAGGCATTGTAGAGAATGCATTTTTATATACATTAAATGAGGTGGATTATGTAAGCTATGAGAGTAAAGAAGAAAAATTAAACAAATTATTAAAGGAAAATAAGGAACTAAGGAAAAATTTTAACAGAGATAAAATTGATAATTTCAACAAGGATCTAACTTCTATGTATTTAGGATCAAGATTGAATGTAAAATGTGTTCAGGATGATTTAAACAAAGAAGATTTTAACATTTCATATGATCCTATAAGAATTTTTATACAACAGAATAGTAGGAATCATAATATGGAAGATATTGCAAGTAAAAGTAGAATGACTTTTATCCAAATGTTATGCTATATTGAATTTTTTAAATATATTAAAAATAATTTTGAAGGGTTGTGTTTAATCCCATTTATTGTCTTAGACGGTGTAAGTACACAGTTTGATGACCATTTTGAAGAAATTTATGATTATTTTTGTAATGTAAGTAAAAAAATTGGACTCCAAACTTTTACATTTTCTTTTAAAAAGAAAAACAATATTGATAATTGTACATATATTGATATTTCCGCAGGATTTAACCCATTCTTTAATCTGAATAGATAAATATTTTTAACAAAGCTTTGACACCTACTGACACCTACGGGAGCAGTTTTAGGCAGTTTTTGAGCGTTTTAGACCGAAAGTTGAGATTTTCAATTTTCGGTCTTTTTTTATGCAAAAAGTTGACACCTACGATAGTTAAAATTGACACCTATTTCAGTTTTTGAAAAGGGTAGTGCTCTTTAAAATTGAAAAGAAAAAATCGCTAAAACTCTTATAAATAAAGAAGTTTAGCGATTTTAGATTGTGGAGCTTATGATGGGACTCGAACCCATGACCTCAGCCTTACCAATTTAAAAAGATTTTAACAAAAACTTGTGCTCTATGCTGATAAATCCCTTAAAATACTAGCAAAAATGCTAGTATTTTTTACAATAGGTGCAAAAAATTTTAAAACTTGTGCACCTACATACACCTACGACTATATTTTTAATAAAATCAAGCGATTTAAAACTGTCTAAAACTATGTAAATTTGTTTAATTTTTATTAGTAAGATATTTTGTTTAATAAAAAATTTAAATATGAGAACAAAAAAAAGATTGAAAAATTCTATGGGTTTTATAAATTTTAAAAAATTAATTAAGTTATCATTAAAAATATATTAATATAATTTGTTGAAAGATTAAAATATGTTATATTAATTCAATAGGAGGAAAGTTTGTGAAAGAATATGAATATAGTTTTAAAGTAAAATCAATAGAGCCTTATATAAATTATTGCAAAAAAAATGGTTATGAAGAGGTCTGTATCGTAAAACAAAACAGAATAGTATATGAAAACAGAAATAGTAACCATATAATTGCAAGGGTCACAACAGAAGAAAAAAATGGAGAAAAGGAAATATTGTTTGATTGTAAAAATATTGGAGAAAAAAATAAGTCTTTAAATATATCAAACGAAAGTTTACCTATGGTTGTAGCAAAAGATAATTTAGAGATTATTAATTCTATATTGAATGTTTTAGAATTTTATGTGGCCGCAAACAATTTTAGAAAAAGATATATTTATAAAAAAGGTGGAGTAAAATTTGAAATCGATGATTATACATCACCTAAAATGCAAGTTGTTGCGATAGAGGGGGATGAAAGCGAAGTCGAAAGTGTATATAAAGAAATCCAATCATTTGAACAAAACTAATCTTATTTGAAACTAAGTTACTTCAAAATATGGAAAAAGACAATGAAAAGAATCATTGCCTTTTTTTGTTTAATCTAAATCAATATTTTCTTCTGTAAATAATTTATCATCTAAAAATTCAAGTAAAGTCATATCAAAACCACGAGCAAGTTGCATTATTGTTTTTAATGTAACATTTTTATTTCTTTCGTTCATTATACACATCATTGTTCCGTGTAAAATACCTGATTTTTGTTCTAGACGATACAGAGTCATTTTCTTTTCTAAAAGTAAATTGGAAATTCTTAAACCGACAGCTTTACATATATTCATAGTGCACTCCTGTGTATTTATAAATATGTATTTATAATTACCTATATTTTAAAATAAATTCTTTTTGAATACATGTAGGCAAACCTACTTATTTATTTTGAAAACAATCAGTAATTTTGTATAATTCTTATGTAGATATATCTACATAGAAGGATTTTATGAATAAAGTTTGTTGTTTTATTGGTCATAGAAGAATTGACTTAACAAAAGAATTGGAAGAAAAGACTAAAAATGTTATTGAAAATTTAATTATCAACAAAGAAGTCACAACTTTTTTGTTTGGTAGCAAGAGTGAATTTGATAGCCTTTGCCATAAAATAGTAACTGATTTAAAAGATAAATACCCACATATTAAACGAGTAGTATACACTTGTAAAAGTGAAGGGTGTACACTTGAAAGTGAAAAACAAAAATGGGAACAAATTTATTTTAACTTGTATAAAGAAAAAATTAATTTACTTTGTGTTGATGAAGAATTTGAACATAAAACAAAATACACATCAGGTAAAGCAAGTTATATAGAAAGAAATCAATCAATGATAGATAATAGTGACTATTGCATTTTTTACTATAATTCAAACTATAAACCAAAGCCCCGAAAACAATCAAAACGAGACATAACTTATTATCAACCAAAATCAGGCACAGGCCTTGCCTACCAATTTGCCAAACAAAAGAAAAAAGAAATAATAAATATTTTGAATTAATTTCTATATTTTAATCAAACATTGTAAATTTTATGTTATAATCACTTTAATAGAGGTTGATTATGATAAATAATGCTTTAAATCATTTAAAGTCTCATTCTGAAAGGTCTGTAGAAGATAGATCTGCTGTCGCAATATTACAAAATTTTTTTAGAGTTGGTGGACAAATCAATTCTAATTTTTCATGTAATGATAAATGGCCAAATATTGATGGAAATTTTGAATTGGTTTCAAATCCTGAAATATCTAGAAAACCAATGCAAAACTTTGTTGTACAAATTAAAGGAACTGATAGCAATTATGAAGAAGATGAGGATTGTTTAAAATATCAGCTTCAAAGTCTAGCATTTCCTGATTATATAAAATATGAAGTGACATCAGATCCAGGCATACTTTTTGTAGTATTAAATATCAATGATAGAACAAAAGAAAGAGTGTTTTGGAAATATATCTCTAATAGTTTTTTAAATTCTATTGATTCAACTAAGGATAGTTGTTTAATTAAATTTACCCCAGAAGATGAAATTTTTAATACTGATGAATCTATTAATAATTTTGTTGAAAAACTAACAAAAATAGCTGAAAATTATTCTTTTGTAAAAAAGCTTGAAAATATACCATATACTTTTAATAATATTATTGAAATAATAAAGAGATGTGATGAACAAATAACAGATGCGATAAATCAGATAGATCTTTTTAATGAAACAAGAGAGTTTGTTTCTAAAAAGATGCAAAGCTGCATGTCCGATTTGTGTGAATCCGTTTTACTTTGTAATGCTTATAATAAAGGTCATGAGAACCCAAGCATTAGACTTGCATGGGAAATTTCTTTATTAGATTCCAAAACAAAATTCCTTGATATATTTTTGCAGTCTATTAAATATATAGGTAGACGAATTCCTGAAGAGGGTCAAAATGAACGATTGATATTAAGCTATTATGACTTTTTATGGCAGATACGCAGATACCTTGCATGTAATAACAAATTGTATATTTTATCAAATTTAGAAAAATATCCAATCAACAAAAATAAAGAAGATGAAGATTATTACAAGATGGTTGGACAGGTGATCAATGAATTAAAAGATGTAAATGGTTTTAAAAAGTTGAGATATTATGTTGAAAAGAAAACTCCATTCTTTGTAGGCACAGAAAGATATTTTGAAATAACCTTACAATTAGCAGGTAAATACGCGTCAAAATTTAATAGATTGACAGTTTATACTAAGGAAGATATTATAACAGGATATTGTATCCAGATTGCTTATTCAGAAGTTGAAGTTCCATTATGGAGCAAGCCAACGAAAATAAAAATAGTAACTGATTGGAAGGTCTCAATAGAACCATCCGCAATTAATCTTTTTTCAGGAATTTTAGGTGAAGAATTAAAAATTTCATCAAATTATGGAGAATATACTGCTCTAATGGAATTTTTAACTAAAACCGGTATGAGTTTGATTGATTTAATTGATATGGATTTAAATAATTTTAATATTTTAGTTGAAAACATATTTAAAGATAAAAAGACACAGCATTTAAAAGAACTACTTATTAAATTACAACAAGATTTTAGTGATAAATCAACAGTTGCCGGAAGACATGTCATTAGGATGCTTTTATTAAAATTAAAAGAAGAAACAATAGAAAGTGTTTTACCTGAGTTTAATGACAAGGGATTTTACAATAAAGCACTAAGATTAACAAGTAGATGTTCTACTTTTGAAGGAAATCCATACTTATATAACTTGCCAAAACAAAAAACGAATAAAAATGTTATTTCAAAAGATGTTTTAAGGGCTGTTGGAATGAAACAAGCTCATCACAATTTGCCCTATATTCGTCTAAAAAATTTAACAGAGTTGACGGGTGAAATTTATATTGAACAAGAAAAAATAGATGAAATTATAGCAATAGATACTTATAATTCTAAATTAACAAAGTTTGATAGAGAGCAAGGCAAAGAAATAAAACAATATAATGAATATGTTTTTATTGAAGAATATGAAAGAAGTACTATTTATATTCTACAATGGTTGCTAGAAAGATCGAAATTAGGAAACATTGGACAAAAAAAAATAAATGAAAAATATATAAAAGACAAAGAGGAAAACCTTAAAGACCCATTAAAAAAAGAAGCATTAAAGAAAGTTTTTGTTGATTCTAAGTTACTTATGATATATGGAGCTGCCGGGACAGGTAAAACTACTCTAATGAATTATATTTCTCAATTAATGGAAGGTAGAAGTAAATTGTTTTTAGCAAAAACGCATACTGCTGTTGACAATTTAAAACGTAGAATATCTTCCGCAGGAGATAATAGTAGATTTGTTGGAATAGATAGTTTATTGAAAAAAGATGAAGATACAGATTATGATATTGTATTTATAGATGAATGTAGTACTATTGATAATCGAACAATGATGAGACTTTTATCTAAGATAAGAGAGGATTCATTAATTGTAATGGCTGGCGATATATATCAAATAGAATCTATAGATTTTGGTAACTGGTTTGCGTATGCGAAAAATCTCATAGCAAATAATTCTAAAGTAGAACTAATTAATAATTGGAGAACAAAATTACCCAACTTGCAAAATTTATGGGATGAAGTTCGGAATAAAGGAGTTCACATTGTTGATATGCTAGTTATAGATGGACCTTTTTCAGAAGAAATTACAGAAAAACTATTTGAAGACCGCAAAAAAGATGAGGTTGTTCTATGTTTAAATTATGACGGTAGATTTGGGCTAAATAATATAAACAATTATTTTCAAGATGCAAATGAACACGATGAAAATTATTGGCATGATTGGAAATACAAGGTAGGTGATCCAATTTTATTTAATGAAAGTAAAAGATTTCCTAAATTATATAACAACTTAAAAGGTGTAATTGCTGACATAGAAAAAAATGTTGATAGTATTACATTTACAATTAATGTAGAGGCTGATTTAACAGAAATTGATACTAGAGGTAATGATTTTATAATTACGGATATTCAAGATGATTATACTCAAATAAAGTTTACAGTCTATGAAAATAGTGGAGGAACGACAGAGGTAGAAAGAGAGGAATCTAGAATGTGTTCAATTGTTCCATTTCAAATAGCTTATGCTGTTTCAATTCATAAATCACAAGGTTTAGAGTATGATACTGTAAAAGTAGTTATACCGCACATAAATTCTGAAAGCATTACACACGGAATCTTTTATACAGCTATTACTCGAGCAAAAAATAAACTTAAACTCTATTGGAGTGCTGATACTATGAATAATGTTGTGAATAACATAAAAACGGAAAAAGAACATGGACATAGCTACGATATCCTGGTAACAAAACTAAGTTAATCTTTAGAAAACAATAAAAATATCATTTTACTGTTTTTCTTTTCACAATTTTATACAAATTTCGAAATTGTATGCTATAATATTATTTATAAATTAAATTTTAACTGAGGGACAGTATGGATTTTCAAAGTTTACATGAGATATTAAACAAGAATATTGATAAAGGAATGATAAATACAGCATCAGCATTTGCAAGAATAGATGATGAAAATAAGAAATTAGCAAAACGAATGGACGATGAATAAGAAAGAAAATATAAGAAGATTGATGATGGAGTTCAAAAGCAAATAAGTCTTTTAGAAGATAATCTAAAACAATCTCAAGATAGCTATAATAAGTTAAATGAATTATATCAATTAAAAAATCAAGAATTAGAAGAAAAGAAAAAAGAACTTGAATCAAGTAAAAAGTATAATAAAAAGATGTATTGGATAGCATTGGCGCCTGGAGTTGTTTCGCTATTATCATTAATTGCTACAATTACTATTAGTTATGTTTAACTAATATATTATTTTAAAGTTAATTGATTCAGAAATTAAATAAAAATTTTTTAAAACGAGCAAAATTAAATTTGCTAGTTTTTTTTACTAAACAATACAATTTGAGAAAAAGTATGTTATAATAATTTGTATATGGAGGTAAAGAAATTATGTCTTATGGGTTTAAGGAGTTTGCTATAGATGTTTTACAAAAAATAGGAAAACCATTGAATAAAATGGAAATATGGACCGAGGGGCAAAAAATGGGGCTTGATAAAAAACTTGGGACTGAAGGAAAAACCCCATGGCATAGTGTAGGTGCCCAGATATATACTGAAATAAAAAATAGTGACAATTCTAGATTTAAGCAAGTTTCTAAAAGGCCTGCTTTATTTGCATTGGCGGAGCAAGAATTTACAGATTCTTTTGTTGCTAATAGATCTGCAGAATCCGAAGAGGCGGAGCTTAAAACAAAATATTCAGAAAGATCTTTACATCCGGTATTAGTAAAATACTTAGACACAAATTCACATTTTAACTGTTTAACAAAAACCATATACCACGAACAATCAAAAAAGAAGTCTAAGAACGCAGATAAATGGACACATCCTGATCTTATTGGAATATATTTTCCATTTAAAGATTACGAAAAACTCACATTAGACACTTTGTCTCTTTTAAATGAGAAATCATATAAGATTTTTGCTTTTGAAATGAAAATAAACATAACATTAAGTAATTTAAGAGAATATTACTTTCAAGCTGTATCTAATTCTAGTTGGGCAAATGAGGGTTATTTAGTTGCTCCAAATATTAGTGATGATGACGATTTTATGAGTGAGTTATCATTATTGAACAATGCTTTTGGTATTGGTGTTATAAAATTAAATATAGATTTTCCCGAACAAAGGGAAATTTTGTTTTATGCAAAACATCACAACTCAATAGATATAAATATGCTTGATAAATTAATAAGCAAAAATAATAATGTAAAAGATATTTTTAAAAATTTAGTGGAAAGTAATCAATTGTCTAGAGTCGTTAATAAAAACGACTTTGATGAAGTATTAGATGAGAACGCATATAAGAATCACATAATCAACAATAATATGATAATTTAGCATCCAAAAAAATCCCACTAAGTGTGCAATTTTGTTGTATTTTTGAATATATATATGTTATAATTGTCCAAGAATTAAGTAAAAAAGATGCATTGGAGGTAATTATGACAATTGCTCAGCTAGCAAAAGAAATCGGCATTAGTAAATCTTCATTATACAATCACTTAAAAGACATTTTAAATTTACAACAAAGTGAACGTAATGGAAGATATATTTTTAATGAAGAAACAATCGCTGAAATTAAGGAGCAACTGTCTTTTTTATCTAAACCAAAAACAAAAGAAACTCCAAAGATAAAAACTCTTTCAATACAAAACAGAAGGTATCTTGGAAATAAATTTAAGTTGTTACCATTTATTGATAGAATTGTAAAACAAGAGTGCAAAAATATTAATACCGTTGCTGATATTTTTGCTGGAACAGGTGTGGTTTGTTCTTTGTTTAAAGATAAAAAATTAATTTTGAATGATTTGCTTTATTCAAATTATATTACTTATGACGCTTGGTTCGGTTCTGAATACGTTGATAAAATTAAAATATATGATTTAATAAAAAATTACAATGATTTGAATGTGCAAGAAGGCAACTATATGTCTGAAAACTTTTCTAATACTTTTTTCTGTGAGAGTGATTGTAAAAAAATTGGTTATATAAGAGAGAATATAAACAAACTTTATGATGATGGTTATATTAATAAAAGAGAAAAAGCAGTGCTTATAACAACTTTGTTATATGCTATGGACAGAGTTGCTAATACCTGTGGACATTATGACGCATATATAAGAAATACAAAATTTGAAAAAAAATTGGAACTATATATGTTAGAAGTCTCTAATGAAAACAACCTAAATAATGTTTTTTATCAAGAAGATTCTAATGAATTAGTTAAAACTATTGAAGCTGATTTAGTATATATAGACCCACCATATAATTCTAGACAATATTGTGATGCTTACCACCTTTTAGAAAATGTTGCTTTATGGGAAAAGCCAAAAGTTGAAGGTGTGGCAAGAAAAATGGATAGAAGTAAATTAAAAAGTAAATATTGCACAAATTCAGCTGTTAAAGCTTTTGAAAATTTGATAAGAAATATAAAAGCAAAATATATTTTATTGTCTTACAATAATATGGCAAACAAAGGAAATGATAGGTCTAATTCTAAAATCTCAGATGATGATATTTTGAGAATTTTAAAAAACAAAGGCGAAGTAAAGGTGTTTAGTGAAAAATACAAAGCTTTCACGACTGGGAAAACATCAATCAATGATAATCAAGAAAGATTGTTCTTGTGTATTTGCAATAATGAAATAGACAAAAAGAAAATAATACAATCACCATTAAATTACACTGGTGGGAAATATAAAATATTAAATCAAATTCTTCCACTATTTCCTAAAAATATAAACACATTTGTTGACTTATTTTGTGGTGGTTGTAATGTTGGTATTAATGTAGATTGTCAAAAAGTTATTTTTAATGATAACAATGAAAACTTAATGTATATGCTTAACACATTTAAAAATCTTGACAAATCATCAATTATTTCTATGATAAATCAAATAATTGATAAATATAACTTATCAAGAAGCGATTTATATGGATACGAAAAATATTCTTGTAATAGTAAAGACGGCTTAGGTCCATATAATTTAGAAGGATATTTGAGATTGAGAAATGATTTAAATAATAAATTTACACTAGATTATGGTTATTATGTGGCATTGTATGTATTGATTTGTTATTCTTTTAATAATCAAATTAGATTTAATAGCAAAGGTAAGTTTAATTTACCTGTTGGTAAAAGAGATTTTAATTCTAAAATGAGAGAAAAATTTAATAATTTTATAGATAGAGTTAAGAGTTCTGATTATACATTTATATGTGATGATTATAAAAATATAGACATTGAAAATTTTGGGAAAGATACATTTGTTTATGCTGACCCACCTTATCTTATTACATGTGCAACATATAACGAACAAGGCGCATGGAACGAAGAAAAAGAAAAAGAATTACTAGAATATTTGGATGAATTAGATAAAAAAGGTATCCAATTTGCTTTATCAAATGTATTAGAAACAAAAGGAAAAGAAAATAAAATTTTAAAATCTTGGTTGAATAATAACAAAAATAGATATAATGTGATACACTTAGATAGAGATTATTCAAACTGCAATTATCAAGTAAAAATTAAAAATGGTAAATCAGATGAGGTTTTAATTACTAATTATAAAGGAGATAACAATGATAACTTATAAAAGTTTTTGTTGGGCATTTGGAACAACAAGTTTTAGAACTAGTGAATTTAATAAAAAAGTTGAAAAACAACTATCTCTTTTAAAACAATTTTGGAATCTACCAGAAAATACAAATGAAATTTGGAGTGGAAATACAAAACTTCAAATTAGATATTATAATTTTTTGCAAACAAATGAATTTGTAGATGGCAATGCAAATAACAAAGCAAAGGATGCTAGACAAAAAACTTCAGGCTTAGTTGATATTGGATTGGTAACAGAAGATAGAAAATTAACTGAAGTTGGATTAAATTTGTTAGATCTTTCATTAAGTGGTAATTTTGATAAAAACAATATATTACAAGTTGATAATGATAGTTTCATATTTTTCAAACAATTATTAAAAACGACTGTCGATGTTGATGGACAAATAGTTAATCCTTATTTAGTTGTGGCAGGATTATTGCAAAAATTTGGTAAATTAACAAAGGAAGAATTTACTTACTTAGCTCCTTTGGTGATTTCGCAAGAATGTTTTGATGTTATAATAAATAATATTTCATTATTAAGAAATGGACAAAGTAATATAGATGATATAATTTTTGAAAGATTAATATCTATGGATAATTATATTGAAGCTTTAGATTATTTTCTACAAAAAAAAGTAACAGAACAGGTAATTTTAAAAGTAGGAATGAATAGAAAAAGCAGTGAACGTGGTCTGTGTCAATATGATAGGCCGTATTATTGGTTATATAAAGCAATATGTGATTATAAGTCTAATAAAACAAATGAAAATGTTATAAAAATTTTCAATGCAGTTTGTTCTATAAATGGAAAAGCTTCTAATTTTTGGAAAAATTGTTTATTTATAAATACTAGAAGAAGTTCTATTGAAAAAGATGGAATTAATTGTTTAAACAATGCCGAAATTTTTAATATTGTTAGTGAAAATGAATTTAAAAAAGAATTCTTTAAGTTAATGCATGTATTTAAAGCAAAAGCTACATTATCAGATTATTTTGATTTAAATAAAAGATATTTAAAAACTACAGATACCATTTTGTTTGAGGATGAAGAAGTTAAATTTGATGTTATCCCACAATGCTTCTTTAAATTAATTGGAAATAACATTCTTAATGTTGTGTTTAAAGAAAATGACAAATTGGCAACCGATTGTGAACTAAAAGAAATATCTGATATTTATAATATCAGTCAGTTTAGTTTATATAGTGAAGTTCAAAAAACTTATAATATTAAAATTTCTAATGAAAATGATGTGAAGAATTTAATACAAAAAGAACGATATGAAAGATTTAATCGTTTAATTGAACAAAAATTCTCCAACGAACAACTAGTTGAATTATTAACAATGTTTGAAGCACGAAAAGATAATGAAATAAAGCAATTGATTACTAATAATGCAGATATACCAACAATATTTGAATATATAGTTGCGATTGCATGGTATAAAATTAGTGAAAAGCAAGGAGATATATTGAGTTATATGAATTTATCCTTAGATGCTGACTTGTTGCCAAAATCACATGCTCAAGGAGGACATGAGGATATTACATACATATATCCACAAACGATATATTATCCATCACATACATTGTTAATTGAAGTTACATTAACTGAAGGTTCTAATCAAAGAAGAATGGAAATGGAACCTGTATCTAGACATTTAGGGGAATATTTACTAAGAACAGGCAATCTTAATTCTTATTGTTTATTTGTATCTAATTATCTACACATAAATGTAATTTCAGATTTTAGAAATAGAAGAACCATGGATTACTATAATTCTGAAGGAACTCAATCAATAAATGGAATGAATATAATTCCATGTCAAACATCTGAGTTAAAAACAATAATGACGAAAAATATTACATACAAAATTTTATATAAAATATTTGATAATGCAAAAAAATCAAATGTTCCAGCTAATAAATGGTATAACGAAGAAATTGTTAAGCATTTAAATATCTGAATATAAAATTAAATAAGTTTTAGTCATAAAAGAAAATATACACTTGCAAAAACACTACCTCATTTCTTAATAAACAAATAATTTAAATAACGAGATTTAAGATGATTTGAGATTGTTTAAGCCCTTATATAATAATTTATACATATATTGCTCTTTGTGTAGGTATATACTTTCAAAAGAAATTAATAATAAAGAAAAGTTTTCTTTTGTAAATAAGAGTTTAAAGACATCGGTTTTGATGTCTTTTTTCTTTTGTTTTTAAATATTTTTTTAGATTTCTCAAAAAAATCAATTACTGCCTAAATTTTTTTCAAAAAAATGTCCTTATATAATATAGAGATAAAAATTTTTGAAACTATTTTTTATAAAACCATAATTTATACCTGACAAATTAAAAAAACATGTCCTTATATATAATAGAGGGATATTAAAAATTGAAATTTACTTTTAAATTTAAAATCCTTTATTTTACGGACTTTTAGGCACAAAAGTGTATTACGATTTGTATATAAGTGAGGGGGGATATGAAAATATATTTAAACTTTTTTTGAAAAAGTTGTTCAAATATACTACACGATTTGAAAAAAATTGTAGTTAATATTATAGAGGAGGTAAAATGAATTTTAAAAAATTTTTTATAAAAATGGCAAAAATGACCCCACGATTTGAAAAAATATGTCCTTATATATAATAGAGGGGCAAAAATATTTATAAGAATTTTTGCTAAAAACAGTAAAAACCCACGATACTTTTCAAAAAACATGTCCTTAATAATATAGAGGGAGTAAATTTTTTGTATGAGTTTATCAAGAAAAAGTAAAGTCTATGATGTTTTTTAAACATGTTCTTGTATATGAGAAGGTTATAAAATTTATTTTTTTTGGACAAGGCTTAATTACTTTATTTTAGGGACTTTTTAAGCTAAAAGTGCCTTACGATTTGTATATAAGTGAAGGGGGTATGAAAAATTTTTTAAACTTTTTTATGGGAAATTGCTAAAAATGATCCCACGATTTAGAAAAGCATGTAGTTAATAATATAGAAGGAGTAAACATCTTTGCAAATTGCAATGGTGTTTTTTCATATACAAATTTTTCCGCTTGACCAAATGGTGGTAAAGCGACACTGCTAAAATTATTTTGAAAAAGTCAAAAAACTTTTTCCGTGTGTTCAAATGGTGAACATGCGACATTGTTAATATTTATGTGCAAATGTTAAAAATCTTTTCCCGCAGGTTCAAATGGTGAACCAGCGACAATAGTAAAATCATTTTAAAAGGAGGTGTGAAATGTAAAATTAAACTTAAAACTTTAAGAAAATCAAATTAAACAAAAGGAGGAACTATGAGAGATAGCAAAATTAAGTGCCAAAATATGCTAAGATTGCGAGAAAAGCATTTGGTCGACAAATTACAAGAGATTTACGAAAATAGCCAATACGGGTCAATTAACGAGTTTTTAAATGCGTGTTTAAAACAAGTTGCCTTTAAAGAGATGAAAGAAGATGAAATTATATCTCGACTTGACCAAATGGAAGATGTCTTAAACGCTATTTATGAAAGGATGAAAAGATGAAAGACAATATTGTTTTATTGTGTAAGTATTACAAACCAAAAGATAAATACAAATCTAGTCAAGAAAAAGAAATTGCAAAACGAGAATTTTTAAGTTGCACAGCAAGTTACAACTATGTGAGTTATGTTGACACTGGTTCGATAAATAATACCCCTAGCGATTACACAAAGTATGTTGGCAACAATGAAAAATCTTGTGGAGCATTTGGCAAAGATGGACTTTTGACCGATGAGCAAAAACGAGAGTTAAGAGAACAGCTAAGAAATACACAAAGTTGTATATGGGATATGGTAATTTCATTTAGAGAAGAATTTGGTGAAATGTATTGCAGAGATTATGAGCAAGCATATAGCTTTATCAAAAAGGAACTACCCAAATTTTTTACTCGTGCAGGACTGGATAAAGACAACATCATCTGGTATGCAGGGCTTCACGAGAACACTGAGAATAAACATATCCATATATCATTTTTCGAGAAAGAACCAAAGCTTTATAAAAACAATAATGAGCTTGTTTTTCACTCTGGCAAAATACCTAAAAATGTTTTGATAACAAGTAAAGCAATTTTCGAAAAATCATTAACTAACAAAACAGCTGAAATAGTTAAAACAAGAAAAGACTTGACAGATAAATATGAAATGTTTTCAAATTCGATAACTCTAAGAAAAGGACTTAAAAAGCAACTCTTAAAGTTGTATGACATGATGCCTAAATATGGTCGCATAGGTTATGATAGTGAGAATATGGAAAGTGTAAAATCTTATGTTGATGTTATCACGAATAATCTCATTAGAAGCAATAGAGATTTACAAAAAAGTTTTTCTAGTTTTTTATATGAACTTTATAAATTAAACAAATGGCAAAAAGAAAATTACAAGCATATTCCTGATGAATACAATGTTGAAATTTACGAGAAAGACATTATGCGAAGATTAGGAAATAAGACAATTCAAACAGCATTAGAAATTGGTCATATAAGAGATAAGATTGAAAGTATAACAACTTATACAAAACGAGATAGATATTACAAAAAACGCCAAAGAAAAAGGCAATGGCAATATCTTTTTGATTGCCTTGAATACTATCATAATCAAGAAATTTATGAAATGAAAAATTTCAAGCAATTCTATAACAAGTTAGAGAGATATAGAAAACAAAAAGCGTATGAAATGTGATTTTTGTATGAATCGCAGGGCTCCCGAAAATACTTGCTTGCAAGAATTTTTGGGAAAGAGGAAAAGTAAATCGTTGGAGCGAAAAAATACAAAAATATTTGTGTTTTAGAGCGATTCAGATTTTGCTTTGACGATATACAGGATAAGCGGAAGAAACGCTTTGAATACAGAAAAGTAACAAAAAGACTTATAAAATAAGACTTTTTTCAATGTTACATTTTTGACTCAAAACTACTTCCTTTATTGTAAGCAAGTGTGAAGCCCACTTCTTCTTTTTTTGTTATTAAATCACAGTTTAAAAATTTAGAAATAGAGATTAGAAATAGAGAGGTTAATAGAAAATTTTTAATTAGATATAGAAAGAAATTTTAGTTTGTGAGGAGGAATAAATGAACAATACAAACATTAACATAAATGACTTAATACAAAATGAAGTGAATAGAATTTCTTTGAAATATGGTAAAGATTTTTTAGACTGTGATGACTTAATCAAAATTACTGGGCTTGGTAGAGACAATGTAAGAACACTACTTAGAAGTAAAGATTTTCCAACAACAAAAGTTGGTAAACGACAAGTTGTAAGCGTGCTTAATTTTGTTGCTTGGCTAACACTTAACAACAACCAAAGCGAGGTGCAAAATGGCTAAGAATAAGGTTGTTACAAAAACAAAAAGAACAAATGGTGAAGGTAGCATTTTTCAAAGGAAAAGTGATGGCAAATGGGTGGGCAGTATAACTATTGGATATGATGAAAAAGGCAGTCAAAAGAAAAAGATTATATATGGCAAAAATCAAACTGAAGTTGCTAAAAAGTTAAGCAAGATTTCTGGAAGAATAAAAAATAATTCTTATGAAATTATTGAACATAAAACATTTGGTGAATTTATGGGTGAGTGGCTTTTAGCGTTTAAAAAGAGTGCTGTAACCCCACGAACTTTTGAAGGCATTATTCGCAATTTTCGATTACTCATTGAACCGATAATTAGCAATATGAAAATTTATTAAATTGATACTTATGTTGTTCAAAAAGTTATTAATAAATTAATTGATGGAGATTACAGTTTAAATGTAATTAAAAAGAACAAGCACTTAATAGCACAATTTTTTGATTATGCGATAGATAACAAATGGGTAACAGAAAATCCAACACGAAAAATACTTATTAAAATTAAAGATAGAAAAATATATAGTGGACAAGAAAAATACAAAGCATTAACACCAGAAGCAAGAACGAAATTTTTGGAAGCACTTAATAAAGATGAGGCAAATTTTTTAAAACCGATGTGTATTCTTTTGTTGTTCGCTGGGTTACGTATTGGCGAAGTATGTGCACTTCAATGGAAGAATGTAAACTTTAAAAACAAAACTTTGAAGATTGAAAGGGGTATAACTCAAATACCAAAGTTTGACAACGAAGGGAATGTTTTATCTCGTGTTACAGTTGTTGGTGATACTAAAACAACTTGTAGTGTTAGAGAAATTCCAATTACAAACATTGTTGTTGATACTTTGCGGGCTTGGAAAGAAAAACAAGGTAATAGAGAAAAGACAAATAAAAATGTAACCACAGAATTAACTGCGCCAACATCATATGTTTTTGCTAATGACGACGGAAGTGTTAGAACATATTCTGGTTGTAGAATGGTGTTCGATAGGTTTAAGAGAAGACATAATCTTGATAAATACAATATTCATTTTCACGGGCTTCGCCACACATTTTCTAATATGCTTTTTGAAATGAACGAAAACCCAAAAGTAATTCAACAACTTTTAGGTCATCGTGATGTGAAAACAACAATTACTGTGTATAACTCAGTTGATAACGAATATATACGAAATACAACAGAAAAGTTAAATGAAAAGATTAAACAAGAAAAACTTTATGAAGATGAAAGACGAAGGCAAGAAGAATTGAAAAATAAGAAAAATGATTTGCTTTCAAATATGACAGATGAAGAATATGATGATTTGCTTGAAGAACTAATTCGGGAACGTAAAGAAAGAAAAAAAGAAAGAGATATAGAAATGTAATGGCAGAATATATTGAACAAATTATCATTATATGTTATAATCTAACAAGGTGATACTATGGATATTTTCTTAAGTATAATTGCTTGGTTTGGTTGTTGGTCTGCAATGATGGTTAATGCTCCGGAGTATTTATTGATTAATACTATTAATCAAAGTAGTGAGGGTAAACTATCATATTTTTTTATTAAATTAATGAAAAGAAGTTATAACTTAATTTTTTTAATTTTTTTAAACTTGTTTTGTTTTATTACTCAATTTTTTGTGTTGAGTAAAGATTTAAAATTCGTACTATTTGTGATTAATATAATGTTTTTCATAAATACTTTTTGGGATATTCTAATAAATAGTTATAATAAAAACTATATTGCATTATTGCAAAGCAAGCTAGTTTCTCCCGTTAAATTATTGGATATGTTTGAAGTAGAAACAAATTGTAATTTACCAAACCAATACAATTCTAATGGTATTTATATTTTGATAAAAAATAAAATATATTACAAAGATGAAAGTCAGAGAATTTGTTTAACACCCAAGAATCTAGGGATGAAAAAATCGCCCATTAAATTAGGAGAAATTAAGTTTATAATTTCTCAATTAAATGAAAAAGGAATTAAATTTAGTGACAATATTGAAGTAAATAGTTTTTACAAACATAATGATTTATATGAATATTCAGATTACTTTGTCTTTGATGAAGTAAAAAACAACAAATTTAGAAGAATGTTTTATAAATGTATTCCATTAATAAGCGAAATGTTAAATTCTATTTTTTTAATTGTTTACTTTGGACTAGGAGTTTTATCAATTGCATCTGCTTTTGGAAGCAATTGGTGTTCATGGTTTACTTTATGATTTGACACCTACTGACACCTATCGTGCTAGTTTTAGATGTATTTGGACAGTTTTAGACCGAAAATTCGTTTGAGAGTTTTCGGTCTTTATTTTTATAATTTTTTGATTTAATTTATACACCTACGACACTTAAAAAATACACCTATTGCATTTTTGGAAAAGGATAGTGCTCTCTAAAAATGAAAATAAAAAATCGCTAAAATCCTTTATTTATAAGGCTTTTAGCGATTTTTGTTTATGGAGCTAATGACGGGACTTGAACCCGTGACCTCCGCCTTACCAAAATTGAGTTCATTTTTAATGGTATTTTATACCCACCATAAAATTACTATATAAATAAAGCGATTTAACGATTAAAAAACAAAATGGTCCTACTATTTTTTTTAAAGTAGTAGGACCATTTGACCCTAAATGCCTAAAATACGGCACTTTATTAAAAATCTTACTAAAATTTTCTAAAATTGACTAAAATCATATAGATTATATTTTTTTATTAATTAATAGATTTTTATTCAACATCTAAATTTTCTTCGCTAAATAATGGACTATTAAAAAATTCATCAATAGATATGCCAAGTGTTCTTATAACTATAATTAAAGTTGTTAGATTTACACCTTTATATCTTGCATACATCAAAGAAGTTAATGTTCCTTTGCTTAATCCAGAATTCATTTCTAATCTATATTGAGACATTTGTTTTTCTGCTAAAATTTCACGAATACGTGTTGCTACTGCTTGTGATACTTTCATATAAAATCAACCCCAACGTTATGTTTTTCACTAGGTATAGTTTAACATAACCATTTTTATAAATAATTATGTAAAAACATAATATTTTTGTTGAAATAGACAATAATTGTGATATTATAATTATGTAAAAACATAATTAAGAGGAAATATCATGATTAAAATAAGTAAAAATATTTTTGGCATAAAAAAGAGATTAAATGATTTAAATAACTTGCTTTCTAGTAATGTTTGTTGTTTTACAGGGTATAGACCACAAAAATGTCCATGGGGATTTAATGAAAAAGATGAGAGATTTATAAAAGTTAAGGAAGAAACAAGAAAGGCAATAAAAAATGCAATATCAATTGGATATAATACTTTTCTTTGTGGAATGGCTATTGGCTTTGATATGATGTGTGCTGAAATTGTTTTAGAGTTGAAGAAAAACGATAAAAACATAAGATTAATAGGTGCATTACCTTGTAGGAATCAAGATGAAAAATGGAATAATGAATATAAACAAAGATATAAATCTATTATCAAACAATTAGATTGTATTAGATGTATTTATGACAAATATGAAGATGGTTGCATGAAAGAGAGAAATAAATTCATGATAAACAATTCTTCTCTTTGTATAGCTTTGTTTGATGGTAAACCCGGTGGAACTAAACAAACAATAGATTATGCAAAGTCTTTAAATAAAGAAATTATATATATTAATTTTTAATAAATATTTTATTTTATAATATATATCATCAAAAATTATGTTATAATATGTCATAATGTTATACATAAAGGAAAAATTTGATGATAATAACTAATGATTTGCAAGCTCACTATCTTGTTAAAAAGATAAGCAAACAATATGAATTAGGTAAAAAAGAAAACTTGATACCAACTTATTTGAATAATGGTATTGAGATTTTTTCTCATCAAATTTATGCAGCTTGTTTTGCATTAGAAAACCCTTTTGTAAAAGGATTTATTTTGGCAGATGAAGCTGGACTCGGGAAAACAATGGAAGCACTATTAATCGTTTCTCAATACACAAGACAAAATAGAAATGTTTTAATCATAGTGCCATCGCCAACTGTTAATGATTGGCTTATAGATTTGATAAGGAAATTTGATATAAGACCATACATATTAGACAATGAAGAAAGGACTGTTTCCGAAAATTATTTCATTAGTTTAGATAAATTTAATGGTGGAGTTGTTTTAACAACTTATGATTATATATTATCAAATAGTGATAGATTTAAAAATATTGATTGGGAACTATGTATTTTAGATGAAGCTCATAAATTTAGAAGTTATAAAATTAAAGAGAATAAAACTGCCGAAACAATAATTTCAATTATCCCAAATGCTAAAAAAATATTATTGTCTGCGACTCCAATACAAAAGAATGAAGATGATATATTTGGACTAATAAATTTTATAGATGAAAATATTTTTACCGATTATGATGAATTTCATAAAAGATATTTTAGGAAACCTGAAAACTATCCAGAATTAAGAGAAATTATTGCACCATACACATTTAGAACTTTAAGAAACGAGGTTAAATTAGAAACTAAATTAACTGAAAGACAAATATTAACACAAATCTATCAAATGACAGATTTAGAGCAAGAATTGTATAAAAAAATAGAGAATTACATATCAAAACCACATAGATATGCTTTTCCAGAAATGGACCCTTATGAACTATCTTTGATGTTGTATGGCACATTATCTTCTTCTGCTTATGCTTTAAGTAAAACTTTGTCAGGAATTTATACAAGATTAAATAAATGTGCTACTGATGAAAATAAAAATGAGCGTCGAGAAATAAAAGATATGCTAGAATTATCATCACAAATTAAAAGAAACAATAAAGATGATATGTTGTTAAAGGCATTAGAGAAAACTTTTTCAATATTTTATAAAAAAGGTTTGCAAAAAAAGTGTGTAATTTTTACGGGTAATACGGGGACGCAAGAACATATACATAAGCTTTTAATGGAATTTACTGATTATAATGTTTGTGATTTTAATGGAACCACAAATGATGAACCTATAAAGAAATTTCTATCAAGTGATAGACCTAGCATACTTATATCAACAGATAAAGGTAATGAAAGCTTAAATTGGCAAAAATCTTGTTTTGTTGTTAACTATGATTTTCCACAAGTTTTACTAGATATGGAACAAAGAATTTCAAGATGTCATAGAATTGGACAATCAAGTGATGTTTTTGTTATTAACTTTATTTGTCCAAACAATTTTTATGATGTTAGAATGTATGAACTTTTTTATAAACGTTTCAATATTTCAAATAATATTGTAGGGGCAAGTGATAATATTATTTCCGGGGCAATTGATAGCGATATAGAACAAAATATATTAGACTCACTTGCTGGTGTGAGAAAAAAGAAAGAAGTTCAAATGGATTTTGCTGATTTAAGTGAGCAATTTAAAGAAGAACTAGAAAATGTTAAAAATGACGCTAATACAATGCTATTTAATACTTTTAACAAAACTTTAATTGAACGAACTAGAAATATGGCGGAAATTATAAGACAACAAGTAAATGCTTTAAAAGAAACCATATTTGACCTAGCACATTATTATTATAAAAACAATTTTATAACTGAAACAGAATTAGAAGTAAAAACAAAATGGCACGAAAAAAATATGTTTGCAAAACCATTTGTTTATACACTTACTGATAGTGATGAATATACTCATCATTTTACATTAAATAGTGAACCTTGCCAGAATATGATATTTAATTTGTCACATTTTGCTAATTTAAAACCAACTCATTATATTATGGAATCTAATGAAAAATATAAAGGGTTGAAAGGTTATATTGCTTATTACAATTTGCAAATTTATGTTGGATTTCAAATATTTGAAGAAAAGATACTAGTAGGTATTGACGAAAATGGAAATATAATCAATAGTGAAGATTGTGAAAATATTTTGTTTTTGAAAAACATAGAAAACAATGAACTGCCTATTGATTTAAATATAACAGAAAAATTTGAAAATTTAATTGAAGAAAAAATACCTAAAATAGTTGATGATATTAAAATAAAATATCACGATAATGTAAAATTGCCAATATCTCACTTAAATATGATTGCAAATGATAAAAAGGCAAAACTTGAAAAAGAAATTAAGATTTTACAAAAAGAAATTGATAATTTAAAAGAAAATTCATTTGGTGATAACTTTGGAGATAAGTTTGCTAAAAATCAGCAAATAAACGAACTTACAGAAAAGCTTTTTGAATTAAAAGACAATGAATTTTTAGCAAAATCGAAAATCAATCGTGAATTAAAGGCAAAAAGTGAAGAATTAACAAAAAATTTAGATGTAAAAGTGAGCAAATCAAAAGATTTTATGATATACTTTGAAGTGAGGTAATATCTAAATGAAGGTTGTAACTATATGTGGGAGTATGCGATTTGAAAAAGAAATGCAAAAAATCGCTTGGAAGCTAGAAACGATTGAAGGATATTCAATAATTCAATGTGTTTACAATGTGGAAAATAATTCTATTTCGGAAGAACAACTTGTTAAATTGAATGACGCTCATTATAAAAAAATTGACATATCTGATGCTATTTATGTGGTTAATATAAACGGTCATATTGGTTCACAGGTAAAAAAAGAAATAGAATATGCCTTATCAAAAGGGAAAGAAATCATTTATCATGAAACAAAGGAGCAAAACTAATGAATAAATTAGATGGACAAAGTATGGATTTGGTTAAGGGGAATGTGGAAAAACTTAAAGAGTTGTTTCCTAGTATTGTAAAAGAAGATAAAATAGATTTTGAAGAATTGGAATTGTTACTTGGCGAAAACATTAATCGTAACAAGGAACAATATTCTTTTACATGGAACGGAAAAACAGAAGCAACAAAACTTGCACAAAAGCGTTCTACTGGGACTTTAAGACCATGTAAAGAAGAAAGCAAAGATTGGGATACCACTCAAAACCTTTATATTGAAGGTGATAATTTGGAAGTATTAAGACTTTTGCAAGCGTCTTATAATGGAAGAATTAAGATGATTTACATAGATCCACCATACAATACAGGTCATGATTTTGTTTATAAAGATAACTTTGAAGATAATATCAAAAATTATAAAGAGCAAACAGGACAAGCACAAAAATCAAATGCAGATACAGATGGTCGTTATCACACAAATTGGCTTAATATGATGTATCCACGTCTAAAACTCGCAAGAAATTTGCTTACAGATGATGGTGTAATTTTTATCTCTATTGATGATAATGAACAAGCGAACTTAAAGAAAATTTGTGATGAAATTTTTGGGGAACACAATTTTATAGGTGTATTACCAAGAATAACTAAAAAATCAGGAAAACAGCATAGTGATACTATTGCTAAAAATAATGATTATATTTTGATTTATTCTAAAAATATTTATGAAATATCATTTAATGGAATTGAAACAACTGGCGAAGGGTTTGATAATGAAGATGAATTTGTAAACGAAAGAGGTAAATACAAATTAAATCAAACTCTTGATTACGACTCGTTGTGGTATAATCCGACAATGGATTTTGAAATAAAGATTGGAAATGTATCTTTTTATGCAGGTGGAAGTAAAGAACTTCATGATAAAAGACATAAAGGTGAGCATAATGCAAAAGATTGGGTATGGCGTTGGAGTAAAGCAAAATTTGAATTTGGTTTAAAAAATGGTTTTGTAGTTGTAAAAAATGGAAAAGATAGACAAAGAATATATACTAAAACATATACGAATGCAACAATTGATAAGGACAACAATGGGGAATATTATATTAAATATACAACAAGAAACAATACAATGAGCTCATTAGAATTTATTAATAATATTTATTCAAACGATAATGCAAAAAAAGATTTAGCAGAAGTTATTGATCCAAATTATTTTGATTTTCCTAAACCAATTAGTTTGATAAAAAAATTAATGTTTTTGATTTGTGATAAAAATGATATAGTTTTAGATTTCTTTTCTGGTTCAGCAACAACAGCTCACGCAGTAATGGAATTCAATTTTGAAAATAAGTCTAAAATAAAATTTATTTGCGTTCAACTACCTGAAAAGATAGATGAAGAGTCAAAAGTTTTTGCTGATGGGTTAAAAAATATTTGTGATATAGCTTTAAAAAGAATAAAAAATGCTAGTGAGATAATTGAAAAAGAATTTGTAGAAAAAAATAAAATATTAAATCATACCAAAGAAACTAAAAATCCTTTACACAGTTTTATAAAAGAATGGGATAAGTTAATTGCATTAGACACAGGCTTTAAAGTATTTAAGCTTGATAGTTCTAACCTTAAAAAGTGGGATAACACACCAACAAAAGATGTTGATGTAATTCAAGATAGAATTCAAACAAGTATGGATTATATTAAAGAAGATAGAACTGAATTAGATTTAGTATATGAAGTTATGCTTAAATACGGTATTGATTTAACTTTGCCTATAACAAAAACACAAAATGAAAAAGCATATATAATTGAAGCACCAGAGTATAAATTGCTTGTTTGCACATATCCAAATTTAACAATAGAAGATATTGAAGATTTTGCAAATGAAAGTGTTGGAACATATCTATTTGCTGATCGTTGCTTTAACACAGACAATCTTTTAGTAAATGCAGAAGAAATCTTAAAATCTCGCAACAAAGAAATGAGGATGTTCTAATGGAAATAACTTATGGGGAATTTTTACCTGCAGCAACAAACAATTTAAAAAGCATGAGAAAAAAGATTATAAATCGTTTAGCATATTTTTTAAATAATAATCAAATAAGTAATTATGTTAGTCTAATAGTTGCAATGATTGATAAAAGTTGTTTTCTTATAGATGGTTATATTGATTGTTTATTCAATAAAAATATAACAGTGGCAGGATTGATTGTTCGTGCACAAATAGATGTTTGTATGCGTGTTTATGGATTGAGTTTGGTTGAAAACAAAGAATTTGTGTGCAAAGAAATTTTATCAGGTAAACAATTAAAAAATTTTAAAGATAAAAATGGTAAGCAATTACGCGATGGTTATTTAAAAGAACAACTTGATATTATTTTAAACAAAACAAAGCGCGTATACAATAAGGCGTCTGGATACGCACATTTTAGTAATGTTGCATTTTCTCATTGTTTTGTTAACTTAAATGGGACAAAATTAAAATTGCAAGTTGGTCACATAAAGGAATCTGATGAAAAATATTTAATAGAAGGTTATGATGTTATGATGTATTACTTAATATTTTTATGTGAGAATTTATTTTAAAAATTTAAATTAAGGAAATCAAAATGAAACTAAAGTTTAAAAAACAAGAATTTCAAGATAAAGCGGTTATGTCTGTTGTGGATTTGTTTAGGGGCGCTAAAAATGTGCCTACAACTTTTTCTATGCAAAAATTGGACATTTTAGATTTTAGCAAAGATGAATTATTAGGATATGGAAACAATCTTGATTTATCTATGGAACAAATTGAAAAAAATATGCACGAAATTCAAGATAGAAATCTTTTGCCACTTACAGATTTAATAGAACTTCGTTTTAATGTTGAAATGGAAACAGGAACAGGTAAAACTTTTGTTTATACTAAAACTATTCTTGAATTACATAAACAATATGGCTTTAAAAAATTTGTTGTTATTGTTCCTAGTGTTGCAATTAGAGAAGGTGCATACAAGTCTATGCAAACTACTCGTGATTATTTCAAACGCGAATATGAAGGAGTTACATTAAAACCTTTTATTTATAATTCTAATAAACTTTATGAAATAAAAGATTTTGCACAGTCAACAAATCTTGAAATAATGATTATCAATATTGACGCATTTAAAAAGAGTGAAAATCTTTTTAATCAACCACCAAAAGATAGTTTTTCAATGGATAGAACAGCGAAAGAGTATATGCAAGAATGTAAACCTATCATTATTATTGACGAGCCACAAAGTGTTGATAATACATCAAAATCAAGAGAAGCTATTGAAAGTCTAAATCCATTATTTGAATTAAGGTATTCGGCAACTCACAGACAAAAAATCAATACAGTTTATAGACTTACACCGGTTGACGCATATAATATGCACATAGTAAAGCAAATTTGTGTTGTTAATAATACTCTTGCAGATGATTATAATAAACCATATATTAAGTTATTGTCAGTTGACGCTAGCTCTGGATATAAGGCGAAACTCGAAGTAGATTTAAAGAAAAAAGATGGAACTACAAAAAGAGATACAATTACAGTAGGACCTAACACAAATCTTGTTGCAAAAACAGGTAGAGATATTTACGATGGATATATTGTTGCTGGAATCAACGCAATGGAAGGATTTGAAGAAATTGAGTTTACTAATACTGAAAGCTTAATGCTGGGACAATCTATTGGCGATATAGATGAAAGCGTTAAGAAAAAAGAAATGATAAAAAGAACAATAGAAGCTCATCTTGACAAAGAAAGAATGTATATCCAAAAAGGAATCAAAGTGCTTTCGTTGTTCTTTATTGATGAAGTAGCAAAATATCGTGTTTATGATAATGAAGAAAGTGATAAAGGCGAATATGCTAAAATGTTTGAAGAATGTTATGAAGAACTTATAAATCTTCCTAGATATAAGGAAATTAAAGATTTTTATAACACTGATGTTTCAAAAGTTCATGATGGGTATTTTAGCAAAGACAAAAAAGGTAAAATAAAAAATACTCGCGAAGGGAAAGAAAGTCAGGACGATTATGATACATACGCACTTATTATGAAAGAAAAAGAAAAGTTATTGTCTTTTGATTGTCCGGTTAGATTTATTTTCTCTCACTCAGCACTTAAAGAAGGTTGGGATAACCCTAATGTTTTCCAAATTTGCACATTGATTGAAAACAAAACTACATTTACTTGTAGGCAAAAAATAGGACGTGGACTAAGACTTTGTGTTAATCAAGATGGTGAAAGAGTTGACGATAAAAATATCAATATTTTACATGTTATAGCAGAAGAAAATTTTGCCGAATTTGCTGATAAACTACAAAAAGAAATTGAAGAAGAAACAGGGATTAAATTTGGTATTCTTGATATTGATATGTTTGTTAATATCTCATACACTGATGAACAAGGGCAAGAAAAGACAACGAGTGCTACTGATGCACGAGAACTTTTAGACTTTTTTAGGACTAAAAACTATATTGACACAAAGGGTAAAATGAAAGATACCCTTAAAAATGACTTAAAGAACGGAACTATTGATTTACCTAAAAAGTTTGAAAGAGCAAAAGACAGAATTGTAAATCAAATAGAGAAAGCTGATAAGAAAGTTGTTGTTATGCCAGCGTATAAACAAGTTTGTGTCAAGAGAAAGGATAATTTATTTGAGGAACCAGAATTTCAATCTATATGGAATAAAATTAAACAAAAAACAATTTATCGTATCAATATGGACAAAGATAAATTAATTGAAAAATGTGTTAAATCTGTTTCAGAGATGCCACAAATTCAAAAGATAAAATTATCAAAAGAAACAGTTAAAATCAATATTGATAAAAGCGGTATTGATTACACATCACAAGGTGCTAAATTTGAAGAAGTTGATAGCGAATTTTTAATTCCAGATATTATCCGCGAAATAAGTGAAAATTGTAAATTAACAAGAAATACAGTAGGTCAGATTATAATAAAATCTAATAGATTACAAGATTTTGTTAATAATCCACAAAGATATATTGAAGAGGTAACAAAAATAATCAATTATGTTCGTGCAAACGAGTGTATTGATGGAATAACATATACTAAACAAACAGGTAAATCTTATTCTTTTGTTGATATATTTGATTTAGAAAGCAATAGCGAAGTATTTGCATATTTAGATAAAAACGCAATAGCTGTTGAACATTCTTTGTATGACCATGTTGTATATGATAATTCGGGTATAGAACGAGATTTCGCTACCGAGCTTGATAATGATACCGATGTTAAACTTTTCTTTAAAATACCAGATAAGTTTAAAATTCCAACACCAATTGGAAATTATACACCAGATTGGGCGGTTTATGTTGAAACAGAAGATGAAAAGAAACTATATTTTGTAATTGAAACAAAAGGTTCAACAAATTATCTTGATTTAAGAGACAGAGAAAGTATAAAGATAAAGTGTGGCAAAAAACACTTTGAAGCTTTGGGGCAAGATATAAAATTTGATGTTACAAAAGATTTTAGAAATTTCAAGTCAAAGCATGTTTAACCATAAAAATAAATTGAAGAATATTAATAGTATTAATAAAAAAGTTTATTGGAAAAATAAACTTTTTTTATTTTTTTTACAAAAACTACTTGCTTTTATCGAACAAATGTTTTATAATTCGATTATAAACAAACGCAGTGTTTGTTTATTATAGGTAGGAGATAAAATGAAAGTAATAAATGAAAAATTATTACAAGATATACTTGACTATGTTAAAGTATTTCAATTGGAAAATGGAAGAAGTCCATCTTATAGACAAATTGCTCATAAAGTTGGTATAGCAAGTTTAGAAACAGCTCATAAATATGTTCACATATTAGAGAGTAGAGGACAACTCAAAATGACTAATATAGGCAATATATCTGTTCCGAAAAATTTAAGCAAAGGACAAACCACTTTGGCCCCATTGGTTGGTTCTTGTGCTTGTGGAAATCCTATCCTAGCAGTTGAAAATATCGAAGGAACATTCCAATTGCCAACAGCTTTGTTTGGAAATGGTAAGAAAATGCTTTTACATGCAGAAGGTGATAGTATGATAAATGTCGGTATTTTTGATGGTGATTTAGTTGTTGCAAATGTATGCAATAGTGCAGAAAATGGAGATATCGTTGTAGCACTTATAGATGATAGTGCAACAATTAAAAGATTATACAAAAGAAATGGATATTATATTTTACACCCTGAAAATCCTAACTATAAAGATATAAAGGTTAAAGAATTAGTAATTCAAGGAGTAGTAACACAAACAATTCACAATGTATAAGGAGATTTGATATGGAGACAAAAATTAAATGTCCAGATTGTGGTAGGTGTATAGGTTTTATAAATTCTACTGATAAACCTAATAGCATTTTAAAAGTAGTTCTTAAAATACCAATTAAAATCGAAGAAAATGAACATATATTTCATACCACATGTCCACGTTGTAAAAATGAAGTTTATTTAATAATTGGATTTAAAAATTAACAAAAGAAAATCATAGTAGGCCCTAGTGCTTCAAAATAACAATTTTGTCGCATTAGGGTTTTTTCATTTAATAATCGACAAAATAAGACAAAACATATCAATCTATTTAATTTTAAAATAATAAGTTGTTTACTTTTATATTTTAAAATTAAAGTATGATAGAAAAAAGTAGAAATTGGTTTTTATATAAATATAATATATTTAATTTGACCACCTTTTTTGAATTTTGTCTTTTATTGTCTACATATTTAAAGACCTTAATGCAATGGGTAATTGCCCGAAAAACGCATTAAGGTCTTTTTTTTGAAAAAAATTTAAAAAAATAAAAAAAACTTTTCCCGCGTGTTCAAATGGTGAACACGCGACATTGCTAAGATATGCGTGTCAAAACAAAAAGATATTAAAAGGAGGTGATAGAAGGTGGAATTGAAGAAGTCAAGCATAACAGCAGATATATTAAATTTATTATCTGATAATAAAGTGCATACTTTGCAAGAAATTGCAGATGAAATTGAAATATCTAAAATGACTGTTCGAAGACATATTCAATCACTTTCTTATCGCTATCCAATACAAACTTTTTGTGGTGGCATAAATCGTGGTGGAGTTTATTTAGATAAAGATTATATTTATCAAGGTAAAACATTGTCAATTGATGAGCTGCAAATCATCAATAATGCACTTTCGCTTTTGCAGAAGCAAAATGCAAATGTTGACCAAAAGTTATTACATAGTCTTTTAAATAAATTCTCTCTACCAAGCAATAAGGAGAGTTTTTATGAACAATGAAAATAAAATAGATGACAGCAAAGAAATTGTAACAATAGACTATTTTGATAGAATTAACAAAAAGTGGATTAAATTAGATGTTACAAAAGAAGTTGCTAAATTTTTAGAATCAAACAACAGAAAATTGAGAAGAAAACAAAATCAATATAATTATTTTAATAAACCAATTGATAAAATTTTTAATGAAAGTAAACCAGAAAATGAACATTTTTTGATAGATGAAAGCCAAGATGTTGAAAAAATTTTAGAGAAAAAAGAGAATGATGTATTAGATGATTTAACTAGAAATTATGAAAGAACTCTCATAGAAAATTCTCTATATGTTTTGACACCAGAGCAAAAAGAAGTTATAGAGATGGTTATGTATAAAAATATGAGCCAAAATGAAATTGCAAAAGAGTTAAACATAGAACAAAGTTCAGTAGGTGGAAGATTAAAACGAGCTAAGGAAAACATAAAAAAATATATTAAAAACAACCAAAATTAAAAAATTTTTAAACTTTTTTTTAAAAAATGGGCAAAAACCCACGATAGTTTTGAAAAAACATGTCCTTAATAAAGTGAAGGGGGTATGAAGTTTTATGGATTTTATAAAAAATTCAAATTGTAAAAATAGGAGGGGAAAAAGTGAACGAACAATACACTGTTAGAGTTTACAATTCAAGAGATGTCGAAAAAATAGAAAGAGTTTATAAAAGGTGCCGAGATATTTATAATACTAAAAATCCATTTTTTGTTGACTGTATAAAACGAGGAATGGAAGATATTGAAAAAGAATATTTTGGTGAAAAGAAAGTAGAAACACTTACTGAAATTTATGACGAAATTGAAAAGACAATTAAAAGACTTGATGAACTTGTAAAATTGTCAGAAAAAAATGCAAAAGAAAACTATGCTAATTTGCTAATTATACAAAAATTGTTATCTGCAAATTACAATATGCTTTTAGGGATTTCGTCTGAAACACCAAAACAAGAGAAATATGTAGAAGCTGGAATGTATGATAAATTGCCAGAACGATTAAGTGAAATACTTGAAGAAATGTTGAGAGTAATTTTGGAATAAAAATGAATGTTCCTAATGTAAACTTTTTTATCAACTATGTTGATTGCTTATCTGGTAAATTTGAAGATAAAGAATTTATGGAACTAAACAAAGAAGCACGTGATTTTTATGGAAGTAAAAACACATTTGACTATGTGGGTTATGTAAATAAGGGAAGTAAAGAAAAAATCGATTTTGTAGCATATTCTGGAAACAACGAAAAAAGTCATGGTGTCTTTAACCAAAATGGACTTTTAAATGACGAACAAATTAAAGAATTAAGAACAAAGTTAAGGCAAACTAAAAGTGTTATATGGCATGGATTAGTTTCTTTTGAGGAATCATTTGGAAATACGTATTGCGATACAAGTGAAAAAGCAATTGAACTAATGAAATATGAATTTCCAAAATTT
>CASEEU010000067.1 GCA_949287075.1 uncultured Eubacteriales bacterium | reverse complement strand
TATTTTCATGGACAAGGAGATATACCAGAAAACACAAGAGATGATAAAAGAGCAAATGACGAATATTTTGGATTTGAGAAACCAAGAGATGGTAAAAAGCCAATAGAACCAGTAGGAAAAGATCCAGAAGGAAAAACACCACCACCTCCTGGTCCAGGTGGAAAGGAACCAGATCCAAAAGGAAAAGATCCAAAAGGAAAAGATCCTAAATTACCAATCGATCCAGAAAGAAGTGGATTACAAATCTTTAGAAGAGAATTTAATCATATGCCTGAAATATTGAAAAAACATACATTTTCAGAAAATCCAGCTTTACCAATACCAGGTTCACTAGCATTAGCATTAGCGACTGCTGGAATTGTAACAGGACCTGTTGGATGGGCTGGAGCAGCAGGAGTAGCAGCAGTATCTTATTTTGGTGCAAAACCAATTTTAAGAAAAATTACTGGACAGTCTAAATTAGAAGACCAAATTACAGAACAATTTAATAATATGGATGTTGAAGATTTGAAATTGATGGCAGATTATTTAACCGAAGAAAATATTATAAACTTAAAACCAAATGCAGTTATTTTAAGAGCTTTAAATAAAAGTATTAGAACATTAGCAAATCGTGAAAATCCAATACTAGAAGAAGAAATCCATCAAATGGAAGAAGAACAAAAACAATTACTTTCAAAAACAAGTTTAACACCTAGTGAATCTGCAAGATTAGATGAGATTAATAAAAGTATAGATAAGAAAACGAAAGAAATAAAAGATAATGAAGACCGTTCTAAAGATGTACGAAGAGGAAAAGAAAGAGTTAGTGCAGCATATAAAGGAAATGTAGGTAACAATAAACTTTTAAATATATTCCATAGAAGAAATTCTACAACTGCACAGTATAAAGATGCTTTAAATGAATATGCAGATGCTGAATTACAAAAACTTGTAGGAGAAAAAGAAGCAGATGCTATTAAGACAGCAAAAGGACAAGTAGGTATGAAAGAAGTAGGAGATAAATATACCTATGCGAATCGATTGGGAATTTCAAAAAGTCCATTTAATATGCCTCAAAGTGAAGTAAGAATTGTATCAGATCAAAAAGATAATACAGTAAGAAATATAGGAGTCATTGCAATGGCAGGAGCAGCATTAACAAGAACAGTAAGAAATATGCTTGATATGCAAGACAGTGTTAAAGATGCTGCAGATCAAATTAAGCAACAACAAGCACAATATCAAGATTTACAAAAATCTGTAGGTAAAGTAACAGATCAAGATATTGAAGGAACAGGAAGAAATATTGTTGATGACGTTTATAATAGAGGAGAGGCAGCAGCTGTACATGCAAATGGTACAGTTAGTAGATGGAATCCTCAATATGTAAGTGCAGATCAACAAGCACAAAACTTAGGAGATTCACTTTCTAATCAAGTGAATTCAGGAAATTTAAATAATGGAACATTAGGAGATAAATTAAGACAACTAGCTGGTATGTTAAAAGGAAATGAAGCTACAACAGCAGCTCAAAATTTACAAAATTCAGTACAAAATGCAACTTTAACAAACGGACTTACTGGATCTGGAGTAAATCACGTAGAACAATTCAACAATCTTTCAAATGTTACACAACATACAGCAAGTAATGCTACTCTATATGAAAAATTGGCTGATGTTGTTGATAAAGCACAAAATTTGAAACCAGTTGCAGGTATTAAAGATGTAACAGCTGATTTTGTAGGACCTATAGCAGCAGCTTTAACTTCAATATTTGGAACTATGGGAGTAGATGCTAAAAGAAATCATGAAATTAAGAAAGATATGCAAGTTAAAGAAAATGGAGAAGAAAGATAATAAAAAGAAACTAAGGAGGAGCATATGGGATTTAGAGAAGAATTAACCGTTGATTGGGAAGATAAAACCATAGAATATCAAGGGAAAAAAATGTATGTTGTAAAAGTATTCACTTATAATAATGTGGAATACTTATGCACAGTAGATTTAGATACAATACATAATGAAAACTTAGAAGTGGCATTTTTATACAAAGTGAAAGATAGTATTTTTGCACATGTAGATGATGATGAATTATTTGATAAATTAGTTATGACTGCAGGAGAAAAAAGTTTAGAAGACATGATAAAAGAAGATGTGGAAAAATTAAAACAAGAAGGAAAAATATAATTTTAAGAAATTATTCTAAAAAAGAAAAAATTATCAGTTTTCATTGACTTATGAAATAAAAAATGATACAATATATACCGTTATGATAGATTGCATGTAATATGCAATTCCGTAACGGTATATTTATTTTGTATAAGACAAATATTTCAAAAATATGACAAAAAATAATACAAAATAAATGAAAAAATATAAAATCAGGAGGTGAAATTTAAGTGCCAACAATTAATCAATTAGTAAGAAAAGGAAGACAAACAGGAGTAACAAAATCAAAATCTCCAGCTTTACAACATGGATGGAACTCAAAAAATAAGAGATTAACAAACAACAGAGCTCCACAAAAAAGAGGAGTTTGTACAGTTGTTAAAACAGTTACACCTAAAAAGCCAAACTCAGCTTTAAGAAAAGTTGCCAGAGTTAGACTTTCAAATGGTTATGAAGTAACATCTTATATTCCAGGTATTGGTCATAACCTACAAGAACACAGTGTTGTATTAATCAGAGGTGGTAGGGTAAAAGACCTTCCAGGTGTTAGATATCATATCATCAGAGGAACATTAGATACAGCAGGTGTTAAAGATAGAATGCAAGCGCGTTCTAAGTATGGAGCTAAAAAACCAAAGAAATAAAAAACAAATTGAAAGCAGCAACTTGCACATTTTCGCTAAATAATCCAAACTTCGACGTACAAGAGTACGCCTTCAGCTTGTATTATTTATCAAAAATGCACAATTTACTACTTTGAATTCGTTTTTAATAAATAAGGTTAAAAGCAAAAATAAAAACAAATTGAAAAAGAACTAGTGCTTGTACTCTTACTAAACTTAAGGTACTTAAATTTAGATAGAATATATAGCACTATACGGAAAAGGAAACTTTTCAGAGTACCTAAATGCTTTTATGAAGCATTAATACAAAATTAAGGAGGGAAGAATAGTGCCAAGAAAAGGATATGTAGCAAAAAGAGATGTTTTACCAGATCCAATATACAATAGCAAAGTTGTTACAAAATTAGTAAACAACATCATGCTAGATGGTAAAAAATCTGTAGCACAAAAAATCGTATATGATGCATTTGACATCATAAA
Source organism: uncultured Eubacteriales bacterium (assembly GCA_949287075.1). Taxonomy (GTDB): domain Bacteria; phylum Bacillota; class Clostridia; order TANB77; family CAG-508; genus CAG-269. Next base: position 58 of record CASEEU010000067.1, on the reverse strand, counting down.
AGAAAAAGAAGGAAAAAATCCACTAGAAGTTTTTGAAGCAGCTTTAGAAAATGTTATG
>CASEEU010000066.1 GCA_949287075.1 uncultured Eubacteriales bacterium | reverse complement strand
CAGGCAGGTTGCTTACGTGTTACTCACCAGTCCGCCACTAACCGCTCCAATAGTAAACTAATGGTTAAGTCCGTTCGACTTGCATGTCTTATGTGCGCCGCCAGCGTTTATCCTGAGCCAGGATCAAACTCTCTTGTTTTTCGATCCGCAATAAACTTCGTATTGCTGTGTCAGATTTCGTCAAAATTTATTCGATGTACATTTAGTACTATCTCATAAATTTTTCCTCATCTTCCTTGCACTACTCGTTTCTTCCGAACCTTACTTATAATTTATCTCAAATCATTTCTGATTTATATAAATCAAACTAAAGTGTTTTTTCAAGCTCTTTAAACTTCTTTCTTTTTTGGCTAAAAAACTTTTAAAAAATTTACTTGTTCGGTACTTTATTTCTTTCGAAATATTTTCCGTTTCGGTTTATTCTCTAAAGGATTTTATTGTTTACTTTTCAATGTACTTTTTCTTCGTTCTTTGTCAGAACGAATTTTATTATACACCACCCATTTATCTTTGTCAACACTTTTTTTGATTTTTTTTTATTTTTTTGTTGGTAAATTTTTCATTACTTCTTTTACTATTATTTTCTATTGAAAAATAGAGATTTTTTCATCTTTTTCTTTTCATTTTTAATGATATATATTTTATTTTTCTACTTAATTATATATAGAGAAACAAAAAGTACCAAAAGACTTTTCATTTCTTTTAGTACCTTTTGACTTTCAATATGACTATCTTTTAGTATTTAGTAATTTTCCATAACTGTAATATAAATATTACTTATTAATCCCGTTGTTTCATCATATTCCAATCTTACAGAAAATTCTTCACTATATTTTTCTTCTATATATGCTATAACACTTTCCGCTAATTCCGAATTATTTGTGCCTCTTTCTATTACTAGTCTATATTCTAATGGAATTCTCTCTTCACCTTGTTCTCTGTAATTTGAAACTCTAACATCTCCTAAGTTTTCTTCTGCAATATGAATTAGTTCCTCTATTCTTTCTTTTGAAATATGTTCCCCTTCAAAAAGTTCAAAAGTTGAATTAAATCTATTTTTTTCTAGTTCTGTAACATTTCCATTTTCTGATATATCATCTAATTCTTTTTCCTTTAGATTCAAATTTATTAACATTTGATTTGTATTTTCTATAGGAACTACTTGTAAAAATGTGCTTATTTGACTTGCTATATTTTCCTCTACATTATTTTTTACACTTTCTTTTTGTTCATCACTTAAACTTTCTATTATAATATTGTTTTCATTTTCTACTAGTTCTTCTTTTTCTTCAAATTCATTAACAATATTAATCACAGTTTCTACAGCAACTTCTAATGTATTTTGTCCCACAATTCTACTAAAATTAATATTACTATTTACATTAGAATTTTCCATTTTTCTACTAATATTGCATTCATTGGCTGTTTCTTGCCCTTCCTCTACTGTTTTATATTGGATTGTAATTGACTCATCATTTGTTGCTGTTGTTTTTTCAATTTTTAAATCAAAACTGTTTTCCTCTTCTCCTTCTTCTACTTTTTCATTTCCTAATATGTTTATAAAATTACTATTTTCTCCATTAATTATATCTAGCCCTATAAAATCTTTTTCTGTATCAATAGATAAACTAATTGCTACACCATTTGATTCAAATACACTAATTGTTCTTTCATCATTTCCTATATTAAAATTTTGTATTTTTTGTATTGTATTATCTATATCATCTATAAAATCTTGTTTTAAATTAGAATTTTGTTCATCTTTCATAAAATTATGATATTCATTAAGTTTGTTATCTATCGTTTCTAATTTGGATAATATCATTTCATCTTTCTTTAATTCTTCTAATACTTGTATATAAATATTATTAAACTGTTCTTTCGTGATTGTCACACTATATGCATTTGTATCATATTGTGTTCCATTAATCTCTAATATCATTCCTGTTTGTTTTGAAAAAGTTGCATTCGCAATATTTCCCCATATAATTCCTATATACTTTTCTTTTAATGTATTCCATTCTTCTAAATTTAATCCTAACAATCCTAGTATATCTGTATGAATTAATTCATATAGATTATATATTTCATTTTCATCTTGATTGTCAATATTAGTAGATAAATATTGTCTAATTCCATTCAATCTAAGTCCTGCAATATTTTCATCCTCAATATATTCAACCCCTGCTATTGTTTCATCATTTTGTGTTATAGTAATATCCTTATAATTATATCCAGTTGTTTTTTCTTCTTTGCCAGATATATTCATTTGAACACTATTTATTGGATTAGAAGTGTCTCCGTTTTCATTATAACTTACTGTAGCAGTTGTATTAGAAAGTAATTTATTATTATTTAAAATTTCTTCCATTTCATTCATATAATCTTGATTAAAAATATTATCTGAATTTTCTATAAATTGTCTTGCATATTTTTCAAATAAAATATCATTTGATTTAAACATATCTGTTGTAGCATACAATACAATACATGTAATTGCTATAATTAATAAAATGACCAATATTATTGATATTATTATCGCTCTTCTTTTTTTTCTTGGCATCATCATATGTTTTTCCTCCCTTTACTTCTTTATTTCATTCTCTGTTTCATTGCTTCATATATAACAATTCCTGCTGAAACAGATGCATTTAAAGAAGTTACTTTCCCTTTCATTGGTATCTTTACTAAGAAGTCACAACTCTTTTTGACTCTATCACTCATTCCAGTCCCTTCATTTCCTATTACAATTCCTAAAGGTCCCTTTAAATCTTGATCATAATAATATGTATTTGTAGCAATATCTGTTCCACAAATCCATAACCCGTTTTCTTTTAGTTTTTCTATAGAATCTGTTATATTGGTTACTCTAGCAATTTTCATGTACTGAACAGCTCCCGCTGAAACTTTTCCCACTGTACTATTGACTGATGCTGCTCTTCGTTTTGGAATAATAATTCCATGTACGCCTGCTGTTTCTGCTGTTCTTATAATTGAACCTAAATTATGTGGATCTTCTATCCCATCTAATATTAGCACAAATGGGTCTTCATTCATTTCTTTTGCTTTATTTAAAATATCTTCTATTTCACAATATTCAAATGGTGGTACAATTGCAATAACCCCTTGATAATTTTCATTTTGTGCCATTTGGTCCATTTGTCTTCTATCTTTTTCTACAAGAATTATTTTTCTTTCTTTTGCCATGGCAATAATTTTATTAATAGAACCATGCTTTTCACCTTTTGTTACAAATATTTTATTAATATCTTTTCCACTTTCTAGCAATTCTATGACAGCATTTCTTCCTTCTACTTGGTCTTCATATATATTTTCTTTTTCAATTTTTGCTGGTCGCTTTTTATTTTCTATATTCTTTTTCTTATCCTTCATATTTGCCTTCCCTTCTGGTAAATCTTTTTAGTTATTTTTGAAATCATTAATTATCATCATCTAATTTTAGTACAGATAAAAATGCTTCTTGTGGTATTTCTACATTTCCAATTTCACGCATTTTCTTTTTTCCTCGTTTTTGTTTCTCTAACAATTTCTTCTTTCTGGTAATATCACCACCATAACATTTTGCTAAAACATCTTTCCTCATAGCAGATATCGTTTCTCTTGCAATAATTTTTCCTCCAACAGCTGCTTGAATAGGAATCTTAAATAATTTTCTTGGAATAACGTTTTTTAGTTTTTCTACCATTTTCTTTCCTCTATCATAGGCACTATCTTTGTGAACAATAAAACTTAAAGCATCTACTGGTTCTCCATTAATATAAATATCTAATTTTACCAGATTTGACCTTCTATATTCTTTAAATTCATAATCTAAAGAGGCATATCCTTTGGTTCTTGATTTTAAGTTATCAAAAAAATCATATATAATTTCATTTAATGGCATTTCATAGATTAGTGTCACTCTATTTTCATCTAAGTATTTCATGTCTATGTAGACACCTCTTCTTCTTTGACACAATTCCATGATATTTCCTACATAATCCTTTGGAGTTAGGATATTAGCTGTTACATAAGGTTCTTCTATATAAGATATTTCTTGTGGTGTTGGTAAATCTTCTGGATTATATAACTCAATAACTTCTCCTGTTGTTTTATGTACTTTATATATAACAGATGGTGCTGTTGTAATTAATCCTAAGTCAAATTCTCTATCAATTCTTTCTTCGATAATTTCTAAATGTAATAATCCTAAAAATCCACAACGGAATCCAAATCCCAATGCAGCTGATGTTTCTTGTTCAAATTCTAAAGCTGCATCATTTAACTGTAACTTTTCTAAATCTTCTTTTAAATCTTCATATTGGCTTCCATCTACAGGATATAATCCACAATATACCATAGGTGTTACTTTTTTATACCCTTTTAAAGGCTCTTCTGCAGGATTGTCTTTTAATGTAATTGTATCTCCTACATGAATATCTGATAAACTTTTAATACTTGCTGCAATATATCCTACTTCTCCTGCTTTAATTTCTGATACCGGCATATAAGAACCTGGAACAAAATATCCTACTTCTGCAACTGTAAATGTTTTATTGGTTGCCATTAGTTTAATTTCATCTCCTACTTTTACTGTTCCATCCATTACTCTTACATAGGCTACTGCACCTTTATAGTTATCATAATAAGAATCAAAAATTAAACATTTTGTTTTAGCATTTTCATCCCCTTTTGGTGCTGGTAAATCTGTTACAATTCTTTCTAATACTTCTTCTACATTGAGTCCTGTTTTTGCTGAAATACATGGTGCATCTTCTGCTGGTATTCCTATAATATCTTCTATTTCTTGTTTTACTTCATCCACTCTGGCATTTGGTAAATCAATTTTATTTAATACTGGTAAGATTTCTAGATTGTTATCAATTGCTAAATAGACATTTGCTAAGGTTTGTGCTTCTACACCTTGACTACTATCAACTACTAAAATAGCACCATCACATGCTGCTAAACTTCTAGAAACTTCATAATTAAAATCTACATGTCCTGGTGTATCTATTAAATTAAAAGTATATTCTTGTCCATCTTTTGCTTTATAAATCATTCTAACTGCTTGTGACTTTATGGTAATACCTCTTTCTTTTTCTATTTCCATATTATCTAACACTTGGCTTTCCATTTCTCTTTTTGACAATACACCTGTCATTTCGATTAATCTATCTGCTAGTGTAGATTTTCCATGATCTATATGAGCAATAATACTAAAATTTCTGATATGTGCTTGTCTGTTATCCATTTTCCCTCCATTTTGAAACGATTTGGCACGTCCCCGTTCATCATTTTATCATAAATTCACAAAAATCTCAATAGTTTGTAAGACCATTATATAAATTATATACATGATGATATCCTAATTTTTTTAATAACTTTTGTACCTTTTTACTTCTCCCACCTGAACTACAATACACTACTATATTTTTGTTTTTATCTGGTATCCTATTTTCTATTCCTTTTTTTATCTCATATTCTGGAATCAAAATAGCACCATCAATATGTCCTTCTTTATATTCTTGTGGACTTCTAACATCTATAATGATAGCATCTTCTTTTTGAAGTTGTTTTAATTCTTCTAATCCAATATCATTTTCATCTATCTCTCTATTCCATTTGTTCTTTATGATTTTTTTTATTTTATTTATCATTACTTTTATCATCCTTTCTACAATCATCCAATCATCTAAAAAAATTTTTTCATTTTTCAACAAATCTTCTCCTATTTATATACTATATTCTAAAAAATGCTATTTTGTTCTTTATCAAATAAGAAAATACTATACTCAAAATAAAAACTTCTTTTTCCTATATGATAAAGTTATCCACAAATTTTATATTTATCCACAGTTATTTTTTTCTACTATTCTACATTTCTTTTTATTTTTCTACTTTTTTCTAATAACATTCTCATGACAGATTTATTTCACTTATACATTTTTATTCCTCTAAATTATGCTATTTTATTATATTTTCTTTTATTTTTCTTAAAATTTCACCATTTTTCGTATGTTTATATTACATTCTTTTTTCATATTGATGACAAATTGATATATTTTTCTATTTTATGTATATCTCTTTAACTGTTCTTTTGTCATATTTATCCACTTTTGTCTCCTGTGGATATTGTGGATAACTTTGTGAATAATTGAAAATACTATTTTTTCGTTCACGAGTTGTTCACATTACTTTTTCGTGTTATCCACTTTTCTATTTTTTTACAATTTATTTTTTTCATTATGTGTACCAAAAATATTGTTTTATGGAATCGAAAAAATACACTTCGCTTTATGGAAGTGTATTAGAAAAATATCCAATAAATGGCTAATATAATCTCTAAAATCGTTATAAATGGTAATCCTACTACAAATTGTAGTTTTTGTGTCTTATGTCTAAAGGTATACATTCCAGCAATAGTTCCAATTCCACCACCTAATGCCGTTATAATAAATAAAGTTTTTTCCGGAATTCTCCAAGCACCTTTTTTAGCCTTTTGCTTGTCAATAAACATAATCAAAAAACCAATGATATTGATTACCACAAAATAAATAATGATATTTCTTGTTGAAAATATATCTTGCATACTTGTTGTATTTTCAAACATTTTGCTTTTCTCCTCTTTTAAAAATTAAAATCTAGATAGGCATATTTCTTTGGTTTATAATTCAAGAAGCCATCTATATCTTTTTTTGCACTTTCAGAAACTGTATCTATTCTGACAAATTGATGATTCTTTTCTACCAATGGAACAATATATCTTTGTTTTACCTTAATGTCTACACAGTATTTATCTTTTATCAATTCATCACTTTCTTGAATTTTTGTTGCCAATTCCCATTTTTTAAAACAGTTTGAAAGATTACCAATTGAACAGTTTTCTATTTTTTGAATAACTTCTTTTTCACTCAATGTATATAAATCTTTTTTGGTAATTAAATTTTGTTCATACATCTTTTTCACAATATCTGCAATGAATTGCATTGAATATTTCGTTTTATTATTTACATATTCACATGATAATTTGCTCATAATACTTACAAACTTTTCCGCTAATTCTTTATGCTTAAATCCTAATTCTGGAATACTTTCTTCATTTTGTTGAATTTCAATGTCTTGATAAATTTCTTTTATCTCTTTTAAATCCCACATCTTTTTTATGGCACCCAATCCATTTGATAATGTATATTCTAATCTATCTGCTGAAAGTTTAGGAGTATCATTATCTGCAATTGGGTATATATGATAATCACATACTTCGTCTAGTTTTATACAATCCTTATCTAATAATGCCATAATTTCTTCTGAATTTTCTATAATTCGTCTCGTTAAGTCTTCTGTTGATTCTTGTTTTTCATAGTCTCCATTCATAAAATCAATACAATGTTTGAATGTAGGTGTTGCAATATCATGAAATAATCCAGATAAAGTTTGTTTTTTATCTCTTGTAAAATTCCATATAATTAAAGCAACCGCTACACTATGGTCTAAACTTGAATACCAGAATCGCTCAAACATTTTTGAATAAATCGTTCCACAAGATGTACTAATAGCTCCTTGTTTTTGCATTTCTGGTGTATGGATATACTCTAGTAGAAAGTCTGGAAATTCTGGTGATAGAATTTTAAAATAGTCTTGTAAAAGTTTTGGTAAATTTTCAATATATGTATCCATCTCTTCCTCCTATCTTTTTTATTTTATATAACATTTTATATATTGTCAATTTTTCCTATAAAAACTCTTTATTTTTTTGTTATTTTGTGATACAATGTGTACGATTTTAAGGTCAAAAGAAAAAAATTAGGAGGAAACGATTATGGAATTTAATAGATGTAGTAGATGTGGAAGTTTTTTTGTAACAAAAGGCAATGTTTGTCCAAAATGTAGTGCTAAAGATGGCATAGAGTTTTCTAATTTTGTAAATTATGTACAAGAAAATGGTTTAAATGATTCTTTAGATACGATTTCTGGTCAAATCGGTATTTCAGTAAAAAATTTAAATAGATTTTTAGAATATGAAGATTTTAAACAATATAAAGCTGAAATTAACAATATTGGTAAAAATGAAAATATAGGAAATACTGGTATTACATTAAATTAGTTTTAAAAAAACGGAGTCTTCTATCCGTTTTTTATTTATATATTATTATTTGAAAGGATGGAATTTGATGAAAAATGTTTTTGATATTTTAGACGAAAGAGGATATATTGAGCAACTAACACATCCAGCAGAAATCAAGGAGTTATTTGCAAAGGAATCTGTTCCATTTTATATTGGAATTGATCCTACTGCTGATAGTCTTCACGTTGGTCATTTTGTTTCATTAATGGTAGCTAGTCATATGCAAAAATGTGGGCATAAACCTATTATCTTAGTAGGTGGTGGTACAGCAACCATTGGTGATCCTTCTGGAAAAACCGATATGAGAAGAATGATGTCAAGAGAAGAAATTAATCACAATGTAGAGTGTATCAAAAAACAAGTAGAAAAATTCGTTAGCTTCGAAGGAGAAAATGCAGCTATTATTGTTAATAATGCGGATTGGCTATTAGATTTAAAATTTGTTGACTTTGTTCGCGAAATTGGTAGTTTATTCTCTGTTAATAGAATGCTTGCTGCAGAGTGTTACAAACAAAGATTAGAAACTGGTTTAACTTTCTTTGAAATGAGTTATATGTTAATGCAATCTTATGACTTTTTGTATTTATATAATAAATATGGTTGTAAACTTGAAATGGGTGGAAATGACCAATGGTCTAACATCATTGGTGGTGTTGAGTTAATTCGAAAAATTGGTAAAGAAGATTCTTATGGTTTGACTTTTAAACTTTTGACAACCAAAGAAGGTAAGAAAATGGGAAAAACAGAAAAAGGTGCTTTATGGTTAGACCCTGATAAAACTTCTCCTTATGAATTTTATCAATACTGGAGAAATATTGAAGATAGTAGTGTAGAAACTGTTTTAAAAATGTTAACATTTCTTCCAATTGAGCAAATTAATGAATTAGCAAATTTAAAAGATGAAAAAATAAATGAAGCTAAAAAGATAGCAGCTTATGAAATCACCAAGTTAATCCATGGTGAAGAAGAAGCAAAAAAAGCAGAAGAAGCTTCTAATGCTTTATTTAGAGGTACTGGTAGTTTAGATAATATGCCTACTGTAAAATTAGACTCTACAAATATTTCTATTTTAGATGCGATTATCCAAACAGGAATTGCCCCATCTAAAGGACAAGCTAGAACTTTAGTTACACAAGGTGGCATTTCTCTAAATGACGAAAAGATTTCTGATACAAATTATCAACTTTCTGAAAAAGATTTTTCACAAGGATATGCTATTTTAAAAAAGGGTAAAAAAGTATTTTATAAATTAGAAAAATAATCCAATGGGGACGTGCCAAATCGTTCAAAAATTGAACGATTTGACACGTCCCTATCGTTCACCTACTTCTTTGTACTATGTCAACAATGTCTGTAATGTATTCTCCAATTACTGGAATGTTTAATGCTACAATTCTTTGCAATACAATAATTAATATTGCTGTTATAATTGTTACCCCTATTCCAATTCCTACTCCTCTAAAAATTCCGGCAATTAGATTTCTTTTTATAATTTCCTTCTTACTTCCAAATATATATGTCCATTCCTCAATATTAGATTTTTGAAATGTTTCTATTAAATTATTGATAGAATTATTTAAGATATCTATCTTTTTATTTTTTATCTGTTTAAAAAATCCTGACATAAAAAATCCACCTATTTATAGAGTGGATTTTTTATAGTTTTTTTATTCAACATTTTTTCATTATATTCCTTCATTTACTGTTACATTCATATCTTCTGAATTTACAGTATTCTCATTAATTGTATTATCTATTACATTTGTATTGTTTACTTCATCATTTGTATTTTCTGTGTTAGCATTTTCTTCTTTTCTTATCGTTTCCAATGAATCTATCAATGTTTGTAGTCGTTCAATATCACTTCCTATCATATTCCAATCACTATTATTCGTAGATTCTTTTAGATTTTGGTTGGCTTTGATAATAGAATCGATTAGTCCATCAATATCTTCTGTATTTTCTACTTCAATATCCACCGCAGAATTTGAAAGAAGATTTTGCAATGCTTCTTGTAAAGTATCTCCAATTGCTACTTTATTTCCTGATGCTACCACTACTTTTTTTAGTAATGGTATCTCTGATTCATTAATCATTGTTTGATATATTGGCTCAACATATAATAGAGTATTTCCAACTGGTACGATAATCATCTGTTTTGTAATTCTCGTTCCTGTCGTTTCTAAGGTTGCTAACTCTGATGAAATCGCTTCATCTTCTGCTATTTGATTATCTAGTTGTGTTGGACTTACAATATTACTATCTGCTGAAAATGTACATAATTTCAATTTATTTGTTCCTCCATCAGTTGTTCCCACTAAGTATGAAATAATATTTTGTCTATCATTTTGTGTATAAATTTGCATTAATCCTAGTTCTTCTCCATCATCTGTATTTACCATAATATAGTATGGTTCTAAATAGGTTCCTGTTGATCTTGTTGTATTTAAATTATTATATCTCACAAAATCCCATAAATCATCTGAACGATATAATACATCTGGTCTTACATTATGATAGATCTTTAATAATTCCGCTTGTACATGATATAAAAATTCTGGATATACAAAATGTTTTGCAATATCTTCTGGAATTTCTTCATCTAAGTCCTTAAATAAAGAAGGATATATGTTTCTATAAGCCATTGCAATTGGATCTGTTCTATCTGTTATATAGAAGTCCATTGTTCCATTATAAGCATCAATAATAACTTTGACAGAATTTCTAATATAGTTAATATCTCTTGTTCCACCTTCATGTTCAATTTCTGTATATTGTGAATATGGATAACTACTTGAAATTGTATAAGCATCTAATACCCAATAGATTTTTCCATCATCACTTATTACTGTATATGGTTCTTCATCATACATTAAATATGGTAATGCTTTTTTAGCTCTTTCTATGATATTTCTATTAATTAATATTTTACTATCACTTGTAATTTCACCAGAAAATGCTAGATTAATATCTCCCTTATACATTGCTAAAACAAGTCTGTCTAAAAATCCTAATTGCAATCCTGCTTCTCCGTCATATGATGATGTAACATCATTTCCATTTTCATCTGTATAATCATATTCTTGTTTATTTTTTGTATTTGTTGCAATAATAGCACTATCATCTGTACTAAAATAGATTCTTGGCTCTGTTACATTAACAATCTCATCATTTCCTGATACATTTTTTTGAATATATTCGATGTTTCCTGTTTCTGAACTTTCTGTTGCTGATGTTATAATCTCTCCATAACCATGTGTATATTCATAAGTTTTATTACTATAGGTTCTATCTGAACTTGTAATTTCTCTTGGAGATATGTATACAATTTGTTCTTTTTCTCCAATTTTATATTTTGCCAAATTAGCACTTCTATATGTATAATATCCTGTACTGGTTTGTGTATTTTTTAAAGTGATTAATACTGCATCTTCACTAATAATTGGTATATTATTCACAATATTCATATTTGCATTTAATTCTTGCTCTGTTACTGTTCCAGAATATTCCACTGCATTTTCTTCTACATCTAATCCATAAGCATTTTTTGTATTTTCAATATTTTGTGAAATATATGGTCTTTCTCTATCTAATTCATTAGAATTTACATAGATTAAATCAAATACTACCATAACTACAAATAATGCTACTAAATAAATAGGAATGACTGCTAGGTTTTTTAATACTTTTGCTGTATTTTCCTGTTTAAAATATTTTAAAGCTCTATATGCAAAAATAACAATGACAAATGCAAATAAAATATATCCCCATAATCGAATAGTTGCTTCTGTCATACCAGCACCATTGATTTCTATATTATCATCAATTGTTAAAATTTTTCCAAACATTAAATTTTGTGTACTTAAAATTGTAATGATAGCAACACCTATAATGATGAATAAAATGTTTCTTGTTAATTTCTTCATAAATAAACTCTCTTTTAGCATTTTGCTATCAACACCATCAAAATATCGGTTAAATACAAGTATATAATATGTTGTCATATATATAGTTAGTCCAACAATAATTCCTACAATATAATATACAATCATTTCAATTAATGGTTTTTGAAATACATAATAAGCAATATCTAGTCCAAAAATTGGATCGGTTATTCCAAAAGATGTATTTGCCATTACTAGCATAATATTTTGCATCATAGCATTTGATACAATTACACTGACAATAATAGAAATTACCAATGAAATAGATTTATTTAATAATTTTGGCATTTCTTTTTCTTCTTTATCAAAAAAAGGTTTTAATCCTTTTTTAATTCCTCTATTGGTCATATATATTACAAAGAATAAGATGACAAAATTGATTGCCATAAGTGCATAACGATAAATTATATTTGTATAAAATACATTTAAATAGTTTTCTCCTAATTCCAAATATTCTAAATAACTTCCTCGAATTTGTATATATGATGTAATAGCAAATATTAAAATAAATAAAATTACCAAAATCATTCTTATCTTACTTTTTTTCTTTGTTTTTTCTGGTTTTTTTGTATTATTTTCATTTTCTTGCACTATTTCCTTTTTTTCTTCTTCCAAAATGATTCCTCCTTTTTTATACTTTTCTTATATAATCGCTCTTACAAAATCTTCTGCGTTAAAGATTTCCATATCATCAATTTGTTCTCCTACACCAATAAATTTTACTGGTATTTTATTTTCTTCAACAATTCCAATGACGACACCACCTTTTGCTGTACCATCTAATTTTGTTAACACCAATCCTGTAATATCTGCCTCTTCTTTAAATGCTTTTACTTGTGATATTGCATTTTGCCCAGTTGTTCCATCAATGACTAGTAATACTTCTTTATCTGCTTCACTCATTTCTTTATTAATCACTTTTTGAATTTTGTTCAACTCATCCATTAGATATTTTTTATTATGAAGTCTACCTGCAGTATCAACAATTAATACATCTGCATTCTTTTCTCTTGTGATTTTGATAGCATCATATACAACAGATGCTGGATCTACGCCTTCTTCTCTTTTTACAATATCTGCTCCTGAACGTTTTGCCCAAATTTCTAATTGTTCTACTGCTGCTGCTCTAAACGTATCAGCTGCTGCAACAACTACTCTTTTTCCGTCTTTTGCTAAACGATTTGCAATCTTTCCAATAGAAGTTGTTTTTCCTACTCCATTTACACCAACAACTAGTATGACTGATGGTTTTGTATTTAGATGTAAACTTATATCTGTTACTTCTAATATTTTTTGCATTTCTTCTCTTAATGCTTTTTTTACATCTTCTTCATCTTCTATTTTTTCTTTTTTAATTCTTTCTCTTAAATGATTGATAATTTTTATAGAAGTGTCCATTCCAATATCTGACATTATTAGAATTTCTTCTAATTCTTCTAAAAAATCTTCATCCACTTTTCTGAAACTACTAAATACATGATTAATTTTCTCATCAAATGATTGTTTTGTTTTATTCAATCCATTTTTTAATTTATCAAAAAATCCCATAGTTAAATTTCCTTTCTCAATTTATCACTTTTGCTTGTTAGTTTATTTAACATTATCTATTTTAACATATTTTTTCTGATATTTCCATTAATTTCAGGATTTTGTTTAATTTATTCATTAATTTAATACTAAAAAAAGAAAACTTTCAAATACTGTTGAAAATTTTCTTTTTTCTATTTTCACTTTGTTATATATTTAAAATCTGTTTCTTTCATTCAAATATTTTAAACAATTTAATATTTCTTTATGATTTATTCTAATACAAATAATTCTCCTAATGGTTTTGCTTCATTTAATCTTCTAATTGCCTCTGCAAATAATGGTGCAATTGTTAATACTTTTATTTTACTGCTTTGATTTTGTTTTTCTTCTGGTAATGGAATTGTATTTGTAATTACTAATTCTTTTATTGGAGAGGCTTCGATTCTTTGCACAGCATCTGCTGATAATACCCCATGTGTACAACCTGCATAAATCTCTTTTGCATGGAATCTTTCTAGGATTTTTGCTGTTTCAATTAAAGAACCTGCTGTATCTACCTCATCGTCAAAAATAATAGCTTCTTTATTTTCAACATCACCAATAACGGTTGTAGCGATTGCTCTATCATCATTGCCTGCCCTTCTTTTATCAATTAATGCAATTGGACATCCAAAATATTCTGAATATTTATATGCTTTCTTTGAACTTCCTGCATCTGTTGCTACAATTACCATATCTTTCAAATTTTTCTCTTTAAAATATTTTTGTAAAATGTTTTGTGCTGATAATCTATCACAATTGATATTAAAATATGCTTGAATTGCTGGATTATGTAAATCACATGTAATCACTCTTGTAGCTCCTGCTGCTTCTAATAATTGTTGCATTAATTTTGCTGTTACTGGTATTCTTGGTTGATCTTTCTTATCTGATCTTGAGTAAATGTAATATGGTAAAACAACATTAATGTTTTTAGCTGATGCTCTTTTAAATGCATCTATTGCGATTAACAACTCCATAACTCTTTCATTTACTGGAGGTGTTGTCATTTGAACAATATATACATCTTGTTCTCTTACTGTTTCTTTAATTTGTACAAATGTATTGTCATTTTTGAATTTTAATATGTCCATTTCTCCTACTGGTAAATTTAGATAATCACATATCTCTTTTGTGAAATTTTCTGCACTTTTACAGGCAAAGATTTTGATATTTTCCATTTTTCTACTCCTTTTATTTATTTTTCATCAATATTATATCATCTTTCTTTACTTTTTCCAAGCATTATTCAAAATTCGACATATTTTTTCGTTTTTTATTTAACTTTTCGATTGTCCTTTTTTCATTTTTTATAACACCAGAAAAGCCGAGCAAGTGCTCGGCAATTTTCTGGGAACCTTAAAAATCATTTATCTTTTTATTAAACCTTTCTGTAAACACTTCCCATTCTTCTATACTTTTGAAAGTATCAATTGGTGTTTTCAGAAGTTCGGATTTTAGCTCTTCAGGAACAATTTCCCCGTATCCTTCAAGCTCTTCTATAGCCTCTTGGAGCTCTTTTCTACTCTGCTGAAATTCAGCAAAGTTTTTATCCTGCTGTTCTTCTGTATGCTCTGGATTAATCGCAAATAGTTGGCATAAATTAATCCGAAAAGCTGCTCCAATGAAATTGGAACGAGCTATAATAATCTGTTCCTTTTTTCTTTGTTCTTCAGCTTCATTTTCCACTTCTTTCAGTTTTACAGGAACTATCCCATCTATTGGGATAGTTCCTGTAAAGCTTAATGGTATTCCAAATTGCTTGTATGAAACCAACAGGTTTCATAATTTTTCCTTTTAATCTTAATAACCACATTTTTCTGTAAAACCGATCTGTAAAAAATAACTTATTCATATGTAATCCTCCTTATTGTCTTTTAGTTTAAGGTTCTTTCTACTGTACCTATTATTTCTCCTAGTACAAGGATAACTATATATATTATACCATATTTTACATAATATATCAAAATCAGAAAATAATCTCAATATTTTTCAAATGATGAATTGTATATGTATTTCCAAATTTAAACTCTATTACTGTACGATTATCACTATCTTTTAATTGTGTTGCCACTGGTTCAAATTTATAATAATAGTAACCATCTTTTTCTTCCTTTACTTTTAGGTTATCATCATAACGATTGACTCTAATGGTATAATCTTCTTTATTTAATTTCATTCCTGATTTTAAAGTAATGCTCATTCCTGTTGAATAGATTTTATAGAATTCTATTTTCTTTAATTCTCCAGAATTTTCTACATATGGAATATAATTGTCTTTTTCTTCATCATAAACAAATAAAATTCTTAAATTATCCAATTCTGTTTCTTGTCCAATTGGCACATTTACTTCATTTTCAAAAGTAAAATTTTCATCATCTTTTGTTTCATATATTTTCTTTATGTTTGTAATTTCTTCGCTTGGTAATCCATTTATTGTGATATCTTGATTTTTTTCCGTGTTCTCTATTTGTTGATTTTCATATTTTTCAATATAGATATCTGTTTGCTCATTTTTATGTGTATAACTAAATTTATACGTATTTGCTTGCAATTTTGGTCCTAACTCTTCTACTAATTGATTATCTTCATTATTAAATTGCAATTCTTCTGTTCCTTCCGTGTAATGCACATGTATATTGTCTGTTCTGTTATCTGCCAATTTTAAAATATTTAATATATTATATTTATCAAGAAATCCTTCTTTTTCCATTTTTTGTTTATAATTTTCCAAATATACTAAATTATATTCTGTTGATTGCCCATCTATTTCTTGCTTTGATCCTGTTTTTGTTTCAATAAATTGCTCTATATCTAATGATAATTCTTCTGCACATAATTTTAAATATGGATAATGAATGATATATATTCCTATTGTTAAAATAGCGATGATGGTTGCTGCTATTACTTTTTTGATTGTTTTCATATCTCGTAATAAAATCATTCCTATGACAATGATTGGTATAACAATGACCGTAAATATATATATACTTGGTATGCCAATAACTAAAGAAAATGTTTCTTCTGTTTTATATATGATTCCTAATATTGTCAATAATACAATTGGTATGATTGCCATAAAAATTGTCTTTATTTTCTTAGTTTTAAAATGATTTATCATATATAATAAATATCGATATGTAATATAAACTGCTCCTGCTATAATGATAAGTCCTGATACTAACAATAAAATGCTTTGTAAATTTGACATATACAATACTGCTAAAGCTAATACAAATACTGGTTTTGCAAAAACAAACATTACGATTAAAACCAAAACAATTGATATAACCATCGTTAATACACTGATTTTTACTAATTTATTTTCCACATTTTCCATATTTTTTATATTCCCTTCTTATGTTATATCTTGCTCAAAAATGATATGTCTTATTTTTCAATATTTCTACTAAGTATTTTAATCTCCAAAGGATTCTGCACCAACAACTTTTCCTAACTTCTTATCTATATAAACTGTTACACCACACATCATTTCATCTTTTCTTGTAAAAGCATATACTTCTACTGTATATTGTGCCATTTGTTCTCCTTCGTTGTATTTTCTTGTAAAAAATCCATTTGGTTTTATTTGTGTTTCTGTACATTCTTGTGTTTGTTTATCATAACTGCCAACCACTCTTTCTGCTTCCTTAAAAGCTTTTTCTGCTACTTCTTCTGCTTGTTCTTGTGTAATCTCTCCTGTGGCGTTTTGATATTCTTGATAAAAGCTATCAAAATCTGTTACAAAAGTTTCTGTATCTAAATTTTCTACTGCTTCATCATACTCTAATTCAAATTCTTCTTTATCTACTTTTGCATCAATTTCTGTTAAATCTGTATTATATATACAATCTGTATTGACAATTTTGCTTACCACTAGTAAATGTGCTGTATATTGCATAACCGCATTATCTAGCCTATCATATGTATATTGAATATTCCCTATATTTACTTTGACATCTATTTTAGGAACCAATGAAACCGTTAATATTAAATCATTATTTTTAAAAATTTCCTCATTTATTTCTTCGTCAAAGGCTAAATTACACATTGCTTTATATAATTCATATGTTTCCATATCTTGTATTTTTACCTGATGTATTTTATAATTTATTTCTTTAAATTGTTGTAAATATTTATATTCCATTGTTTGTATTGGATTTCTTGAAATCATTTCTTTATATTCTAGTGTATAGGGTGTTTCATTTTTGGATTGTTCTTCTGCTATTTTTTTCATTTCTTCTAGATGTTCTACATTTGTTGATACAACAATTCCACCAGTTGTTCCTAATTTTATCATTTCTGGTTCTTCTATTTCTTCTAATGGAATAATATAATTTTTGCTAGCTGTTTCATAATCAAATTCTATAAAAGATTTTTCATGAATATTATCAATTTCTTCTTGTGTTAATGTATTTCCACTTTCACTATATATAACTAATGAATTTTTTATGCAATCTCTTATTTGATTATATCCATCTGTATCTTTTGCAAATTGGTAATATTGTCCATTTTGATTTCTATATACAATTCTATCTGGATCAATGATATTTTTTTCATATATGGCTTGATTTTCTTGGTTTGCTTTATTTAATATTTGAAAATTATCATTTGATGACACAAATAGTGCAATGATAAGTCCAACTGCGATTATTGTTAATATTCCTATAATTATAATTTTAGTTAATTTTTTCATAGGTTTCCTCCTACTTTAATATATTTTCATGATTTATATCATACTTTGCTAAATTTTTTTAATTAATCTACTTTTAATTAGTATAACAAAAAATTACTAAAATGAATAGTATTTGTGATAAAATAAAAAGGAAAATTGATGTTACTCAACTTTCCTGTGATAAGTAATTTTTGGAGCCACTAAGCAGAATTGAACTGCTGACCTACGGGTTACGAATCCGTTGCTCTACCAACTGAGCTATAGTGGCATATAAAATGTACAGGATAAATTTTATCGCATATTTCATGTAATGTCAATTCTTCCTGTACAATATTTTTATTTCTATTATCTTTCAGATACTTCATCTGGCATATTTTCATATAAAGGAATGATAAAGTTTAGTGCTGTATCTACGGTATTAGAAGCTTCATAAATTTCTTTCATGTTAGCTGCTTCTGATTGTGGTGCTAATAAATTTTGCATATATTGATGGGTATATAAACTTTCATCTTGATTAACCACATCGAATTTTTGCAAATATAAGGTATTTTGTCCTACATTGATATAGCCTTCTTTTAAAAATTCTACTCCGCCAATTAACGCTTTTTCCAGACTATCCCATCCTTGTTCATATGCATATTGTGCTGCATTTTGAATAATTTCTTGTTGTGAATTTCCTTTTGCATTAATATTAAATGGATTATATACAATTGCATCATTATATTCACAACCTCTTGACAATACAGTTCCATCTCTTCCTTGTTCTTGAATCAATCTAGATGCTATAAAATATGGATCCAAATTGGCATTTTTACCAGCTTGTATTAATGCTTCCGAAATGCTATCTCCTTCTAAAAAAGAACCCTCTGTTATTTTATAAATCCCTTCTTTTGTTTGTGCACTTTCTACATATTTCAATTCAGCAAATTGGAATATGTTTTCATCATTTAATATGTTTCTAGGATCCATTTGATATTTTATTGCTTTGTCAGAAGCACATAACCATGTTCCATTATCAAAAGTTTTATCCTTATCTATCTCACATCTCCAATCATCTGGATATTTTGATGAATCTGGAATTAAATTTGTTGGATATTCTGTATTATCTTTATGTCCTTCATTTGCAATTACTTCTTCCCAGTCCAATTTTGTATAAAATAAGGTAAATGTCCAATTAGGATGTTCTTCTTTTAATTTGTCTATTAATTCTTTATATCCTGGATATTTGCTTTCCTTTAAGTTTTCTCCATCATATTCTACATATTTTTGTTTTTGGCTTTCCTTAATCCATACAAAAATCAAGCAGCAAATAAGAATAATAAACAATACTGCTATACTGATTATTTTTACTTTTTTAGGAATATGCTCTACTATATTTCTAATATTTATTATTAAATTATGGATTATTTCTTTTATTTTTTCTCTATTCATGTTTTTCATTATACCATATTTTATTTGTTTTTTTCAATGTATTTTATATGACTTTTACATGAATTTTGTAGTAATTTCTTTTATTCTAAATATTTAGATATACAGAATAAAAAAATAGAGAAAATACCTATTTATTAGAAAATAGAAGGTATTTTCTCTAATTCTTTTTATTTAAATCTTTTTCCTTTTCTTCTTCCTCTTCGTGGTTTTTCTTCCTCATATTCATCCATATAATCAGAATTATACCCTTCTAGGAAATCCCTTTTTGCTTTTTCTTTTTCCATTTTTTCTTCATCATTATCAAATTCTAGTTTATCACTTATTCCTTGATTTTCTTCTTTACTATTTTCTTCTGGTAGAAATTGATTTTCATTGTTATCTTGTAAATTGTTATTTATACCGTTTATAGGCTCATCATTATAATTATCAAACTGATTATCCTTGCTATAATTATTGTAATAATCATAATTATTATCATAATTGTTATCATATTCATCCTCATCATTGATTCCTGCAAACGGAACTCCTGAAAATTCTTCAGCATATGCTCTATTTCTTCTGCGTTTTATCACAATTATAATAACGATGATAAGTATAAGTGCAATAATTCCCCCTGCTATCATGAACATTTTTCTTTGTTCTTGTTGTTGTCTTTCTTGTTCCTCTCTTGCTAAAGCTTCTTCGTCTACAAGTGATTTATTAACCGTTAATTGATATGTTGCTACATTATTTCCTTCACTATCTGAAACCAAAATCGTGATAGTATTTTCTCCTTCTTTCAATTCCTCATTTCCTACAATTTCTACAGTATAGCTAGGGTCTGTTGCAACTGTCTCTATATTTAATGATGTATCTTCTCCAATATATTTAACTGTATATTCATATACATCTGTTTGAAAAGAAGGGCTTAATTGTAAATCACCTATTGTTATACTAGATAATCCATTTACAACTTCTGTTTCTCCATCAGTTCCTTCTCCTTCTCTATTTACATTAATTGTATATGTTTTTGTTGTTCCATCTTCTGCTGTAACAACAACACTTAATGCATTTTCTCCATATTCAAGTGTTTTGTTTCCAGTTCCTGATATCGTTGCTCCTGAATCTTGTGCTGTTGCATATACTTCCACACTTTCTACATCTTCTGGAACTGTTACATTATATGTAGTTGTTCCTGGTGTAAATCCAGAAAAGTCATTTGGTCTAATTCCTAAATTACTCAAGTTCGCATTACTTGATTCTTTTTCTTGTGTTTCAGTCGTTGAACTACCTGATGTGCTTCCACTAGATGAAGAACCACTTGATGATGAGCTACCTGATGAAGAACCGCCAGATGATGTACTTGCTACTTTGATTGTTCCTCCTGTTGAGCCTGTATAAACAGCTGCTGTAGAGGAATCAGCCATATCTGCTGCTGTTGCCGTAACATTTATGGAACCTGTTCCATTTACTTTAAGATTTACACTAGCAGATCCATTATCCACAAATACACTGTTTTGAGATAATGTAGCATTTCCTGATACACTCAAATTAACTTTTCCTGATACTCCATTTCCTACAACTGTTACCGTTACACTATCTCCCACATTTGCTGTTGGTTTTGAAAAAGCAATTGTTAATCCTGCTGCTTGTGATTTTGGAGAGAATATCATTATAATTGCTAAAATTAATATAACACATAGTATACTTTTATATTTCCTCTTCATATGTTCCTCCCATTTTTCATTGTATAAGTTATTCTTACCTATTTTACTTTTTTAAAATGAGGTAATAACTCCCATAATATAGTTTTTAACTAAAACATAGTCACTTGCACTAATATTTCCATCTTTATTTACATCTGCTGCACCTTTAGCATTATCATTTAATGTAGTTGTTCCCATAATATGATTTTTAATCAATACATAATCACTTGCAGTTATATTTCCATCATTATTGACATCACCTAATTTATAATTTGTTGTATTATTTCCTCCTGTATTACCTGTACCTCCTGAATTTCCACTATCTCCTAATGGTAACAAGTATAATTTATATTCTGCCTCATTATCATATGTTTGTCTAGCAACATATCCTTCTTCTCCATTTGCTCTTCTTATTTTATCCCAATATGTTCCTGCTACCTTTGATGATGCTTTTTCAATTCTTGTAACAATTTCTCCACTAGATACAGCTCCAATGATAGAACCATTTGGTGCATTTCTCATATTTAATCCACCATTTGCATTGACTTTTACAATATCTCCTGATACTGTAGCATTGCTACTACCATCTGGTCTGCTACATGCTGTGCTTGGCATATTTTTATATAATGGTATAATAAATGTATGTGCTGAACCTACTGAATTAATGCTTACATATGTTTTTCTTAAAGTATTTCCTTCACTTTGTGCTGCCATTACATTTTGCATATATTGATGATAATATAATCCATTATACTGATTTTCTACATCAAATTTTTGTAAATATAATGTATTTTGTCCTTGATTAATATAATCACTTGCTAAAAAGTTAATTCCTCCTGTAATTGCCTTTTCTAATGTATTCCATCCTTGTTGTTTTGCATAATTAATTGCATTTTCAATTTCTTCCACATGTGAACTTCCTGTTGCTCCTATATTAAATGGGTTATAATATCCACTAGCTCCAGATGATGTCGCTGAACCATTTCTTCCTTGCTCTTGAATTAATCTTGCAATGATATAATATGGATTTATCTTTGTTGCATTTGCTGAATTTGCAATTTCATTAGCATGTCCTTGTAAAAATGTACCATTTATCATGGAATTGATTGCATTAATATCACAACCATTAATTGTCAATTCTTCAAATTGGAAAACATCTGATGCATTTAATGAATTTCTTGGATCCATCATATATTGAATAGCTGCTTGTGATGCACATCTCCATAATCCATTTTCATATGAGCAAATTGGGCAAATCCATTGTCCTTGATAATTTGTTGTTGCTTGTACCACATTTCTTGGTCTTGAATTATGTCCTACATATTCATTTGAAATAACATCTGACCAATCTAAATCTGTATACAACACTTTAAATGTCCAATTTGGATATTGGGCTTGTAAACTTTTTATTCTTTCTTTAAATCCTGGGTATAATGATTCATCAATTCCGTTTATATCTGAACTAATCCATTGTGAAACCGCATATGTTTTATGATTACTAAACAGTGCTAATAAACTATATGCGAGTATTGTAAAAATTAATACGATTGAAATAAATTTAATTATTTTTCTCATGTTTTCTCTCCTTTAAAATCTTTCGTTTATCTATGTTTGTTATCTTTTTACATTTTTGTATAATATTTGACATTATCATTATATCATTCGCATTTTTTTTAGTCAATAATTTTTCTTTTTTTTCTATCTTTGAAACGAAAATGTCCCATTAAAAAACGATCTTAATGGGACAAATGTCCCATTGACAAACGAACTCAATGGGACATTGACAAACGAACTCTATGCGACATTAAAATAATCGTAATATATCATTATATGAAACATAAATCGATAATGCAATTAATATTGAAAAACCTAATAATTGTATATTAATTTCATTTTCTGGTTTCATTGGTTTTCTTCTAATTGCTTCTATAATTAAAATTAATATTTTTCCTCCATCCAATGCTGGAATTGGTAATAAGTTTGTTACTCCTAAGGAAATAGAGATTAAAGCCATCAAGTAAATGAATTCTTTAAATCCATTTGTTTGTGAAACCATTTCTCCTATTCCGATTGGTCCTGTCATTTGATCTATACCAACATTTCCTGTAAACAATTGTTTTACATTATCTGCAATCGAAAATAAAAATGTTTTGGTTTCTACTAATCCATAATAACATCTATTCACAAATGTATCTGGTGCCATTTTCATATTGACACCTAAATAATAGGTAGAAACATAGTCAGGTATAAATTCTATACTGATTTCTGCTTTTCCTCTTTGTATTGTTAATGAAATCTTTTCTGTTTCTTCTTGTTGTAATACTTCTATAATTTTATTTGTATCTCCATTGGTTTCTACATTATTAATTTTCGTAATCACGTCATTTGCTTGTATTCCTTGCTTTTCACTACTACTTCCTTTATCCACCATAATGACTTGACATTTGTCATCCAAATACATTCCTGTAACTTTGGATTTTACTTCTGTAGGCTTAATATGAAAATCTAAAGTTTCTCCATTCCTCTCTACTTTTACAAGAATTTCTTCTCCAGTAGATTTTTGCATTATACCATCTAAGTCATATTTATTATCTACTTTTTCTCCATTTAATTCTAAAATAATATCTCCACTTTGGATTCCTGCTTGTTCTGCTGCATAATCTGGAATTGTAGAATCAACAACATTTGAAATATACACACCTGATGTTGACATAACAATAAAGTAAACAATCATAGCAAATAAGATATTTACAATTGCTCCTGCGGCACATATTGCAATTCTTTTAGGAATACTTGCCTTTGAAAATGACCTAACATCATCAGATGCTTCATCTTCTCCTTCCATACTAACATATCCACCGTAATGGAATGGCTCTTAATGAATATTTAGTTTCCTTTCCTTGTTTATTCCAAATTCCTGGTCCAAAACCAATAGAAAATTCGTTTACTTTTACTTTACAAAGTTTGGCCACTATAAAGTGACCAAGTTCATGTATTAAAATTAAAAATCCTAATAATATGATAATTTTTATAGCCGATATAATAAATGTTATCAAATTCTTCCTCCTCATAAAAATGTCGCATTAACAAACGAACTCTATGCGACATTATATAAACATAAATAATACATATGCAAAAGGTGCTAAAAATATTAAACTATCAATTCTATCTAACATTCCACCATGTCCTGGAATTAAATTGCTATAATCTTTTATATCTACATAACGTTTTATACTAGAAGCTGCAAAATCTCCTATTTGACCAACGATGCTTAGTACAATTCCAGCAATTCCTATTATAACATATGAATATTCCATTCCCCAAAAGGTATTTGCTACATATGTATATATTAGCATAATTAGTATAGCACCAATTGTCCCTGCTATACAACCTTCTATAGATTTATTTGGACTAATCTTACTAAATTTATGTTTTCCAAAGTATTTTCCAATAAAATAAGCAAATATATCTGTTCCCCATGCGGCAAATATGACATACCAAATTAAGATATTACCATTTTCCATTCCATTGATTTTAGCAAAGAACATAAGTAACATCACAACATATAGAATTCCAAAAAGTGTATATGCTACATCTTTAAAATTGGTTTTCATTTCTGTAATAATGACTTGGATAAACAATATTAATAACAATGTAGGAATAGCTAAAATTGCTGTATGCAATAAATAGGCTTCTGGTATAACATGAATGAATGCGATGCTAATACAACTTAGGTATCCTATCCATCTTACTGGTTTTGCAATTTTTGAAATTGCATTAAAATATTCATCCATTGCTAATATGGCAATAACTACTAGTGCAACATCTACTACATAAACATTTCCGATAAGTAATACAATTAATACTAATGGAAATCCTAATAAGCCAGACGTAATTCTTTTTATATCCATAACAACTCCTCTTCTTTTTTTATTTTAGTTCGCTCCAAATTTTCTGGTTCTTTTTTCATATTCTACAATTGCATTATCCAAATCCTCTTCTGTAAAATCTGGCCAATTTTTGTCAATAAATAAAAATTCACTATATACCAATTGCCATGGTAGAAAATTGCTCAATCGTAATTCTCCACTTGTTCTAATTAACAAATCTGGATCTGGTTGACTTTTTGTATATAAATTATTTGAAACCATTTCTTCTGATATATCTTGTATATCAATTTTTCCTTCTTTCACTTCTTGTGCTATATTTTTTACTGCTTTTAGTAGTTCATCTCTTCCACCATAATTTAAAGCAATATTAAATGTAACACCTGTATTATCTTTTGTTCTTTCCATACAATTATATATGCTTTTTTGCATTCCTGGTGCTAATGCAGATATATCTCCCAATATTTTTACTCGAATATTTTCTGTATCAGCTCTTTTTGAATAATCATCTAAATAACTTTGTAAAAGTGTCATTAATGCTTTTACTTCTTCTTCTGTTCTTTTCCAATTTTCTGTCGAAAATGCATATACGGTTATATATTCTAATCCTATTTTATTAGCATATCTAACAATTTTTTCTAATGTTTTTGCTCCTGCTTTATGTCCAAAACTAGCAGGTTTCCCTTGTGCTTTTGCCCATCTTCTATTTCCATCCATAATAATGGCAATATGTCTAGGCATATATTGTTTATCAATCATGTTTATTCTCCCTCTTACTTATTGCGTTCTTTTATGTATTGGGCCAATTCTATTAAGAATTCTGCCTTCTCATTATATACTTTTAATTCTTCTATTGCATCTTTCGTTAATTCTTCTAACTTTTTCTTTGCACCCTCTAACCCATATTTAGAAACATAGGTACATTTCTCTAATATCTTATCATTTCCTACTGGTTTACCTAAAACCTTTTCATCTCCTTCTTCTGATAAGATATCATCTTTTATTTGAAATGCTAATCCTATTTTTTCTGCATACGATGTTAATCTATTTAAATCTTCTTGTGAAGCTTCTGAAAGTATTGCTCCCATTCTAACACATAAAGTTAATAAAGCTCCAGTTTTATTTTTATGAATGTATTCTAAAGTTTCTTCTGAAATTTGCTTTCCTTCAACATCAGTATCTACAAATTCTCCTATAATCATTTTGTCAACTGCATCTGAAAATTCTTGAAATGTCTTTATTTTTTTTGCTAAATCGTCTTTTTTAGAGTTTTCCAAATCTTTACTGATAACTCTATATGCATAATTTAGTAATCCATCTCCTGCTAAAATAGCTGTTGCTTCATTGAATTGTTTATGATTCGTTGGTTTTCCATGTCTAAAATCATCATTATCAATTCCTGGTAAATCATCATGAATTAAAGAAAAATTATGCACCATTTCAATAGCTACTGCAAATGACATACATTCTTGAATATCTTTTTTAAAAATTTGATATGTTGCAATGACTAAAATAGGTCTTAATCTTTTTCCCCCTGCCATTAAACTATATTCCATTGAACGATTTAGCATTTCTTCTGGACATTTTCTTGTTTCTATATATTTTGATAATTCTTCATTAATCAACTCTTGATATTGTTTTAATTTTTTTTTAAAGTCCATATCTTGTCTGCCCTTTCCGAAATAATAATATCACTTCTATATGTCAAAAACTTCATTTTTATGAATACACATATTTCTTATACACACTATACACTCATAATTTCTTTTTCTTTTCTACTTAAAATCTCATCAATTTCTTCTACATGTTTATCTGTTAATTTTTGTATTTCATTTTCTGCATTTTTTAATTCATCTTCTGTCATATTTCCTTCTTTTTGTTCTGATTTTGCTTCTTCAATTCCATCTCTTCTGATAGCTCTTATGGCAACTTTTGCTTCTTCTGCCATTTTCTTTATATCTTTTACCAATTCTTTTCTTCTCTCTTCATTTAATTCAGGAAAAGCTAGTCTTATGACTTTTCCATCATTATTTGGATTGATTCCAATATCTGAAGCTAGGATTGCTTTTTCAATTTCCTTTAAAACACTCAAATCCCATGGTTGAATAACAATTAATCTTGCCTCTGGAACTGAAATTCCTGCTACTTGATTAATTGGTGTTGGTGTTCCATAATAATCTATTTTTACTTTATTTAATATGGCAGGGTTTGCTCTTCCTGCTCTCACTTCTGCTAATTTTTCTGCAAAATTGTTAATGGTTTTTCCCATTCTTTCTTTTAAATCTTCATAATCCATAATTATCTCTCCTTTTCACTTTTATGCATCCTTTTTTGCTTTTGCTAATGCACATTTTTCTCATTTTTAAATAAAATCTTATCATTTTTTTCTATACTCTCTCTTGCTTTAATACCTTTATCTATTTTTGAAATCCTATAGGTATTTGCCATCATAAGAATAACATATAGAATCAATATTAGATATACTCTTATTTTAAAATATCGATATTGTGTCATATTTTCTTCTATAAAAACTTCTTTTTCTGTCTTTGTTTTCACTTCTTGTTCTGAAAATGTTTTCCAAAGATCGATATATTCTGTATCTGTTTTGTTTTCTATTTTTGTTTCATAAATGTTTCCAAAACTTTCTTCATTATTATATGTTTTATCTAGAATAGCATCTATATAGAAAAATGCAATTAGACAAATAATATTAAAAAATAATAGTATTTTTAATAGATGACTTAACATCTTTTTATCTTTCAATAATATATTAAATGCTATTATCAAAATGGTTATTATACCTAAAATGATTATCATTCCATAAGTAAATGTATTTTTTATTTCTCCTAAATAATCAATGACATTTGGTTTATAGAAAAATACCAAAAATATTAAAATCAAGAGTACTATGCCAACGATTATCGACACATTTATCATTAGACTTGTTGTATAACTTTTTTTATTTTGCTCTTTCTTTTTTTGTTTCTTATAGTCTTTTTTTCCACTTTCCATATCTATGAAATAACTTTTTTCATATATATTTTTATCTTCTTTCATTTTTCCCCTTAAATCTCAAAATTTATCTTATGAAACAATGGTTCCTATTTTTTCACCTTTCACTGCTCTTACAATATTTTCTGGATCTGCTATACCAAATACTAATAAAGGTATATTGTTATCTCTACACATAGCAGTTGCAGTTGAATCCATTACTTTTAAATCTTTATTTAAGACATCTAAGTATGAAATTTCTTCAAATCGAATCGCATCTGGTTGTACTTTTGGGTCTGCAGAATATACTGCATCAATCGCTTTTCCTAAAAGGATAATATCTGCTTTAATTTCTGTTGCTCTTAGTACTGCTGCTGTATCTGTTGTGAAATATGGATGTCCTGTACCACAAGCAAATATAACAATTCTTCCTTTTTCTAAATGTTTTTCTGCCTTTCTTTGTATAAATGGTTCTGCAATCTCTCTCATTTCAATAGCAGTTTGTACTCTTGAATAAAGCCCTCTTGCTTCTAACGCATCTTGCAATGCTAGTCCATTCATAGCTGTTGCTAACATTCCCATATAGTCTGCTGTTGTTTGTTCCATTTCATGACCATTTCTACCTCTCCAAAAGTTTCCTCCTCCAACAACAATAGCTACTTGTACTCCCATCTCTACAACTTCTTTTATTTTATCACATATTTTTCCTACTGTTTTTGCATCTATTCCTGTCTTTCGTTCTCCTGCTAATGCTTCTCCACTTAATTTTAATAGTACTCTTTTATATTTTGCCTCTGACAATTTTTCCACTCTCCTTACTAATTTCTTATCAGAGATATTCTATCATATATTTTGAAAAAATACAGTATTTTTACTAAATTTATTAATTTTTTCTTAATTCTCTTTTGTTTTTATGGTTTATCTCCTTGATTTGTATTTTTCTATATCACCTAGCCAACAAATGATTTCTGTTGTTTATTAGCTTGATTTATGATATATGAAAGAAAAAGAACAGAGAGCTTTTTTGCTTTCTGTTCTTTTTCTTTTATTCTTATTTTAATTGATTCATAACTTCTTCAGCAAAGTTTTCTTCTTTTTTCTCAATTCCTTCACCTTTTTCAAATCTTGCAAATTCTACAACTTCTGCATCTTTTTGTTTTAATAATTCAGATACTTTCATATTTGAATCTTTAACAAATACTTGATCAACTAAACAAATTTCTTCAAAGAATTTTCTAATTCTTCCTTGTACAATTTTTTCTGCAATTGCTTCTGGTTTTCCTTCATTCATTGTTTGTACTTTTAAGATTTCTTTTTCTTTTTCTACTCTTTCTGCTGGAACTGATTGTTCATTTAAGTATTCTGGTCTTGCTGCTGCAATTTGCATACATAAGTCTTTTGCAACTTCTTTATCACCTTTTGCCATATTGATTAAAACAGCAATTTTTCCATCTCCGTGAATGTATGATTCTAATAATCCTTCTGATTCAAATCTTGCAAATCTTCTGATGCTTAAGTTTTCACCAATTGTAGCAATTTTTCCTACTAATGCTTCGTTAACTGTTTTTCCAGCTTCAAATGTAGCTTCTTGATTTAATAATTCTTCTACATCTTTTGGATTTTTTTCAACAACTTGTTTTGCTACATTCATAACAAATGTTTTGAATTCTTCATTTTTAGCAACAAAGTCTGTTTCTGAATTTACTTCTACAATTGCTCCTACTTTTCCATCTTCTGCAATATATGCTTCAACTAAACCTTCAGCTGCAACTCTTCCTGATTTTTTAGCAGCTTTTGCAATTCCTCTTTCTCTTAATAACTCAATTGCTTTTTCCATATCTCCGTCAGTTTCTGTTAAAACTTTTTTGCAATCCATCATTCCTGCACCTGTTTTTTCTCTTAACTCTTTAACTAAACTAGCTGTTACCATTATAAATTCCTCCTTTTATATATTAAAAAGAATAGAGCAGAAAAGCCCTACTCTTCTTTTATTAAACAAATATTATTCTTCTACTTCTTTATTTTCTTCTTCGTTTGCTACAACTTCTTCCATACTTGTAGCTTCTTCAGCTGTTCCTTCTTCTTGTTGTTCTTCTACTGCTTCAAAGCTTTCTCCTTGTTTACCTTCAATAACTGCATTTGCCATAACATCTGCAATTAATTTTACTGCTCTTATAGCATCATCATTACCTGGAATTGGGTAATCTAATTCTTCTGGATTACAGTTTGTATCCACTAATCCGATTACAGGTATATTTAATTTTTTAGCTTCTAAGATAGCAATTCTTTCTTTCTTAGGATCTACTAAGAAAATAACTCCTGGTAGTTTGTCCATTTCTTT
>CASEEU010000065.1 GCA_949287075.1 uncultured Eubacteriales bacterium | reverse complement strand
TGAAATTAACAATGTTAAAATGAGTTTATCTAGAAAAGAAACTTTATCTGTTGAATTTCAAATTACTTGTTTAAAGCAATATATAGATTATTACTTTGCTAAAACAGTAGCTAAAGATATTAATTTATTAAAGATATGTAAGTTCTGTAACAAGGCTTTTCTTGCTGTCAATCCCAAATCTGAATATGATACTCCTCAATGCAAAAATAAGGCTAATGTTTATAAAAATAGAGCAAAAAATAAATAAACGTCAAGATTCAATTCTTGTCGTTTATTTTAGCTTAACAAATTTTTAAAATTATTTCTAAATATATTATTTACTTTATTGCAATCTATCCTTTTAATTTTTGCAATATACTCAATTATTTCTTTCATAAATAAAAAGTCATATACGTTACTTTCAGTTGCCAAAGGTGCATCACTCTCTATAAGCATTCTATTAATAGGTATTTTTTCAATAATCATTCTTCCTTTTTTTGTATTTAACATTTTAGGGTTTATTGAAAAATAGAAATCTCTTTTAATACATAAATTTAATTCATCAATATTACCAGAAAACCAGTGCATTATTACTTTGCAATTAAAGTCTTTTTTTATTATTTTCAAAATATCTGTTACTGAGTTTCTAGAATGAATAGATATAATTTTTTCTCCTGTTTTTTCACATTCGTTGATTATATGTTCAAATAATTCCTGTTGCTTTTCATAATCATTAATATTTTTTCCTTTGTCTAACCCAATCTCTCCAACATATCTAGCATTTTTAATTTCCTCATCAAATAAATTTATTTGATAACTGTATTTTGTTATTAGTTCAGGATGAAATCCTAATGCAAATCTTATATATTTAAAATTGACAAATTTTTTTGAATATTTTTTATATAATTCTGGTAAATTTGTCATTGCTATAGTATATGATTTTTGATTTTCTATTTTTTTCATAATACTACTCATATCTTTAAATAAATCCATATGTAAATGTGTATCATGGAAAAATATTTCACTCATAATAATCCTCCAATATAGCTTTTAATTCATCTATTCCTCTATTATATAAATCTGCATATAAATTTATGTTTTCTTTAATTTCTCCCGATAATTGAATTTTCATAATTGCAGAATTTTTATTATATCTCTTAATTCCCAATAAATAAGAATTTAAATTTTCTTTTGCAACTTTATATTTTTTAAAATCTTTATCTCTATACTCTGTTTTATCTATTCCAATTCCTTTCTTTATTGAGGCTCGTCTTACTATGCATGGTAAACAATATCCACAATGTTTAGCTTCAACTTCCTTAAACATTCTTCCCGCATCGGGATGTGAACATGACATAGTTTTATCAATATTTTCTTTTAATAGTTCTATGTTTTTGCATTCTAAAATCATTTCACCTTTTGTTTTAAACTGATATGGATTTTTTATTTCTATTGTAAATCCTAATTTATTTAATAATTCTTTAAACATCCCCATATAATATGGATGAGTTGTTCTTGTACTACTACTTCCAAGTCGTGAATATGTCAATGGAATATTTAAAGATATTAGTCCATTCTCTGGTATTATTAATTTTACATTTTTATTTAATGTAGAAGCAATTGCTATTGCATGTGAAAAAAACATAAATGATCTTGTTCTTGTTGTATCTTCTACCCCTTCCTTAGCTGCAGCATAGAAACTAAAAAAGTTTTCCTCATTTATTCCATATTTTTCTTTTAAAATATTTTTTAAATATTGCTGAAATTCTCTAGTTCCTTTTCCTCCACCATAATGGCTAATAAATATAACATTTTTATTTTCTTCTAATATATCAATTGCACCTATGAAAGAATCTAATCCTCCTGAGAACATACAAATAACACTCTCATCACTTTCTTTATCATTTATTTTATTTAGATACTTTTTTTCTTTTTCTGTAATTTCTCTTTTTCTAAACTCTATTTTCCATGTATCTCCACTTAAAAAATTCAACATGTTTTGTAGTAATTCTTTATTAGAATTCCATTTTTCTAATTCTATAACTGGAATATTCATATTTATATTTCTTGACCAAGAATCTATTGACACATCCCTTGAATGAATTCTATCTATATAAAAAACAAATAAAGATATATATAATAAATCAATAGCAATGTTTGAATACTTTCCAGTTACATTTTTATAAGACTGTTCCCAAAATGTATAAGTAAACATACTGTTATCTTCTAAAACTATGGAATGTGCATTTTCTATATTAAAATCATCATTTTTTTCAATTTTGCATAAATATTTCATTATTCATCCTCCCATATTTTATAACAGTCTCTATATATTTTTTCTATTGCATCTAAATCATTATAATTGAAACTTTTAAAGTTTATATCTTTAGTAGCATTATTTACACTATAATTTATAAAATCTTTAATATCTTTTTCCTTCTGTATAACCGTTTCTATGCTTTTAGCGTATTTTTCAGCTCTATATTCTAAATCATTTAGAAATTTTGCAAACACATAGTTTTCTATATATTTATTCATTATGAAATTAAATTTGCTATCATCTAGATTATCAAAATATGTACTGTCTTCACCTGTTGTTTCAATCAATTCATTCAATTCTGTTAAAGTTTCTATTAACGCCTCTCTTCCTACTACTTCCTCTTTTGTATTGGCATTAGGAGACAAAATATTTATAAACTCTGAGAATATAGAATTAATTGATTTATCTTTATATTCTATTTTATACTCTCTTAATGTATTTTCCAAACCAGAACTAGAAATTTTATTTAGTAATCCACCTAATCCTGATACACCTTTTACTCCAGATGTTGAACTTTTTGCAACTCTGTTACTACCACCATTAGCACTCACATATCTCTTTATAACTTTTTGTCTATTTCCATTTTTAGCATTAATATACTTTGACATTGCGTTTTTTGCTTTTTTCCACGCTTCTGGATCTATTTTTTTATCATCGCCTGTTTTTTCTTCTTTTTCATCATCTTTATCAATTTCTAAATAATCGTCAGGTAATAGTTTGCTGTCTTTAGGTCCACTATACATACTTGATGTTCCCATATCATCCCTCCCTGTTAATATATTCTTTTACAGCTGAACTCAATCCATTTATAAAATCTTCCATTATTTCTTTGTTATCTAAATTATTTTTAAATGAAAGAATTAAAGGTGCCTGTACTCTTGTTATTTTTTCTGGATTAATTGATTTTAAATATTTAATTGCATCACCATGTAAATCTTTGTGTACTTCTGCAAATCTCATAAATATCTTAAAAGCATTTTTATTTAACTTGTCATCATCCATTAATTTAGAATTTAGAATTTCCAATATCTTTTGTAAATCAAGATTTCCTAATTTTTTTGATTTTTCAACACCGTTTTTCTCTGCTATTTCTGAATTCGATAATAGCTGCTTTAAAACTTCTTTTCCCTCTTTGCTTATATCTGGTTCAATACTTGAAAATCCTTTATTAGATTCCCTTAAGAAGTATAAATACTTTGTTAAATCTTTTTCCGCTAATGATGGTTCAACATCTATCCAATTTTTAACCCAACTGTCATCTTCATATTCCTTATTATTTTGAAAATCATTATTTTCAATTTCTCTTATATGAGAAGACCTTCCTTTATCATCCAAATTTGAACTTATTGTTTCAAATAAAACAGGTTTAAAATATTCTAACAGCATAATCTTAGCTAATATTTTTCTATCTAGTTCAACATTTCTAAATGAAGCCATTTTTTCTCTCATACTTAAAGAATTTAAAAATCTTTTGCACTGTCTTGGGTTTCCATTTAATCCAGCTGAAAGAATAGGAGATAACTGTTTTGCAATATTAATTTCATCTCTTGTATTATCTGCTATATCTTTATCAAAATTAATAAGCAATTCATAATCTACATCAAAATCCAAAAATTTTTCTCTTTTTTGTTCGTTTAAGTAATCTATTAATTCAGCAAATTTTTCTGTATCTAATTTCTTCTGAAGTAATAAACATATCATATAAAATTCCATTTCTTTACTATTTAACCTTGGAATTCTAATTGGATATTGTATTAATTTTTCTAGATATTCTTTACCTATATCAATTTCTTGTCCCTTAATTTCTTTAAATTTGTTTTTTACAGCATAAGCTATTTGTCTTTCATCTGCTCCAATAATAAATACGGTATTACCTGTAAATAAAAACAGCCTAATTGCTTCTAGTGTTGATAATATTGTGTCAGGACTACATCTATCTAATTCGTCAATAAAAATGATAAGCTTATCTATTTTAGTTTCTTCTAATAAATCATCAAACTTTTTTCTAAATTCTTTAATATCATTTCTAATACTATTTTCATTCATCTCATCTTTAATGTTTTCTTTAATTTTGTCCTTCATTTCAGTATGGTCTTCTTTTGCAAAATCTGTTAATAAGATTGATAATGCACTAAATAATCCTCCTGTAGTTGCAATATCCATTCCTAAAAGGAATGATTTCTTAAATAATTTTAATTTATCTACACTTTTATATAATCCTTGAACAATATCCTTTGCTTTTTCTGATAGCTTTTTTTCCTCACAAATTTTATCTAATATACTCCCTAACAATGATGCTTTGGCATCTTCATAACTTTCAAATAACCATGCGTTAAAGTTTAAGCATACTATATTCTTATTGTCCTCAAAATCATTAATTGCTAATTTTATTAAACTTGATTTTCCACTTCCCCAATCTCCATATACTCCTATTGTAGCTGGTAATAAATCTTCGTTATCAATAATATCCTTTAAAACTCCTATTAAATAATCAAAATCTAAAAAATCAATCTCTGCTTCACTATCTTTCCACATATTTTTCACCTCTAATTTATTTCAATTAATATATCACATTTTTCCAATATTCTCAACACTTTGACAAAACATTGTATTATATTACAAAATTCGACATATTAAATTTATATTACATTTTATCTAGTATTTTATTGTCTTATATATTTTCTTTTATGAATTTTTGTGTAATCTTTGTAACACTTGAAAAATAAAGAAAAACTACTAGAATTAACATTAAAATTGTAGTATAATCATGACAATTAAATATTAACAAACTTCCACCCATAGTTATGCTTAAAGGAGGTGAAAAAAGCAATGGCTGGAAGTATTGAAAAAAGAGGTGAAAATACTTATAGGTTAGTCGTTTCAGGTGGTAAAAATCTTGATGGTACTAGATGTAAAAAAACAAAAACTATACATGGTACAAGAAAAGATGCTGAAATAGCCTTAGCAGAATTCATTACAGAAGTAAATCGTGGATTAGTTCCAGAAGGGAAGTCAATTACCTTTGAAGAATTCTTTTATATTTGGGATGAAAAATATGCTTCAAAAGAATTAGCACCAAAAACTTATTCAAGATATATTGGAATATTAAAATCTCGAATTCTTCCATATTTAGGTTCATTTCCTTTAGACAAAATCAAACCAACAGATTTAATGAACTTTTATGATATGTTAGAAAATGATACTCAGATAAAGAGAATAGCAAAAAATAATGGTCAAAGAACTTTAAAACCATTATCTCCAAAAACAATTCTAGAGCACCATAGACTAATAAGTGCCATGTTACAAAATGCAGTATACTGGCAGTTGTTACCTTCTAATCCTGCTAGAAGAGTTAAACCACCAAAGACTAAGAAACCTAAAATGGAATTTTTCAATGATGATGAATGCAAAGTTCTTATACAATCTTTAATGGAGCTTACTGGAAGTAATTTAAAGTATAAAGCAGCAATTCTTCTTGATATTTTCTCTGGCGTAAGACGTGGAGAACTTATTGGACTTGAATGGTCTGATGTAGATTTTAAAAATGAAACTATTAATATTAATAAATCTACTCAGTACCTACCTGAAAATGGAATTTTTGATAAAGATACTAAAACCGAAAGTTCTAATAGAGTTGTTCCAATACCAAATTATATTACAAATGCTCTTCTTGAATATAAAGAATGGTATGACGAGCAAAAAGACATATGTGGAAATAAATGGATTAATTCTAATAAACTATTTGTACAAGATGACGGAAAACCTATGCATCCAGATACAATTGGAAAATGGTTTAAGCCTTATATTGAAAAATTAGGACTACCTATAATTAAATTTCACGGTATTAGACATACAAATGCTACTCTCATGATTGCTAATAATGTTGATATAGCAACAGTATCTGCAAGACTTGGACATGCAAGTATTAACACAACTATAAAATACTATGTGC
>CASEEU010000064.1 GCA_949287075.1 uncultured Eubacteriales bacterium | reverse complement strand
TCTTTTCTACTTTCTCCTGTTGTTGAATATCTAACATGTCCAATTGCCATTTTACCTGTTGGTAATGAATTTTGAATATGTTTTGTAAATACATCAGATACTAACCCTAAATCTTTATGAAAATGGATAACACCATCTTCATTCACTGCAATTCCGCAGCTTTCTTCTCCTCTATGTTGAAGCCCTGATAGTCCAACACATACAGGTGTTACTACATCTTCATTATTTTTGATTCCATAAATTCCATAAATTCCACATTCTTCTTTTATTTTTTCTCCAAACATTTTTCCACTACTCTCTTTCTATTTTTGTTTATATGATAAATTTATTATATCAAAAAAATCTTTTTTTGTCTTTGTCATTTTTTTCCTTATATTTGACTTTTGCCTGTGTTTTTGCTACAATGCAATCAAATCATACAAATTTATATAAGGAGTTGTTTTTTATGTATAATTTAGTTGTTTTTGCTTCTGGTAATGGCTCTACATTACAATCCATTATCGATGCTATTGATAAAAAAGATTTAGATTCTCAAATTGTATTAGTTGTTTCTAATAATCCTGATGCTTTTGCATTAGAAAGAGCCAAAAAAGCAAATATTCCTACTTATGTGATAAAAAATAAAAATTATCAAGATATTGATAATGAGTTATATGAAGTTTTATCTCATTATGACATTAACTTAATTGTTTTAGCAGGTTATTTAAAATTAATTGGTGATAAATTACTTTCTAACTACACAATTATTAATACACATCCATCTTTACTTCCTAAATATGGTGGTAAAGGAATGCATGGTATGCATGTTCATAAGGCTGTTATCGATGCTAAAGAAAAACAAAGTGGTGTAACCGTTCACTATATCAATAACGAATATGACAAAGGTAATATTATCAGTCAAACCGTTGTTGATGTTTTAGAGACAGATACCCCTGAAACGTTAGCAAGTAAAGTACAAGCTGCCGAAAAAATTCAATTAGTTAATGTCATTAAGAAATTTGAAACAGGCGAACTTTAGGGAAAATCCCTAAAGTTCTTTTTTGATGATTTTGGGGACGGAGAAAAAAATCATCATTATTGAAGATTAATTTATAATATAACATTAACTAACTATTAGTGATGATTTTTTTCTCCGTCCCCAAAATCATCACTTTTTTAGTGTTCGTAAATTTCTCCAATATCTTTTCTATAATCTAAATTATCACTAATATTTCCTTCTAGTGCTTTATATGCTTTTTCTTTTGCTTCTTCTAATGTATTTCCCATTGTTGTTACACCAAATAATCTTGAAGTTCCTACAGCCTCATAGGTATTTCCTTCTACTGGTTTTGTACTTGCAAAATAGATTTTTACGCCACTTTCTTCAATCGCTTTTTTATTGACTGTAAATATACATGGTTCTTTACTTTTTTGTATTGCATAATCTGGACTTACTACATAAATGGTAAATGTATAATTCTTTTTAAATTTACAATTTTCTGTACTTAATTTTTTATTAAATATATTTTCTAATACTTCTGTAAATGGTGTTTCTAAAGAGTTTAATACATTTAGTGCTTCTGGATCTCCAAATCTTGCATTAAATTCAATAAATTTAATACCATCTTTACATTTGAAAAATCCACCATAAATAACACCTGTAAATTCTAAGCTATCTTTATTGACATATTGAATAGTATCTTTTATTAATTTACTACATTCTTCTACATCTTTTTGCTCTAAGAATGGCAATAATCCATTTTCGAAGCTAAGACAGCCCATTCCGCCAGTTCCTGGTCCTTTGTCTTCATCAAAACGATATGGATAATCAAAGGTAATTGGTGTTACGACGATATTTTCACCGTCTGTTAATGCCATAACAGTAAATTCTCTACCTTCTACTTTATCTTGTACAATAACACTTCCATCAGATTCTAAACAAGATTTGGCATAATCATATCCTTCTTGTTTTCCTTTAAAATGGATTCCTCCTACTTTAACACCTTTTCCTCCTGTTAATCCTTCTGGTTTTACAACAAAACTGTCATCATTGTAGTTTTTCATAACTTCGTCTAATTCTTCAACTGTTTTTACACTTTCATTTTTGATAATCATTTCAGGAGCTAATTGTTTGACTATATCTAAAGCATAAGTTTTACTCCATTCTACTTTTGCACCTTTTGATGTTGGTCCAAAAGTTTGTAATCCAAGTTTTCTTGCTAAATCAATTAATCCTTCTTGCAACAAATTATCTTGGCTAACAACTGCTGCTTCAATTCCTTCTTCTTTTACAAATTTTTCTACAAGTTCTTTATCAAATGGGTCTCCTATGATATATTTTCCATTTGATTTCTCTACTTGCTCTACAATTGATGGATTTGCATATGGTAATATCGCATATAGCGCATATCCTTTAGCAATTTGTTCAGCAAGTACGGCTTCTCTTCCACCATTTCCTAGTAATAGACATTTTTTCATATATTCATTTTCCTCCTTTTTGGAAATTTTAAAACAATCTTTTTTGAATTTCTAAAACTGAAATTCATTAAACATTTACCTCTATTGTAGCATCTTGTCCTAAATCTTTATATTTCTCTAAAACTGGATTTACTCTTTCATTCATAAAATCTTCTACTTGATGAACGGCTCTTCCGCATAAATGGTCTGGATTTAAGATATGTAAAATTTCTTCTTCTGTCAATCCAAATGTTTCATCTGCAGCAATTCTTTGTACTAAGTCATTTGGCTTTCCATATTCTTTTACTTGTTTTCCAGCTTCCATAGAATATACTCTAATTTTTTCATGTAATTCTTGTCTATCTCCACCTTTTAGAACAGCGTTCATTAAAATTTCTTCTGTTCCCATAAATGGTAATTC
This sequence comes from uncultured Eubacteriales bacterium, assembly GCA_949287075.1. Taxonomy (GTDB): domain Bacteria; phylum Bacillota; class Clostridia; order TANB77; family CAG-508; genus CAG-269. The sequence goes on along the minus strand of CASEEU010000064.1, from coordinate 2,805 downwards.
TTGCATCATGTTTGTTTTTATAACATTTTTATAAACTACAATATCACTTGAGATATTTGCATAAAGAATTAAAATTGCATCAACTGCTAAAAAGCTTTCTGGTACACAAATTCTTTTATTTGCTGAGTCATCTAATGTTCTTTCTAACCATTGTGTTGCAGTTGTGATACTTGGATCCATTGCTAATGTCATCACATGTCTTGATAAAGAGTTGATTCTTTCACTTCTCATAGGATTTCTTTTATATGCCATAGCTGATGAACCGATTTGGCCTTTCTCGAATGGTTCTTCTAATTCTTTTTCATGTTGTAATAAACGCATATCATTTGCAAATTTAGAACAACTTTGTGCAATTTCTGCTAGTAAGTTTAGAACTCTTGAATCTAATTTTCTTGTATAAGTTTGTCCTGATACATTATATACTTTTTCAAATCCCATTTTTTCAGCGATTTTTCCATCAATTTGTCTTACTTTTGTCTCATCTTTAAATAATTTCATAAAGCTTTCTTGTGTTCCTGTTGTTCCTTTGCAACCTAATAATTTCATATGGCTTTCAACAAATTCCAATTCCTCTAAATCTTCTAATAAATCTTGCATCCATAAAGTTGCTCTTTTTCCAACAGTTGTTAATTGTGCTGGTTGGAAATGAGTATATCCTAAACAAGTTACATCTTTATTCTTTTCTGCAAACGCTTTTAAGTTTTTGATAACAATAATTAATTTTTCTTTGATTAGTTTTAATGCTTTAGACATTAAAATAACATCTGTATTATCTGTTACATAACATGAAGTTGCTCCTAAATGGATAATTGGTTTTGCCTTTGGACATTTTAATCCAAATTCATATACATGTGCCATAACATCATGTCTACATTCTTTTTCTCTTTTGGCAACAATGTCATAATCGATATTATCTACATTTTTCTTCATTTCTTCAATTTGTTCGTCTGTTATATCAATTCCTAATTCTTTTTCTGTTTCTGCTAGTGCTACCCATAATTTTCTCCATGTTGAATACTTTTCATTATTTGACCATATTCTATTCATTTCTGGGCTGGCATATCTACCAGAAAGTGGTGTTTTATAAATATTATTGTTTTCCATTTTTTCAATCCTTTCTTTTTCTAATTGAGAACGATGATTTTAGGGACGGAGCAAAAAATCATCATTAATAATTCTTTAATGCTATAACTATATATATATATTAATTTGTAACAATGATGATTTTTTGCTCCGTCCCTAAAATCATCATCGTTCTCAAATTCTTATCTATAATAGTTAACCCCTGCTTCAAAGATTTTTTGATCTTTCTTGCCTGGCATATTTTTCAAGATATCTCTATAACATCTTTCTGAATGTGCCATCTTACCTAAGATTCTACCATCTGGGCTAGTAATACCTTCAATAGCATCTATTGAACCATTTGGGTTAAAATCAATGTCATATGTTGCATTTCCATCAAAATCAACATATTGTGTAGCAATTTGTCCATTGACAATTAGCTCTTCTTCTAATTCTTTTGAAACAATAAATCTACCTTCTCCATGTGAAATTGGAACTGTGAATTCTTCTCCTAATTCAACTTCGCTAAACCATGGTGACATTTTTGATACGACTTTTGTATTTACCATTTTTGATTGATGTCTTGAAATAGTATTAAATGTTAAAGTTGGCATTGTATCATCCATTTCTCTAATTTCTCCATATGGTAATAATCCTAATTTTACTAATGCTTGGAATCCATTACAAATTCCTAACATTAATCCATCTTTTTCATATAGATGTTTATGGATTAAATCTTTTAATTTTGGATTTCTAAAGATACTACTGATGAATTTTCCTGAACCATCTGGTTCATCTCCGCTACTGAATCCTCCTGGGAACATGATGATTTGTGCTTTTTCGATTTCTTTTGCAAATAACTCAATAGAATCTTGTATATCTTGTGGTTTTAAGTTCTTAAATACTACTGTACTAACTCTTGCACCTGCATCTTCAAATGCTTTTGCAGAATCATATTCACAGTTTGTTCCTGGGAATACTGGTATAAAGACATGAGGTCTTGTAATTGGTAATTTTCTTGTAATTGTAGGTGTTTTTTGACTTAAGATATTTCTTGCTTCACCTTTTTGTTCTACTTTTGTTGGGAATACTTTTTCTAATGGTTCTTCCCAAAGTTTGATTAATTCCTCTAAGTCTAATTCAACATTTTCATTTACAACAATTGCTTTCTCACTTGTTGTGGTTCCTAATAATTCTAATTTTGCATGATTTATATCTTCTGCTGCTTCTAAAACAAATGAACCATATAGTGGTGTAAATAAGTCTTCTGTATTTTCAAACTTAAATCCAATCTTATTTCCTATACAACTCTTTGTGATAACATCTGCGATTCCACCATTTTTGATTGTGCTTGATGATAAAACTTTTCCGTCATTAATTAATTTATGTACCAATTCAAAGTTTTCTTTTAAATCGTCAAAATCAATGATATTTTCTTTTCCCATTTTTGTTTTTAATACATATACTTTTGAATTTGCTTTCTTAAATTCATTTGAAACTACTTTTGTTGTATCTACATCACCGATACAGAAAGATACCAATGTTGGTGGTACATCTAGCTCATTATATGAACCTGACATACTATCTTTTCCACCAATTGCTGCAATTTGTAATTGTTCTTGTACATAATATGCTCCAAGTAATGCAGCTAATGGTTTTCCCCATCTTTCTGGTTCGTTTCTTAATTTTTCAAAGTACTCTTGTAATGTTAAATATGCTTTTTTATAATCTCCACCAAGTGCT
>CASEEU010000063.1 GCA_949287075.1 uncultured Eubacteriales bacterium | reverse complement strand
CAGTAAAAAAGAGTAAAAAATAAAAAGCGTAAAAAACAAATAAAACAATGGTAATAAAATGGATAAATCAAATTTTTAATTTTTTTCTTCGCAAAACATGGAAAATAAATACACGACAAAAGAACATAAAAAATTATGTCAAAAATTTTTCAAAAAATAGTGATTTCAAAGAACAAATAGTGTATAATTTAAGTATCAAATCTTAATTGAAAATTTGTTTCTAATTTATTAAGATTTGAGTTGGTTGAAGTAAGTGCGTTTAGTATAAGGCGGCTTACTTCTTTTGTTTTGAGATTTAAAGTTTTAGTTAAAATGTTACCTTGTTCTAATAATTGTCTAATAGTATGAGCAAATTGAATAAAAAAATAGTGATTTTTTATAGCTGTATCATTTCTACTATTTAAATGGCAAATATTAAATGTTCTGTGTTTTTGCGTGTAAAAGCCTTGGTTTTCTATTTTCCAACGGTTTCTTCCTAAATTAACTATATTTTTAATATTATTATCAGTTACTTGTAAATTAGTTACATAGTGAAAACAAGTACATTTTGAATTTTTGGTTTCAACAAATTTAATTATGTTAAAAGTATGATTCTTATATTTATAATTTTTATCAAGAAAATAATTGCATACAGAAGAATCATTGAAACATTCAATGTAATCATAAAAATCAACCCAAACAGTTTTTAAGCGTTCATTAAAATTAAAGATAAATTTCCACTGCATATCTTTACATATATCCATTATTGGCTTTGTACAATAAAGAGCATCAGCTGTGATAATAAATTTATATTTAGGATAGTTCTTCTTTATCCTTTGAGCCATCCTCTTAAATGCATTAATTTCACAGTCTTGCTTTTGTTTATCTGATAAAGTATCTGCATTTTCTATCCATTCACTATCTAAACTTATAACCATATTACCAGCTATTAATTTACATTCAAGTATATATTTACAATAAGCAACTTTGCCATCTTTATATTTTTTCTTTATACAGTTATTATTTAGATTATAATTATGACTTGATAATCCAGTTCCATCAACGACTAGTTGAAAGTATTCTTTGTATTTATATTTATCAAGCATTTTAGAACGTATTAAGGCTTTAACAATATACTTCTGAATATCTCTTAATTCATCAGTTTTAATGTTAACAAATACATCTTGAATGGTTTCCCAGTAAGGAATTTCTTTTAAATCTTGATTACAAATATCAGATAAATTTTTAATACACTTATCAGTATTAAAATAATCAGAAGAAATGTCAGTCATTGTAGTAATACCACATAATAACGGAAATAACCTTGTAACACAGATTGCTTTCATAGAATAAACAACATATCCTTGATTTCTAACATCAGTTAGATTATCAAACTTATTAAGTAATTCTGGAAAATATTTCGATATTATAGAATACAATTCTCTAACTAAATTTTTATCTTTTTTTAGTTCTCGTCTTTGTTTTCTATTCATTACTACATACCACCTTTTATTTTTATATCATTATTTTAGCAAATATAAATTAAATTGTATGTAGTTTTAAACATTTTT
>CASEEU010000062.1 GCA_949287075.1 uncultured Eubacteriales bacterium | reverse complement strand
GTACTAACACTTTATCTCCTTGTTTAATTCCTTTACTTTTCAAATTGTCTTTAAAATTTGCTACTAGGTTATATAGCTCTGCATAAGTAACTTGTGTATCCTTTTCTATTAAACATATTTTATTCGGCATCTTTTCATAATTTTTGATTAGTTGATAGGCTAAATTCCTCATCTTTTGTATTTCATCCCCTTTTTCCCGTTGGATTTTTAAGTTAGAAAAGAATTAAATTTTCTTTCCATACAAGGCATACTCTCTCATAAGTTCTGTTTGATTTCGTTTTGCCATTTTTTGTGAAGTGTTATTAGCATACATAAAAGCACATATCCAATTTTCAAATCCTTTCTGTTTAGCAATTTTTGCAATATCACTCATTAATACATTTCCAATGGCCAACTTTTGAAATTCTGGTATCACTGCAACCGTTTTTACAATAATTGTACTGATTTTTTGGCTTCTTTTTGTTTCTCCAAAATCTGGTATACAGAATATAAAGCCAATTTCTTTTCCATCTTTTTCAGCTAATAAGATAATGTCCTCATCTGCTAAATGAACATAAGGTATATATTGTTTTAGAAAAGATTCTTCATCAATTGGTGTATATAGCGGATTTCTTCTAAAGCTTTTTAATGAAATATGATATATTTTCTTTAGATCTTCCATATAATTTTCTTTATTAAAATTTCTAATAGTAATACCTTTTTCTTGTATTTTTTTCCTCATCATTTCTATACTTTGAGCTTGGTAAGCATTTTCCAACTTTCCTTTGGTTGAAGTATATGTATATATCTCTTGATAACCTGCTTTTAATAATATCTCATTATCACTCATAGGATTGACATTCTCTAATAAAAATATAGGTTCCCCATTTGACTGTTTCATTGTTCTATATTTTCCCCATGTATTTTCATTCATTGGTGCAACTATATAATGCAATCCTTTTTCTTTTAAAATTTCTTCACATTTTTCTAATAATAATGCTCCATATTGTTTATCTAAGATTTCCATTTCTCCAATTGTTCCAATTTTTTCGTCACCTACTGTTGGTGTTTTTTGAAAATAGCAAGTAGCTTTTGCTTTTTCTTCTCCATTTTCTAAAACTGTTACTATTACATTTTTTTGATTCTCTACAATTTCAAAATTCATCTTCTTTTTTCATGATTTAACTCTGTTTGCTTAATATTTTATTTAATAAAATATATATTATCAGATTTAAATCATTTTCCTCCTATACAATGTTAAAGTATTGGATAAAACAAATGATAGCTGTTAATACTAGCACAATTTCTGTATGCATATATCCATTTTTTATTGAAATTTCTTCTTTTTCTACCTTTCTCTTTTGTATATATATCATAAAACAACTTATGAACAAGCATATAACCATAAGGACAATCATTGGTAAACTAGGCAATTTATGAAATACCAGATTTTGAATGACTAAACTTGGTAAAAAGATAAAACATAATCCTTTAGCAAAAGACAGGATTATACTATCTATTTCTGATAAATTAAAATAATATTTTAATCTTACAAATGTATTAATAGCTAAATGCATGCTATATACTAAACTATATATCATAAAAAATTCTGCTTTCCAACCAGTAATTGCTACAATTCCGCAAATAGCTATTCCTAAAATCACATTGGTTTCAATAATCCTAGCATCATATAGATTATGTTGTTCCTTTTCTGTCACTTTTGGAAATCTCATAACCGTTAAAAACAAAATCAATGGTGGTATAATAGCATATATTCCATATAATGTAATTGTTAAATACCCTACTACTAGTGTTTCAACTAATGCCAATTTACTCCATGCCTTTACTCTGTTAGCAATCGTTACTAGTATAAATATCACACCTAATATAATCAAATTGATTCTTAATTGTTCTACACCTAAACCCATATGTGTTACCAAAAAAGCATATGTTGTTAATGGAATCAATAGATTATCATTTCCACTATGTGAAATCATCTCAACTAGAGCCACATTAAATCCTACAATAGTAGCAATAATCAATGTTTCTTCTCTTCCTACTTGTGTAAATAGTAATAAAGGTACCAATGTTGCTACAAAAGCTACCATAAAAAAGATAAAACTTCCCTCAATACTTTTAGCATCTTCATTTAACTCTGCCAAATTTTTCTTTCCATAATTCTTTCCAATTAATGCTGCTGCACTATCTGCAAAGGTTAAAATTAATATAGGAATACTGTATAAAACTTTATCTCCTTTTGATAAATAAAAAATTAGAAATACAGATATCACAAAAAAGATTTCCCCTAAAGATTCTCTATCAACACTATATAATACTGTTCCTAATCCTTCTTTTAATTTTGTATGCTTTAACAAAACTAATATTGCCAATGCAATAACTGCTAATATTCCTACAGAAAGCACATTATGAAATACGTAAGGAAATGTTAGCATAATCAATCCCATTGTCATATGTAATAGTTTTCGTTTTAATTCTGCATGTATTTTGGTGTTTTTTTCGATTAACTTTATCACACACATAGCTATCAAAAGCATACACAAAACAAATCCAATGCTTAACCACTCTATATTCATTTATATAACCTCCTCTATAATAAATTTACTATAGAAAAAGGCTTTATCTTGTTTAAACAATTCTTTTGATTCTTTTTCTTTATATACTAAATTATCAAAATACTTTGATGCCCTTTTATCGGCCAGCATATTCCAATAAGCAATTCTTGTTCCAGATGGTGATTTGGTAAATATCTTTTCAAAAATTTTACACATTTGCTCATCACTCATATATTCAAAGATATCGCTTAAATTATATTTACTAATATAATCTATCTCTTCTTTTTGGATAAAATCTTCAGCAGAATCCTTTAACAAGTATATTTTATCTATATTTTTCTTAATCATTTCAAAATTTTCTTTTCTATATGCTACCGGCAATACATTTTCATCATATTTTCCATTAATAATGTATTGTAAATATGAATTTTCTGATGTATCTAATTCTGTAATAGCATATTTGGTTCTTTCTAAAATATGTTCAGCCACATTTACATGAACATAGCGAAAAAATGCTTTATCTCTTCCTAATTTTCCCATGACGGTTTTAGAAAAGAATAACCTAAAAAGCATTTGCCATCTCATATTATTCCATTTTTGATCATAAAATTGAATTCTCTCTTCTCTTGTTTTCTTTTGTAATAATTCTTCTCTTATTGATTTTTTATGAATAAATGGTAAGATTTTTTTACCAAATAGATGAAAATATTTTTCGAATTTTCCTGTATGGATAATTCCTTTTTCTATCATTTCTAAATTGCTATCTAAATATGTTCTTGTATGTTTAGATAGTTTATCTGCAACTTTTTGATAGATTTTGATTCTATCATCACAATCAAAAACACCAATGAATTCCATACATTCTTGATAATCTAAATATTTATACCCTATGATTTTTAATTCTGTACAAGCAATTTGATTTTCGCTTAAATCAATTGCAAAAACTTTATTCGGATTTTTAACTAACATACTAATTGCATTTTCTCCTGCTGACGCAATAGACAATATATTATCATTTTCATGTATATCTAATGCTTGTAGTAAGATATCTGCATCTTCCCAAACTTGTGCATATCTTAATATGTCAAATTTTGCATAATCTTCTACTTCACTTTTTATTAATTGCTTTTCTTCTATCATTTCTTTATTTTTGACAATTTCTTTTGTACTCATATTTCCCCTCTTTAATTTTTTATTTCATTAATATAATCCTACCATAAAACGATTTTTTCTTCAATAAAAATCATTTATTTGATATGTCCTTATGAATTTTTTATTTTTCTCCTTTATTGATATTTTATGAATTTTTCATTTCATCATTCTTCAATAAAGCATTCGCATGTTTCTTTATCATTTTTAAAATAAATATAACAGATGCATCTACTAATTCTAACATTTCTTTTTCACTATATATTCTGTATTCTGTACTTTCTCCCTCTTCTAACACTTGTGCCTTTCCTGTGCATCTATCACTTATATAATCTATTGTTTTTTCTATTTCTGATTTTTCTAATGTAATCCAATCAATATCTTTTAAATATTCTTGTATTTCTTCTTGATATTCTGGCTTATCTGCTAAATGATGATCATAAATATATTTCGAAAATATTTTAAAATCTTGTGTTTTAATTTGTCTTGCTTTTTCTTTACTACATAAAATTCTTTCTCCATCTTTTAAAATTAATCCTATTCTATTTTTTTCTTCATCATAAATTCCACGTTCTCCATATGTTTTATCATTCCAAAAATAATCTGTTAATAGATGAACATAATATCCCAACATTAATGGATTAGAAAATTTATTTTTATATTTTTCTGCAAAATTTCTTAAGTCATATCTTTTTTCAATATGTTCTACTACTAAAATATCTGTTTCAAAATGTGTTCTTGCATGTGATACATGATGTTTTATTCCTTTTACAACATACTCATTTGGTATATCTGGCAATATGTTTCCAAATGTAAATATATTTTTATCTATATTTATCTTTTCACTTACTTTTTTGGCTGTTACTAAATGAATCGCCCATGTTGGCATATTGATTCCCCCTTTATTTCTTTTATCTTATCTTTATTCCAAAATATTGTCAAGAAAAAGAGAGATGGAAAATAAGTTCTTTTTTATTTTTTCTGTCATATATTTTAATAAAATATTTTAAGTATATTTCTAGCAGTTATCTGCTACTTTGGAGGTTTTTATGATTTACAAATATATGAATAAAACAAATATGAGACGTTTCTTTTGTATCCTTCTTTTATTATGCATTTTCATTTCATATTCTTCTTTTGTATTTGCTTCAGATGACTCTTTATATGTTTGGTCTAGCAGTAGTAATACTTTAAATGTTGTTAACAATACAACAAATTCTACTAATACTACAAATGTTACAAATTCAACTAAAAATACCAATACTTCTAATAGTGTAAATATAAATACAAACAGTAATACTTCTACAGATGTTTCTAATATAGAAGAAGATCATTCTTTACTTACCAATGCAACAAGTGAAGTAACAGATAATAATTCCTTAAATTTAGAATCTGCATCTGCCATTTTAATTGAACAATCTTCTGGTCAAATTCTATATGCTCATAACATTCATGAACAATTAAGACCTGCTTCTGTTACTAAAGTTATGAGTATTCTTTTAATTATGGAAGCATTAGATGCTAGCAAGATATCTTTAACAGATGCTGTTCCTTGTAGTGAAAACGCAGCAGCTATGGGAGGTTCTCAAATATGGTTAGATACAACTGAAACTTTGACGGTTGATGAAATGTTAAAAGCAATTTGTGTAAATTCTGCTAATGATTGTGTGGTTGCAATGGCTGAATATATTGCTGGATCAGAAGAGGCTTTTGTTCAAATGATGAATGATAAAGCTCATGAATTAGGTATGAGTGATACCACTTTTAAGAATTGTCATGGTTTAGATGAAGATGGTCATGTAACTTCTAGTTATGATATTGCTATTATGTCTAGAGAGTTACTTACAAAATATCCCGAAATCACAAATTATACAACCATTTGGATGGATACTTTACGAGATGGTGAAACTCGGACTTTCTAATACTAATCGCTTAATAAAGAACTATCCCGGAGCTACTGGTTTAAAAACTGGTTCTACTTCTCTTGCTTTATATAACTTATCTGCCAGTGCTACACGTGATGATTTGTCTTTAATTGCTGTAATTATGAGAGCTCCTTCTACAAAAGTTAGATTTTCAGAAGCACAAAAATTATTAGATTATGGTTTTAATAATTTTTCTTATCAAAGTTTTGGAAAATCGGGAGATTTGATTCAAACCGTTAGTATTGATAAAGGTGTGCAAGCAACTATTCCTGTTGTCTTAGAAAATGATGCTGGTATCTTATTAGCAAAAGGTAGTGAAAAAAATATAGAACAAACTGTGGCGATTGATGAAAATATTTCTGCTCCTATTTCTAGTGGGCAAAAAGTAGGTGAAATTTCTTTTTCTTTAGATGGTGAAGTTCTTAGCACAGTTAATTTAGTTTCTCAAGTTTCTGTTAATAAGATGAATATTGCAACTATGAGTACTAAAGTATTTTCTGCTTGGTTTAATTTATTGAGATAGTTTAATGTGAATTAATACTTTTATATATACAAAACTGCATTTTTGGCAATGTGCCTCAAATGCAGTTTTGTACAATTTGTTGGATACTACCTCGTACTGTTACTCCCCACTTTAATGGAAAGCACATAAATCGGTTTTTTAAAACTATTTATCAATTTATGTGTCTCTCCTCTGGGGCAAATGGCTATGGTGCCATCAGGAAAAACATACCATTCTTTGAACCTTTTGGTTTGTTTGCTTTTGGTCTTTTTCCCTTTGGTTTCTTTACTTATGTTTACAGGTTCTTCATGACCATGCTCACCAATCACTTCTCCTGTGCTTTCTACATAAAGCCAAGCAAATCGGTGAACCGTGTGATGATGCATGTACTGACCAATTTTCTGCTGCCAGACATCTCCATGGATATCTTTACCTTTTAACTTTTTCCAAGAATTCGGTTTTTCCGTCGTTCTTAAGATTGCCTTTATCTCTTTCCAAAAGCAATCTAATGGACTTTCAAGCCAATATGGCTTCATTGTCTTTTCACGAATGGATGCTAAATCCTTTTCCGTGAATTTCATTTTCCGTGTTTTTGCCATTTTTTTGTCCTCCAACTTTTTATTGTTTGCATGTTGCTTTTTCTATTATAGCACAAAACACCCTAAAGTTCAATGGTTTTGAATATCCAATAGCAAACAGACATCCTCTTATAAAAGAAAATGTCTGTCTATTTTTTTATAAAATTACTTCAAAGATTCCATCACTTTTGCTAACATATCTTTGTATTTCTCTAGTTTTGCTTTTTCCTCATCAATTTTACTTTGTGGTGCTTTATTCATAAAACCTGGATTAGATAACATTTTTTTACATCTTGCCACTTCACCTTCTAATCTAGTCTTTTCTTCTTCTAAACGTTTTCTTTCTTCTTCTAAATCAATCAAACCTTCTAACGGAATAAATACTTCTATTCCTTCTGTAATGATTTTAATAGCATCTTTTGGAATATTTGTGTAACTATTTTGTATAATTACTTCATTTGCAAATCCAAGTTTTAATAAAATTTCTTCTGCCTCTTTTAATTGTTTTTCATATTCTTGACTTACGATAATTAATTTTGATTTTTTACTTGGATGAATATTTTTTGTATTTCTAACATTTCTAATTTCTACAATAATTTCTTTAATTTTTTCCATCATTGCTTCTTCTTGATCAAAAACAAAGTCTTCTTTTATTGTTGGCCATTTTGCTACAATGATATCTTCTGTTCCAAAACAAATTAAATTTTTATATATTTCTGCTGTTACAAATGGCATAAATGGATGTAATAATTTTAAGCAAGAACCAAATACATGATTTAATATATCACTAACAGCAATTTTTGTATTTTCGTCATCACTATAAATTCTTGTTTTTACCATTTCAATATACCAATCACAAAATTCATTCCAGATAAAACTATAGATTTTGTCTAGAGCAACACCTAAATCATAATTTTCCATATTTCTAGTGACATCTAGTACTAATTTATCAAATTTATTTAATATCCATTTATCTTCTATTTTTAGTAAATCTGGATTATATGCATGATTTTTTTCATAAACTTCATAGCAAAATTCTCTTACTTTTTCTTCATCTGCTAATGTATTGATGATAAATTTTGCAGCATTCCATATTTTATTTGCAAAGTTTGATGCTTGCTCTAATTTTTCTGGCATATATCTGATATCATTTCCCATTGTGGTTCCAGATATGACAGCAAATCTTAAACTATCTGCTCCATATTCATCAATGATTTCAATTGGGTCTATACCATTTCCTAATGTTTTAGACATTTTTCTTCCTTGACTATCACGAACCATTCCATGGATTAAAATATCTTTAAATGGTGCTTGACCAGTAAATTCTAATCCCTGTGACATCATTCTAGATACCCAGAAAGTAATAATATCAAATCCTGTAACTAGTACATTTGTTGGATAAAATCTCTTATAGTCTTCTGTTTCTGTATTTGGCCAACCTAAAGTTGAAAATGGCCATAATGCAGAACTAAACCATGTATCTAATGTATCTTCATCTTGATGCAGTTTTGTACTTCCACATTTTTCACATTTCTCTGGAGCTGTTTTTGCAACATTCATATGTCCACATTCTTCACAATAATATACTGGTATTTGATGTCCCCACCATAATTGTCTTGATATACACCAATCTTGTATATTATCTAACCAATTAAAATATTGTTTTTCATATTTTTTAGGAACAAATTTAGCTTCATTATTTCTAACAGAATCTGCTGCTTTTTTTGCTAATTCCTTCATAGAAACGAACCATTGCTCAGATATTTTTGGCTCAATCGTTGTTTTACATCTTTCACATTTTGCTACATTATGTGTGTAGTCTTCTGTTTTTACCAATGCTCCGATTTCTTCTAGCTTTTTAACAATTGCTTTTCTAGCTTCTAATAAATCCATTCCTTTATATTCTGGAACTAAGTCACCCATTTTATAATTTTCATCAAATACTTCTACAATTTCTAAATTATGCTTTAAACCTGCTTGATAATCATTCATATCATGTGCTGGCGTAATTTTAACACAACCTGTTCCAAATTCTTTATCAACAAAATCATCTGCAATAATTGGAATTTCTTTATTCATAATTGGTAAAATACATGTTTTTCCAACCAAATCTTTATATCTTTCATCCTCTGGGTGAACAGCAACTGCCGTGTCACCTAACATGGTTTCTGGTCTTGTAGTTGCAATAATAATATATCTATCCTTTTCTCCCTTTATTTGATAACGAATATGCCACAAATGAGAAGCTTCTTCTTTATATTCTACCTCTGCATCAGATATAGATGTCTTACAGCTTGGACAATAGTTAATCATTCTTTTTCCTTTATAAATTAATCCTTTATTATATAAATCAACAAATTGCTCTAAAACTGCATCTGACAATCCTTCATCCATTGTAAAACGTTTTCTATCCCAATCGCAAGAACATCCTAATTTTTTTTGTTGCATTTCAATCGTTCCACCATAGATTCTTGTCCATTCCCATGCTTCTTCTAAGAATTTTTCTCTACCTAATTCTTGTTTGGTTTTTCCTTCATTTCTTAATTTTTCAACCACTTTCATTTCTGTTGAAATAGCCGCATGGTCTGTTCCTGGAAGCCATAATGTGTTATATCCTTGCATTCTTTTAAAACGAATTAAAATATCTTGAATCGTATCATCTAAAGCATGCCCCATGTGTAATTTTCCAGTTACATTTGGAGGCGGCATCATAATACAATAATTTTCTTTCGTTTCATCCATCGTTGGTTTAAAATACCCTTTTTCCTCCCATTCTTGGTATAATTTTTCTTCAAAATCTTTTGGATTATACTTATCTTGCATATTCATCTTCCTCCTTTTCTCTATATCAAAAAAGCCCTTATGTCTAAAACATAAGGGCGAATGATATCCACGGTACCACCTTACTTATATAACAAAATTGTTATATATCTCTTTAGCCTATAACGTTGCTTAAACGGATATTCTTACTGTTATTTCAGAATATCAACAAAAAAGCTACCTTCCATTTATCATGATTTAAGAAGCTTCCAGCCAATGACTTCTATTCTCTAAAAATATGTGTAAATGTACTCCTCTTTTTTATCGTCTTTTTTATTATGTTAATATTATTGCACATTTTTCTGATTTTTACAAGTGTTTTTTTAAATTCTTAAAATAAAATTGTAACAATTCAGCCCTATATGCAAAGTGGTAGATTTTTATAAATTATTTCATTACGAATGTGATTGGAGATATTTTAGAATTTGTCACATAATTTATTGAGGAATGTTCACGGTACTCACATAGTGAGGGTCTGAGTGAAAGAGGCTCAAGAAATTATGTTACAAATTCTTAAATATCGTATTGAACCGAGTAATAAATAATTTATAAAAATCTACCACTTTATATATAGGGCTGAAAAATCGTTTATTGTGCTGCTCTTCTATATAATTCTATGAAATCTTCTTTTGTAACGTCTCTTGGATTTCCTGGTTTACATGGATCATTCATAGCTTTTTCAGCAAGCATTTCGAAATCTTCTTCTTTTGCTCCATAATCTGTAATTTTTGTATCAATTCCTACTGTTTTACTTAATTCTGATATCATCCATACAAATGTATTAATCACATCTTGGTCATTTAAGTGTTCTGCATCTGGTCTTCCAATATTCATTAAGATTTCTCTAAATCTTTGTGCTGTTGCTGGATCTTCTCCATTAAATCTCATAACAGTTGGTAATAACATAGCATTTGCAATTCCATGTGGTGTATCATATACAGCTCCTAATTGGTGTGCCATTGAATGAACAATTCCAAGTCCTACATTTGAAAATCCCATTCCTGCAATATATTGTGCCATTCCCATCATTTCGATAGCTTCTTC
>CASEEU010000061.1 GCA_949287075.1 uncultured Eubacteriales bacterium | reverse complement strand
CCATAGCTGCTGAGTGTGTCATTCCTGAACATCCAATTGTTTCAATTAATGCTTCTTGAATGATACCATCTTTTACATTTAAAGTTAATTTACATGCGCCTTGTTGTGGTGCACACCATCCAATACCATGTGTTAAACCTGATATATCTTTTATTTCTTTTGCTTTTACCCATTTTCCTTCTTCTGGAATTGGTGCTGGTCCATGGTCTACTCCTTTTTTTACAACACACATTTCTTCTAATTCTTTTGAATAAATCATTTTCATTGCTCCTTTCAATACTTGATTTATATATCTTTTTAGGCAAAATTACCTAAATTTAAAAACTCTTCTACTCTTCATCTATTTCATCTTCTGAAAATAATATTTGATTTCTAATTGGTTTATTTATTTCTTCATTTGCTACTTCTTTCTTACTTTTTCTTTTTTTCTTTTTATTTATTGGCTCTGCAACATTTTGTGTTTTTGATTTCTTTATTGTTTTTTGTATGTCCTTTGCTTTTCTTGCTTGAAGTTCTTCTTGCAATTTTCTCATTTTTTCAATTGTATCTTCTTGTTGCATTTTATTTATATTTTGGGATTGTTTATTGCTTACTATAGCATCTTTTTTATTTTCTTGTTTTTCTATTTTTTTGTTATCTTTATTCTTATGATTATTTTTAGAGGCTTTACTACTTTTTATAATATATTGCTCTACAGATTGATTGTCATGACTCCACATAGTTTTTTCTTTTTTTCGAACATTTGCATCCCAATTATTTTCTATTTTATGACTTTGAATTTGATTATATTTTTTCTCTGTTTTTATATCTTGTATCTCATCTTCTCTAATATAACCATCATTTTCTATTTCATTTTCTTGTGTATTGTATTCAAAAATATTTTTTGTGTCTTGCTCTATATAGATACCCGCATTATATTCTTCTATTTCTTCTAAATTTCTTGCACCATTAAAATATCGATATAATATATCTTTATCTTTCTTTGAAACTTGTTCTGGTCCAATTCCTAAATATTTATATCTCCATATTACATGACGCTCATAACTATTAAAAGCATTATTTACCAAATCTTCATAACTATATTCTGCTCGAAACTTCATATTGGTTATCGATATGGTAAGATTACTCCACATTGCTCCAGGAGTTGTTCTTTTAAATTCTTCTCTTAATTGTTTTATATCATCATATAATTTTTGAACTAACTCTACATACTGCTTTTCGTCAATATTAAATTTACTTGGAACTTCATAGACATTAACAGGATTTTTTCTAAATATTCCTTTCGGAATATAATAGAAAAATAATTCTCCTGTTGGTTCTTTTTTTCCATTTTCTATAACAGAACTATATAAATATATCGATTCCCACTTTTCTGGTATCAAATATAGTAGTTTTCTTTGTATTTCTTCGTACTTTTCTTTTATCTGTTTCGTGTGATTTAACATATCCTTTTATTCCTTATCTAATAAACTTTCTCCTGTCATTTCCTCTGGTTTGTCTAGGTGCATTAGATCAAGCATAGTTGGCGCTAAATCTGCTAATTTTCCACCTGATTTTAATTTTAATGTTATATCTGGTGTTACTAATACAATTGGTACAGGATTTGTTGTATGTGCTGTATGTGGTTCTCCTGTCTTGTAATCTATCATTTGTTCTGCATTTCCATGGTCTGCCGTTATGATTAAATTACCTTGTTTTTCTTCTACTAAATTTGCTACTTTTCCAACACATTCATCTACAGCTTCAACTGCTTTTATAGCTGCTTCTAGACTTCCTGTATGTCCAACCATATCTGTATTAGCATAGTTTAATATGATACTATCATATTTATCACTCTTAATGGCTTCTAACACTTTATCTGTTACTTCATATGCACTCATCTCTGGTTTCATATCATATGTCTCTACTTTTGGAGATGGTACTAATATTCTATCTTCCCCTGGATATTGTTTTTCTTCTCCTCCATTAAAGAAGAAGGTAACATGTGCATATTTTTCTGTTTCTGCAATTCTTAATTGTGTATATCCTAATTTACTAATATATTCTCCAAATGTATTGTGCAATGCTTCTTTCTTAAATGCAATATGTACATTTGGCATTGTTTCATCATAACTTGTGAAACATACATAGTATAAATTTAAATCTTTCTTTGTTTCAAATCCATCAAAATCTGGATCTACTAATGCTCTTGTAATTTCTCTTGCTCTATCTGGTCTAAAGTTGAAGAAAATAACAGAATCATTTTTTTCAATTTTTGCAATTGGTTCTTCTCCATTACAAATAACAGTTGGTTCAACAAATTCATCAAATACTTCTTTTTGATAAGAATCTTCAATTGCTTTTACGGCACTTCCTGCTTTGATACCTTCACCATTCACAAGTGCGTTATAACATTTTTGAACTCTTTCCCATCTTTTATCTCTATCCATTGCATAAAATCTACCTGATAAACTTGCAATTTTCCCTATATTTTTCTCTTTCATTTTTTCTTCTAATTTTACAATGTAGCTTTCTGCAGATGCTGGTGGAGTGTCTCTTCCATCTAAGAAACAATGTACATATACATTTTCAAAATCTCTTCTCTTAGCCATTTCTAATAATCCATATAGATGACGATTATGACTATGCACACCTCCATCTGACACTAATCCTAAAATATGCAATTTTGAATTGTATTTTTTACAATTTTCTATAGCTGCGATAAATTCTGAATTTGAGAAAAAGTCTCCATCTTCTATTGATTTTGTAATTCTCGTTAATTCTTGATATACAATTCTTCCTG
This sequence comes from uncultured Eubacteriales bacterium, assembly GCA_949287075.1. Classification (GTDB taxonomy): domain Bacteria; phylum Bacillota; class Clostridia; order TANB77; family CAG-508; genus CAG-269. The sequence goes on along the minus strand of CASEEU010000061.1, from coordinate 2,926 downwards.
CTCCAATATTTGTATGTCCTACTTCTGAATTTCCCATTTGTCCTTCTGGTAATCCAACATGTAATCCACTTGTATAAATTTCTGTATTTGGATATTTTTTCATTAGTCTATCAATATTAGGTGTTTTTGCTAATTTAATAGCATTTCCGTCTTTATTTGGATTATCTCCAAAACCATCTAATATCATTAACATTGTTAATTTATCTTTCATAATCTACCATCCTTTTCTTTAAGATTTAAAGTGTTTTTGCTGTATAAACAATCGACTGTTATCTTGCTCTTATACATTTTATATAAGATTTTTCGCATATAATAAATTAAGCTTCTTTGTCAAAGTTAACAATCTTTGAAAATTCTTCTGAATCTAAACTTGCTCCTCCAACTAATCCACCATCTATATCAGACATGGTAAATAGTTCTTTTGCATTTTTAGATTTTACACTTCCACCGTATTGTATTATAACGCTTTCAGCCACATTTTGTCCATATATTTCAGCAATTTTCTTACGGATATCCTTGATTGAGTTATTGGCATCTTCGCTTGTTGCTGTTTTTCCTGTTCCAATTGCCCAAATTGGTTCATAAGCGATGATTGTATTTTCTACTTGTTCATTTGTTAATCCTTCTAATGCTAATTCTGTTTGTTTTGTAATCACTTCTGCTGTCTTTCCAGCTTCTCTTTGTTCTAATGTTTCTCCAACACATACAATTGGTTTTAATCCATTTGCAAATGCTGCTTTTATTTTTTTATTAACACTTTCATCTGTTTCATTAAAATATTGTCTTCTTTCTGAATGTCCAATAATAACATATTCTACATTAATTGATTTTAACATTTTTGCTGATACTTCTCCTGTGTAAGCACCCTTTTCTTCAAAATGCATATTTTGTGCACCAATTTTAATATTCGTATTTTGTGCAGTTAATAAGGCATAAAATAAATCAGTAAATGGAACACATAAAATAACCTCATTTTGTGTTTCACCTACTAATTTTGATAATTCGTCAATATATCTAATTGTCTCATCTGGAAGCATGTTCATTTTCCAGTTTCCTGCAATTACTTTTCTTCTCATAAAAATTCCTCCTTTACACGCCACTACGGACAGTATCATTGTATAACAAAAGAGAATACTTTTCAAGTATTCTCTTGGTTTTTTCACATTATTTCGTTACAGTTTAGACCAAAATGTCGCATAGACAAACGAACTCTATGCGACATATCTTTTTCTATTTATCCATTAAAGCTTCAATTCCTGGTAATTTCTTTCCTTCTAAGAATTCTAGAGAAGCTCCACCACCAGTTGAAATATGTGTCATTTTATCTTCTAATCCAGCTTTCTTAACAGCTGCTGCTGAATCTCCTCCACCAATAATTGTTGTAGCATCGATTTCTGATAAAACTTTCGCAATCGCATTTGTTCCAATAGCAAATTGATCAAATTCAAATAATCCTAAAGGTCCATTCCATACAACTGTTTTTGCTTTTCTTAATTCTTCTTCAAACATTTTTATGGTTTCTGGTCCTATATCAAAACCTTCCCAATCTGCTGGAATTTCTTTGTAACTTACCATTTTGCTTTCTGTATCTGGTTTAAATTCTTTACCTACTTTTGTGTCTACTGGAAGCATAAATTTAACACCTTTTTGTTTTGCTTTTTCCATCGCTTCTTTTGCTAAATCTAATTTATCCATTTCGCAAATGGAATTTCCTACTTCATAACCTTGTGCTTTGAAGAATGTATATGCCATTCCTCCACCAATCATTAATGTATCTACTTTTTCTAATAAACTATCAATAACACCAATTTTATCAGAAACTTTTGCTCCTCCTAAAATAGCAACAAATGGTCTTTCTGGATTATTTACTGCATTTCCTAAGAATTGTAATTCTTTTTCAATTAAGAATCCTGATACTGCTGGTAAATAACTTGCAATTCCTGTTGTTGAAGCATGTGCTCTATGAGCTGTTCCGAAAGCATCATTTACATATACTTCTGCCATTGAAGCTAATTTTTTACAAAATTCTGGATCATTATCTGTTTCTTCTTTATGAAATCTTACATTTTCAAGTAATAAGATTTCTCCTTCTTTTAAGTTCGCAGCTTTCTCACAAGCATCTTCACCAATAACATCTTTTGCCATGATAACTTCTTGTCCTAATAATTTTGATAATTCTTTAGCAACTGGTGCCAATGAAAATTCTGGTTTAAATTCTCCCTTTGGTCTTCCCAAATGTGATGCTAATATAATTTTACAATTTTGTTCTAATAAATACTTGATTGTTGGTAATGCTCCTACAATTCTTGCATTATCTGTTATATTTTGATTTTCGTCCATTGGTACATTAAAGTCACATCTTACAAATACTTTTTTTCCTTTCAAATCAATATCTTTTACTGTTTTTTTATTCATAATGAATTCCTCCTTTTCTTACTGCATGAAATAATAATATGCAGTTCTCTTTCTCAACAGTTCTATTGTATAGCATTTTTTTCCAGTTTTCAAGTAGTAATATCAATAATTTTTATCTCTCAACTTTTTATTATTATATACAAAAATAACTTCTTTAATCTAAAATTAAAGAAGTTATCTTTTATTATTTATTAATTTCTTATTATTTTACAGATGCAATATAGCAAGCTAAGTCTACTAATTTGTTTGAATATCCCCATTCATTGTCATACCAAGCTACTAATTTTACAAATGTATCTGTTAACATGATTCCAGCTGAAGCATCAAAGATTGATGTATGTGGATCTGAAATGAAGTCTGAAGAAACAACTGGTTCATCTGTATATTCGATAATTCCTTTGAATTCATTTTCAGAAGCTTCTTTCATAGCTTTACAAATTTCTTCATATGTTGTTGGTTTTGCTAAATTACATGTTAAGTCAACAACTGAAACATCAACTGTTGGTACTCT
>CASEEU010000060.1 GCA_949287075.1 uncultured Eubacteriales bacterium | reverse complement strand
CAGGCAGGTTGCTTACGTGTTACTCACCAGTCCGCCACTAACCGCTCCAATAGTAAACTAATGGTTAAGTCCGTTCGACTTGCATGTCTTATGTGCGCCGCCAGCGTTTATCCTGAGCCAGGATCAAACTCTCTTGTTTTTGGTATCTATATTTTCGACCTTTCAGTCTTTATATAAATCAAACTAAAGTGTTTTTTCAAGCTCTTTAAACTTCTTTCTTTTTTGGCTAAAAAACTTTTAAAAAATTTACTTATTCGGTACTTTATTTCTTTCGAAATATTTTCCGCTTCGGTTTATTCTCTAAAGGATTTTATTGTTTACTTTTCAATGTACTTTTTCTTCGTTCTTTTCACAGAACGAGTTGCATTATACTATACCTTGTTTTGTTTGTCAATACTTTTTTTGACATTTTTTTATTTTTTTATTTTGGGCAAAATAAAAAACTAGTAATGATCTTGTTTCGTCTTATTTTGTTATGTATTATTATTACTAATTCTCTTGTTATTTTTTATTATTTTGTCTGTTGCAAGGTACTTATTTATAATAGCATTTTTATCTTTTTATGTCAATACTTTTTTTCGATTTTTTTTACGTTTTTTTATGGAAAGTTTTGACATAAAATCTACAACATAATTTGTAGTAAAATTATATTAACATCTTTATTCATTTATGTCAATACATTTTTTTAATATTTTTAAATTTCTTAGTTTTTTTATTCTTTTTTGTAATTCAGTATTTAACTCCTAGAAGATACACTCTTAAACAACTTCCTTCTATATAATAGAAAAAGTACCAACAGCAGTATACTACCTGGCACTTCTATCTAATTATTTATTTCCATATAATCTTTCTAACACAATAATAAACATTGCATGGCTCCAGCCTAAACCAATTACCCAATTTGGTCTTAATGTATTATTATCAATTTGTTCTCCTATAAAATAATGTTTTCCAACTGTTTTGATAACAAAATCAAATGTTTCTTTAGCTTTCTGTTTTTCTCCTGCATCTAAATAATATAATGTCATCCATAAGTTTGATATTGGCCATGGGTTACCATTCATGTAATGATCTTGCTCAAATCTTTGATATCCTCCTGTATAAGTTCGAATACTTAAATTCATTTTTTCAATTGTATTTAGAATTTTTCTTTCTTTTGGTCCAAATACATGGAATGGTTCTACTGCCCCTAACATACTAATGTCCATTTTTTTATCTTCTGTATTTCTTAAATAAGAATTTGTTTCTTTATCATACATCTTTTCATTGATAAAGTTTTTGATTTCTGTTTGTAAATATTGTAATTCTTTTTCTGATTTTAATATTTTTTCTTCTTTTAATCGATTATTATCAAATTCAGAAACATTTTTGTCTAGTATTCTATACATTTTCATAATGCATTCAAATGCAGCATAGATACTTGATAAAGAATATAAATGAATTCCTTCATGCATTTCCCAAATATCATAACTTACATGTATCTTATCTTTATTAGAATAAAAACTATTTTCAATTTCTTCTTTTACAATATCTCCATCTTGGTCTTTTATTTCAAGCCATTGTTTTACATATTTCTTTAAAAACTCTATTGCTTTTTCACACATTTTTAGATTATCTTTTAAGAATTTTTCAGATTTTGTATATTGATAATGTTCATAAACGCCATATATTACACTTGCTGTTTCGTCTATTTGATATCCCCAACAAGGTGCTAATTTTCCATCTGTATAAAATCTTTGCTCCCACATACCATTTTTGCTTTGTGTCATTTTGCAAAAATTCTTATAAAACTTTTCTGTTTCTTTTTGCATATTTAAAATATCCATTGCTTTTGTAATAAATACAGCATCTCTTGGCCAACAATATGCATATCTACCACAGTGTTGAAAATATTCATCCACTTCTGGTGATGCAATAATTCCACCAGTTTCTTGATTCGTTAATAATGGAAATAATAAAATAGTACGTTTGTAGATTTCAAAGATTTTTTCTTCATAACTATTTTTTGGTTCCTTCAAATTTAATCCGTTATGTGCTTTTAAATATTTTCTCCAATAACTTCTTGTAGCAACACATTCTTTATTTAAATCTTTTCTAGTAATTCTATCCATTTCATCTTCTATAGCAGATATATTTTTATTTTCATCTACTAGAACACAAATTTCGATTGTTTTTTTCTCTTTAGGATGAATAACATCTATTTTATAACTAATACTAGAATCTTTAGACATTCCAATATAATCTTTATCATATATCTCTGCTCTTTTTATGGTTTCTTTGCTTCCATGAATTTGATGTTTATTAATTTTGTAGTCCTTAGCAAATGTAGAAACAACAAAATCATGTGCATATTGAAACATTCCATTATCCATTATTTTACAACTGACATGATTATTTTCATCTGACAATAATTCTGCATGTATAAAAAATTCAATATCTAAATCTATTTTGCTTTCATTTATAAATGTATATTTTTTTAATAACACATTATCTTCCTTTATTAATGCACAATCTGTTTGAAGAATTGTTAAATTAAAATATGTATTTGTAATTTCTGTATTCAAAACATTTGTATCTGTATCATAATATTGTTTATATACATTATTAATATCATCATGTAAATAAATTAAATCAGAATTATTTATTTTTACTCCTGCATGAAAAAAATTTATATATTGTCTATTTTCTCTTGAAGGAAAATAAAGTCTTTGTAATTCTCCTTTTGAAGTGTATGTTGCTAACATTTTTTTATTTCCTATAATTGCTTCATTAAAATACTTATTTTCCATTTTTTCTTTTCTCCTTTATTATTCAAACTTATCCTTCGATAACATTTAAGATTTGTTTTTCTAAATCTTTAATTTTTTCACTAATTCTAAAGATATCTTCATCTCTTAAATTGTCATCTTGTAAATCTTGATTGACATAGATTTCCATATCTTTTAATTCATCTTTCAATTTTCCTAATCTTTGTAAAATTTCTGATTTAATTGTCTTATTAACTCTTCTCTCTATCTTATGTGTCATAACAATTTCATCATTTAGTTCATATGTTTCTCCAAATTCAGGAATAGTTACTCCAATCTTTGCATCTTCTTCTATCTTATCTGCTAATACATCTTGCGATTCTGGTTCTCCATGCACTAAAAAGATATGTTTTGGCTTTTTTATATAAGAATAAATACAATTCATTAATAATTCTTGATCAGCATGACCAGAATATCCTTCTATATATTCTATTCTTGCATTTACTGCAATTTCCTCTCCAAATATTTTAACTGTTCTAGCTCCATTAACAATATTATAACCTAATGTTCCTGGTGCTTGATAGCCAACAAAGAGAATTGTACTCTTTGGATTCCATAAATTATGTTTTAAATGATGTTTAATTCTTCCTACTTCACACATACCACTTGCTGATATTATGATGCTTGGCGTCTGATCCTCATTTAATGCTTTTGATTCATCTGCCGTTTTTGTGAATTTTAAACCTGGAAATTCCAGTGGATTATCTCCTCTCATAATTTCTTCTTTTGTATCTTCATCAAACAATTCCATATTTTCTCTAAACACTTCTGTTGCAGATATTGCCAAAGGGCTATCCACATATACTGGTGCTTTCATAATTGTCTTATATTTTCTTCTGAATTCTTCCTCATCACCATATTCATCTTTCAATTTATTTATTTCATATAAAATTTCTTGTGTTCTGCCAACTGCAAAAGAAGGAATAACAACTGTTCCTCCATTATCTAATGTTTCTGATACAACATTCAAGAAAATTTGTGCCTTTTCATCATTTCTCATATGAAGTCTGCTTCCATAAGTAGATTCCATAACAAGAAAATCTGTATCTTCTATCATAGTTGGAGGGCTTAATAATGGGATATCATTATTTCCTATGTCTCCTGTAAATACAGTCTTTGTTTCTTTATTTCCTTCTTTGACCCATACTTCTATAATACTAGAACCCAGCATATGTCCTGCATCATTAAACCTCACATGAATCTCTGGTGTTATTTCAATAATTTGATCATATTGTACTGGTTCAAATATTTCTAAACATCTTAAAGCATCTTCTGCCGTATAGATTGGTTCTATTGACTCTTCACCTTTTCTTTTTCTTTTCTTATTTTTCCATTCCACCTCTGTTTCTTGTATGTGTCCACTATCTGGTAACATTAATGTACATAAATCACAAGTTGCTTTATGTGCATACACTTTATTTCTAAAACCTTCATTATATAATTTAGGTATTCTTCCTGAATGGTCTATATGTGCATGTGTTAAAAGCATAAAATCAATTTCTGAAGGATTAAATTCAAATTCTTGACTATTTTCCATTTCCTGTTCTGCTTTACCTTGCCACATTCCACAATCTACTAAAAATTTCTTTCCAGCTCCTTCCACTAAAAAGTTTGAACCTGTTACTGTTCTTGTTGCTCCTAAAAATGTAATTTTCATAAAAACCTCCATTCTACTATTTTATGTTCTAACTCACTTTAATTAAATACCTTTATTTTTTTATTTACCTTTATTTCTAAATCTTTTTTATTGATAGCTCCAAAATCTTTAAGTTCTACTTTTTCTTCGAACATTTCTTCATCAAATAATTGAAGATAAACTTTTTCTTTTTCTTTTATTAACTTTATATACACATCTTCTAATGTAATCATTCTAATAATAAATATATTTTTCAATATCTCATCATCTATTTCTTTATTTTTCGAAGTTACTGTTATTACTTTTAATTCTTGTGCCTTATCTAATAGTAATCTTCTGGTTTCTGTTAATTCTTTTTGTATGGATTTTACTTCACTTGTATTTATTTCTTCATTAAATGGTAATACTGAATAATATCTAAATTCATATAGCCTATTGATTATATCTGACTTTTCGCTACTATTTGCAATTTTTCTTTTATAACACCTTAAAAAGATTTTTTGTAGTTTTGCAAGCATATTTTCTATTTCTTTTTCTAATTCTTTTATTTCTACTAATTTTAAAAGTTCATATTTTTGTTCCATATCTTTTTTATAAGAAACAAATTTCTTTGGGTTTAGTAAAAGATTTAATTTCTCTAATTCTTCAAGTTTTTCATTTCTCTCTTCTTTCATCAATTTAGATAAAATTCTTGCACTAAATATCTTTTCCTTTAATGGTAATTTCTCATTTCGTTTGATATATTCTTCTTTCAATAAAGTTTTATTATTAATTGTCTCATCAATTATTTTTATTTCTTTTGTTAATTTTCTCTTCTGTTTTGTAATCATGTCAATATATTTTTCTTTGTTATCAATTTTCTTTAGTATTTTTTCAACTTCCTTTTTTTCTTTTTCAAATTCTTCTTTTTGTTTTGGATTATACTTCAGTTCTAATAGGACTGATAATTTTTCTATTACTTTTAATATATCTTTTTGATTTTTGGTACCATATTTTTCCTCTAATCTATTTTTTAAAATTTCCATATAATCAATGATAAATTCTTTATTTTTAATCCATTTTTCTAAAAACTCTTGTCCTAATAAAATTCTTAGATTTTGATAGATTAGATTATAACTAATACTTTCGATTTCACTATAAATGGTTGTCCATGAATACCCATTAAAATCTCTTAATGGTTCTACTGTTTCTATATTATTTCCTATGTTGATTACATTAGATAATGTCTCCCAAACAATTGGATAATCTTTTTTTATAATAGCATCTTTCTTAGTTATTTTTGCAATACAGTATAATAGTTTTCTTTCTATTGGATAACAAATAATTCGCTTATTTTCCTTATCAATCAAAAATGTTTTGTCGCCCAAAATTTTTGTTTCTTGAGAATTCATTTTGCAAATAGTTATGCTATTGCAATTTTCTTGTATCATAGAAATGAATCGTTTAATATAATCTTCCTTACGCATAACATCTCTTTTGATTTTTTCATAATCTTTATATGATATTTCTATTTTGTACAAAATACTAAGGAGAAGATTTTTTGCATTTTCATCAAAAGATTTTTTTTCTAATATCATTTCAAGTTCATTATTATAATCTTTTTTTACAATCTTATTTAAAAACTTTTCTTTTTTCTTTTGCATATTCTTCTCCTTTCTTAAGTTTATTGTGTTGCTACGTCTTTATCATTTGTTCCCATCTTTAATTCATTTAATTTTTCTAAGGTCATTAATACTTCTCTTGGTTTACTTCCTTGATATCCAGAAATAACACCTCTTTCCTCCATTTGATCTATAATTCTTCCTGCTCTTGCATATCCTACCTTAAATCTTCTTTGAATAAATGAAGTAGATGCTTGTCCTGTTTCTACGACTGTTTGAATAGCATCCATTAAAAATGGATCTGTATCATCATCTGCTGTTTTTTCTTGTGTCAACTCTTTATCTGTTTTATTATTATTTTCAATACTTTCCAAAATATCTTCACTATATGTCGCTGTTCCATTTGATTTAACAAAGTCTACAATTTTTTCTACTTCTTCATCTGATACAAATGTTCCTTGCACTCTTGAAGGTTTTGGTGCTCCTGAAGGAAAATATAACATATCTCCTTTTCCTAATAATTTCTCTGCTCCAACTGTATCTAATATAGTTCTTGAGTCCACTTGTGAAGATACTGCAAAAGCTATTCTTGATGGAATATTGGCTTTGATTAATCCTGTAATAACATCAACAGATGGTCTTTGTGTTGCAATTACTAAGTGCATTCCTGCTGCTCTCGCTTTTTGTGCCAATCGACAAATAGCCTCTTCTACATCTTTTGCCGCAACCATCATTAAATCTGCCAACTCATCTACAATAATGACAATTTGAGGAAGTTTTCCAACTCCACCTTCTTTTTCAATTGCTTTATTATATCCTTTTAAATCTCTTACACCTTTGCCTGCAAATTTATTATATCTATCATCCATTTCTTGAACTGCCCAAGCCAATGCTCCTGCTGCTTTTTTAGGATCTGTTACCACTGGTATTAATAGATGCGGTATTCCATTATATACAGATAATTCAACAACTTTTGGATCTACCATTACCAATTTTACTTCACTTGGTTTTGCATTATATATGATACTGGTGATAATTGTATTAATACATACACTCTTACCAGAACCTGTTGAACCTGCAATTAAAACATGAGGCATTTTAGCAATATCAGCCAATTGTGTATTCCCTGCAACATCTTTTCCTAATGCAATCGTTAGTTTTGATTTATTTTCTTGAAATTCTTTACTTTCTAATACTTCTCTTAAGTGAACAGTTTCTTTTTCTTTATTTGGCACCTCTATACCAACTGCTTGTTTTCCTGGTATTGGTGCTTCGATTCTTATCGTTTCTGCTGCTAAATTTAAAGCAATATCATCTGCTAAATTTGCAATTTTACTAACGCGAACCCCCTCTGCTGGTTTTAACTCATATCTTGTAATAGCGGGACCAACAGATACATTTTCTACTTTTGCAGATACTCCAAAACTATATAATGTTTTTTGTAATTTTGTTGCAGTATCTGTTAAAGCTTTTGCTCCTCCTTTTAAGGCTTTTGCTTTTCCTTTGCTTAATAATTCAATTGGCGGATATTCGTAATGTTCATCTTCTACTACCATAGCATGTTCCAATTGAAGTACTTCTTTTCTCTTATCTTCTTTCTTTTCTTCCTCTTGCTTAAATAGGTTATTCTCTATAACATCTGGTTGCATGTCTTTTTTGCTATCTCTTGTTAGTGGTTCTAAATCATCATTTGAATGATCATATTTTTTTAATCCTCTTGTATTTTCTGGTTCTTCTAATATTCTACCTCCAAAATTAATTTTTATTTGATTATTCATTAAATCTCTATCATTTTGCGCTTTTGCAATTTTCTCTGCCTTTATTCTCGCCTTTTCCGCCATTCTTTCTTCGCGTTCTCTTCTTTTTCTTTCTTGCGCAGTTTCTCTAGCTTCTTCTTTATTTCTCTCCTCTTTTTCTTCTAGTCTTTCTTCTCTTTTATTTTCTATTTTTTCGACAAACATATTAATTAAATCAGACATATTAATTCCAAAAGTAAATACTAAAAATACAACTGCTACACCAATACAAAGAATAACTGCACCAATGTCCCCTAATAATTTAGCAAGTGGAACTGCTGCAACAGCACCTATTGCTCCTCCACCTTTGCTTTGTCCTCCTAAATAATATGCATCTTTTACAACTTCTGATAATTCTTTGCTAGATTGTAATTCTCCACCAGAAATCTGCACTACACTAAATAATACAGATAAACTTACAATAAAAATTATATATTGAACCAATTTTGAAGTTAATGTATCACGCTCATCAGTTGCCAATTTAATTCCAATAGCAAAACCACCAATAGGAAGTACATATTGCATAATTCCAAACATACCTCCTAATATTTCATTTAATTTTATTCCTACTACTCCAGATTTTGTATATATTAAAACAGCTAATAAAACGCTTAGCATGATAATAATTACTACTGCTATGTCTAACTTAGAAGCTGTCTTCTTGCTTTTCTTATATCTTCTTTTTTTTGCCATTTCTATCATCCCTTCTTGTTATGCAATTTTTCTGTGCATTATAACTTTACTAATTAAAAGAAAATAATATTTTATTTATTGTTCATATTTAAATATATTTTATTATTTTTACATTTTAAAGTGCAATCAATTTTCTTTTAATTAATAAAGCCAGAAATCAAAAGTCTTAATTTCTCTTTGACTTCTGAATCTGACTTCTGATTACTATTTTAATTCTTTTCTACTATTTTGTATTGTTTTTATGGTATCTTGTAATGAAATTTCCATTAGTTTTAATGCTTCTGACATATTGGTTTCTAATTTTTCTAATGTCTCTTTCATAATATCTTCTGTATTTCCTAATAAACTGTCTGCATATTCTTTTGTACCTTTTGATATTTCTCTTGACATTTCATTTGCTGTTTCAATAATCTCTGTTTTTTGATCATATGCTTTTCTTGTAATTTCATGTTCGTCAATCATTGCAATAATTCTATTTTCAGCTTCTTTCACAATCCCATCTGCTTCTTTTTGTGCTTCTACTAATATTCTTTGTCTTTCTTCTTTAACCCATTTTGCTTGTTTCAATTCATCTGGTAATTTTAAACGAATTTCTTTTATTAAATCTAACAATTCTTCTTTATCTACAACACTTTTTGAAGAAAAAGGTAAATTCCTACTTCTTTCTAATAAATCCTCTAATGTTTCTAATAATGTAAAAATTTCCATGGTTTTGCCCCTTTCTACTATTATATCCTTTTTAAGAATATAAGATATGCTCGTCCATATTTTCGTATATCTTCTACTTCGCAATCTAAATTTTCTAATTTTTCTAGTATTCTATTACTATCATCTGTTTCTACAATGATTATTGCATTTTCTTTTAATAAATCTTTTTGCAATACAAGTTTTATTGCTTCAATCGCAAAATCGGTTTTATATGGTGGATCCAGAAAAATAATATCTAGTTTTTCATGTATTTTGTTCGTTAAAACATCTTTGAAATCTGTCTGATATAATTCAATATTTTCTAGAAAATGTGTCTTCTCTATATTTTTTTTTATTATCATACATGCTTCTTTTGATTTATCACACAAGATAACCTTTTCAGCACCTCTACTTATCGCCTCAAGTCCTATTGCACCACTTCCAGAGAATAAATCTAAAAAAATAGAATTCTGAATTTTATTTTGAATAATATTAAATAATGATTCTTTTACTCTATCTAATGTGGGTCTTGTATTCTCTCCTTCTAATGTATACAATTTTGTTCCTCTTGCTTTTCCTGCTATAATCCTCATATTTAAACCTTTCTATACTATTATCATTTTAAACCTTTTTTATTTAAAGTCAATACAATTCATAGAAATGTAACATACATTTAACAGTTCTGTAATATATTTCCCTAATTGTAATATTTTTCTCTTGTTTCCTACCTTTTTCTTTCGTTTTTGTATACTGTCATTAACTTATATTGATGACAATATACATATATTAAATACAAAAAAACTATCCAACATCGTAGATAGTCTTTTGTAAAATATATATTAATCCTCTTTATTAACATCTTTTAATAATTCTAATTGTGAAATTAAAAGTGATTCCATTTTTGCTTTATATATATCAAATTGTTTTTTTATGTCATCTAGTTCTTTGGTTTTTAATACGATTTGATTTTCTAATTCATCTGCTTGCTGTTTAGCCGAACTTTTTGCATCATTGATGATTTGGTCTGCCTGTTGTTTAGCAACATTTTTAATATCTTCTGCTGTTGTTTGAGCCATAACTAATGTATTTTGCAAAGTTGATTCGATTGTCTTATAATGTTCTAAACTTTTATTTAATTCTTCCACCTGTGCCCTCAATTCACTTATTTCCTTATAATTTTTACCATAATCAGCTGTTAAATCATCTAAAAAATCATCAACTTCCTCTACATTATAACCGTTCATCATCTGCTTAGAGAATTTTTTATTTTCTATATCTAATGGTGTAATCATATTTCCTCCTTATAAAAAGGCGCAAAGACCCTTTAATAATTTTATACTAATTAATTGATTCCATTATTTTTTAACCATGAAACGGATAATTTACTTTTGATTTCTTCTCTAGCCATTTCATTTGTAATCTCATAATTTGATGGTGCTACTAAGAAAATAGAATTTGATACTTTTTGAATATATCCATCTAGTGCATATACACCACCACTGATAAAATCTACAATTCTTCTAGCTACATCTTTATTAACATATTCTAAATTAACAATAACAGATTTTCTTTCTTTTAGAAAACTACAAATTTCATCTGATTGCTCAAATGTTGTTGGTTGAGATATAACCATTTTTATTGCATTTGGTTGACTTTGTTGCATATTAACAACTTTATTATTATTTTTTCTTCCAAATATTTTTTTATCTTCTTCTTCTCCTTGTTCATTTTCATAATCATAGATATCCTCATCTTCATATTCTTCTGGTTCAGCTGAGTCCATTCCAAATAGTCCCCAAACTTTATCCATTAACGCTCCTGACATAAAAAAACCTCCTAAATTACTTCATTTGTATTCATTTGTACTAAGTATCTACTTTTTTTTTATCATTGTCAATAGTTTTTTAAAATGTAATATTTATTTAATATTTTTGTAATATATTTGTAATATTAATTTTGTACTTTGGTCAAGTCTGGATTTAATATTACTTCATCGTATAAACTAATTTTTTTATAAGAAATAATTTCTTCATTTGAGAAGCCTAATTCCTTTAATTCTTCTGTATCATATGGTTCTACAATAGAATATTTTTCGCCTTCTTTTTTTACTTTTACTAACAATTTATTTAGATATCCAGCTCTATTCCTTACAACATATGCCAAATCATTTTCCTTTACAATTGCTTGATTTGGAACTTTTAGTCCATTTTCACTCCACCAAATTAAATCAAATGAAATCTTTCTATAACTAATTAATTCTTCCACACCTTTTTCTATTTTTAGTATTAATACTCTATGTTCATCTTCTTGCAAAGCGTATGTAATCTGTGCCGAAACTTCTGAACCACTTGGCAATCTTACACTTACTTTGTCTCCCACTTCTGCATTTTTTGCTTCTTCTGTATTACTAATTGTTGCTATATAACAATATGTATTATCAATAATTTTTCCACTTTCTTCACTTGTTGGAACAATCTTTCCTGTTTTTAAGTCCAAATTTTCCAAATATTCTTTTGTTAATGTAGAAAAACACTCTTCTGTTGGTTTTAATACCTCTTCTAATCCATCTACTTTATAAGATACTACTCCACTTTTACTTGAATTTACATATTCAGCCCCTGAATTTAGTTCATTCTCATAATTTTTTCTTTCTTCAATTAATTCTTTTAAATAAGAACCTTGTGGACTTAAATCTCCTGCAATGTTTGCCTTTTTAGTAATTAATTCATCAATTTCTTTTTTATATTCTTCTAATTTTGTTGTATCATTGATACTACTAATTTCTAGTAATTTTTGGTCTATTTGAGTTTCTAATGATTTCATATCACTTGTAAATATTTCTGTTTCATTTCCCATTGCTTCTTGTATTTTTGTATCTAATTCAGCAATTTTCGTTTTTAAAGATTCTTCATTCTTTGTATAATATCTGAATACAGCTTCATTAACAGCAACCTTTTCTCCTTCTGATTTTATTTTTTCCATTCCATTTTTATAATTTTCACCTTGTATAACAACTTCATCTCTTATCACATAACCAATATCTGTTTCTTCAGAATACAAAGTTCCCTCTTCTAGTGTAAAAATATCTGTTGGTTGCTTAATTAACAAATATATCGTATAAATCAGATATACAACTACTAAAAAAATAGCAATATAAATAATCATTTTTTTATTAAACTTCTTTTTTGTATTTTTATTTTCCTTTTGTTTTTCTTCAAAAAAATTTTTTTCTTGTGACTCCAATTTTATTATCATTCCTTTCATCAAGGTGTTTTGAATGTTTATACATCTTTTAAAATAATATTTATATTGTTTTGTATAGTATCTTCTCCTTTTAGCCATATTGTTTGCTTATTTTTTCTAAACCAGGTTAGTTGTCTTTTCGCATATCTTCTTGTTTCCATTTTTATTTTTTCTATCATTTCTTCCTTTGTTAAGTTTCCTTTTAGATAATCCACAACCTCTTTATAACCTAATCCTTGCATAGCGGTTGGAAATATATCATATTTATCTAAAATTTGTTTCACCTCTTCAATTAATCCCTGCTCTATCATAATATCTACTCTTTTGTTGATTCTATTATATAATTTTTCTCTATCCCAATCCAATGCATAAACCTTATAATCATATTCTACTTCCTTTTTTCTAGATTCTATTTCTTGTTCTGTTTTTGTTTTACCTGTTGCATGATAAATTTCTAGTATTCTTAATATTCTTTTTTTATCGTGAACACTAATTTTTTCTATTGCTCTTGGATCAATCTGTCTCGCTCTTTCATACAACACTTCTAAACCTAGATTTTCCACTTCTTTTTCTAATTTTTTTCTATATTCTTCATCTAACTCAATTTCTTGATATTCAATCTCATAAATCAAGCTATCTAAATATAATCCTGTTCCCCCAACTATAATTGGCATTTTTTCTTTTTCAAGAATTTCTTTTATTGCATTTTTTGCATCTCTTTTATAATCTGCCACACTATATCTTTTTTCCGGAGATACATATCCAATTAAATAATGTTTTATTCCTTGCATTTCTTCAATCGTTGGTTTTGCTGTTCCTATATTCATATCTTTATAGATTTGCATAGAATCACAAGATACAATTTCACCATTGATTTGTTTTGCTAACTCAATTGATAATGCTGTTTTTCCTGATGCCGTTGGTCCACATATAACAATCACTTTATTTTTCTGCATTTTGCACCTCATTATATACTGATTATTTTTTCTTTATTTTCTTGCAAATTTTCTTTCAATATCATATTTTGTCATTTTAATAGCTGTTGGTCTACCATGTGGACAAGTAAATGGATTTGGTAGAGACAATAATTTATCCATTAAACTTTCTACTTCTTTCTGATCTAATGCCATATTAGCCTTTACCGCTGCTTTACATGCCACTGTTGCTATAAATTTTTCTTCCTTTTCTTGTTTTGCTGTTCTTGCCACAGTATTAATTTCATCTAATGTTTCTAAAAATAATTCTTTTGTATCTAAATCAATACAAACTGTTGGAACACCTGTTAATTTGATTGTATTTTCTCCAAACTCTTCTAATGTAAAACCAGCTTTTTTAAACATTTCCATATTTTCTTTTGCAATATCCATTTCTTTATGGGTTAATGTGATAACATCTGGTAATAATAACATCTGAGAATCTTTACTTGATTCGCTATAATAATTTTCTTTTACTTTTTCATACATAATCCTTTCATGTGCGGCATGCTGATCTAAAATATACATCTCTTGTCCAATTTCTATAATAATATATGTTTTGAAAACAATTCCAACAAATTTATATGCTGGTTTTTGATATTCCTCTATTCCTTCAAATACAGATACATTATCTTTTAATATATCAATAACTTTTTCTTCTTTTTTCTCCTCCACCTTTTCATCATCATCTTGTATTGGTAATCTTCCGAACAATTTTGCATACATTTCATTAAAATCATCTGATACTACTTTTGGATTATCATTTAATTGCTGCATTTTTTCTTTGATTTCTTTAAATTCTTGTTTAATTTCTGGATTTTCTATATTTTCGATGATTTCGTTTGTGGTATCCACTGTTTGTTCACTTATTGTAGCTTCTTGATTTTCTTCTGAGATTTTGTCTGAATCTTTTGTTTCTATTCCTTGGTCATCCTGATTTTCTTGATCATTTTCTGCATCAATAATCGTATTTTCATTTAAATTTTCTTTATTTTCCTCATTTTCGTCTTTTATATTTTCAGAAATCACTATATCTTCTTGATTGTTTTCTTCTTTTAATTCATATTTTTCCTTTTCTTCTTCTAGATTTTCACCAATATAAGCATTTTCTTCTGTATGTATTTTATTATTTTCCTCAACGTGTAATATAGGAGATTCTGTACTTTTTTCTTTTAATTCATTTTCTAAATTTTCTTTCATCTGTTTTAATTTAGCCAATATGTCAGATGTATCAATTGGTTCTCCAAGATTCACTTTTTTTTCTATACCATTTTTAGCTTGATAAATATCTTCTATAATATTCTCGTTTGTTTGATTAGATTTGTCATGTATGTCATCTAATACATTTGTCTTAATTTTACTTTCTTCATCTGTATAATTTTCGATTTGTTTTCCATTTTGTTTTCTAAAAGAAAATAGTCCTCCAATCTCTTGTTTTCGTTGTTTTTCTTCTTTTAAATTTCTTAACCTTTCTTCAAATGTTAATTCTCTTGCTGTTTCCATTTTTTCTTCATGCAATGCCTTTTCTGAATTAGCTACTAATTCTGTTTTTAATAAAGTATCTTTTATTGCATGATAAATTGCTTGGAACACTTTATTTTCTTCTTCAAATCTAACTTCTAATTTAGCTGGATGTACATTGACATCTACTTTTGCTGGATTCATTTCTATATCTAATACAACAAATCCAAATTTCCCAATCGGAATCAATCCTTTATATGCTTGTTCTGTTGCAGCAGTTAATGTTTTATCTTTTATATATCGTTTATTAACAAAAAATAGTTGATTTGAACGATTAGAACGTGCAATTTCTGGTTTTCCCACAACACCAGTAATCTGAATATCTTCATATTTATAAGAAACTTCCATAATACCATTGGCAATGTCTTTTCCATAAATACTATATATAACACTTTTCATATCTCCACTACCATTTGTCTGAATAACTGTTTTTCCCGTATTAATCAATTTGATAGCAATACTAGGATTTACCAATGCTATTCTTGTAATGACATCTTCAATATATCCTGATTCTGTATAATCTTTCTTTAAAAATTTATATCTAACAGGTGTATTGAAAAATAAATTTCTAACTGTAATGGTTGTTCCTGTTTTACAGCCAGCCTCTTCTTTTTCTAAAATATTTCCTGCTTCTACTACTACTCTATATCCAATTTCTTGTTCCTGTGTCTTTGATACCATTTCCACATTAGCAATTGCCGCAATACTTGCCAATGCCTCACCTCTAAATCCCATTGATGTAACTGTATTTAAATCATCTGCACTTCTTATTTTACTAGTTGCATGTCTTTCAAATGCAATTTCTAAATCATCTTGCGCAATTCCTTTTCCATTATCACTTACTTTTATGTATGAAATTCCTCCATTTTTGATTTCTACTGTTATATTGGTTGCCCCTGCATCAATTGAATTTTCTACCATTTCTTTTATAACAGAAGCTGGTCTTTCAATAACTTCACCAGCTGCAATTTTATTTATTGTTAAATCATCTAATAAAACGATATTTCCCATTGTTTCCTCCCTCTTTTGTTTAGTTACTTTGGTGCTATTATATCATTTTATCTTTGTTTTTGTATAGGTTTTCATCAAAAATTTTCAAAAAGGGAATTTGGTGACAGAGTGATGAATTTTGGGACGCAGCAAAAAATAAAAATTTTATAATAAATTTTTTTTTATCATTTTTTATTTTTTCCTCCTACCAAAAAGACATCACTCTGTCACTAAATTCCCTTTTTATTCTACACTCTTTAAACTTCCTATCATATCAATTTTCTTTAACGCAAAATAGGTCACAATATTTACAATAATTGAAAATACAAATGTGATAGCTGTTGCATAAAGATAACTAATTGGGTGTATTACTTTTTCAAATCGCAAGATATTAATTTCACAGGTTCCTAAAATATAAAAATTTAAGAAATATCCTGCTACCAGTCCTAATAGAATTCCAATAATAGTTAAAATAATCGTTTCCCTTGTTACATAATCATATACTTCTCTATCATAAAATCCTAATACTTTTATCGTTGCTAATTCTCTAATTCTTTCACCTATATTAATATTTGATAAATTATATAATACTACAAATGCTAATAATCCTGCTGATACAATCAAAATAACGACAACATAGTTTAGTGAACTCATGGTATCATCTAATGTTTTCATAGTTGTTTTCGTTAAAGTCACTGTTAAAACTTCGTTTTGATCTACCATTTCTTGCATAACACTTTCTTCTTGTTCTTCACTTAAATTCTTATCTTGAATTAACAATACATTCGTACTATAAGTTTCTCCAAACACTTGCTGATATAATTCTTTTGACATATATACATAATGACTAATATAGTTTTCTGTTATGCCAACTACTTTTATTTCTTTTTCTATATCATCAGCAGTTGTTATCATTATCATATCTCCTACTTTTGCTCCAATTAATTCTGCTAATTTATCTGTTATGATAATTCCTTCTTCTGATAATGTAAATGGTTCTTTTGTCTTGACATCTCTTAGTTTTATCATCTTATCTATTTCTTGATTATCACTTGGAACAACAATTTGAACATTTTCACTCTTCTCTTCTTTTCCCGCTGTTCCAGATTCCATATATGTTTTTACCAGTTCTTGTATATCTTCTCTTTGTTTTAGTTTTTCTATATAACTACCTTTTTGTTCTTGTGTTAAAGATGTTTTTAAACTTACTAACATATCATAATGGCATATATCTTCATATTGATTTGGTAAAATAGAAGATATAGAATCTTTCAATCCAAATCCAGCTAATATTAAAGAAGTACATCCCATAATACCGATAATTGTCATTAGAAATCTTTTCTTGTATCTAAATATATTTCTTACTGTTACTTTATGTGAAAATTTTAATCGTTTCCAGATAAATCCTACTCTTTCTAGCAAGACCCTTTTCCCATATTTTGGTGCTTTTGGTCTTAATAAAGTTGCTGGTGTTTCTTTAACTTCTTTTAAAATCGTATATAAAGTTGCTCCTACAATACAAATATAGATTAATCCCAAACCAATTGAAGAATATTGATGATTAAATGATATAATAAATTCTGGTAGAGTATACATCATTTCATACATATCCCATATTATTCTAGGTAATAGTTGGAATCCAATATTCATTCCAATTACACCACCAATGATACAAGCTAAGCTAGAGTAAATTAAATATTTTAGCATAATGTGAAATTTATTATATCCTAATGCTTTCAATGTTCCTATTTCTTGTCTTTCTTCTTCAACCATTCTTGTCATAGAGGTTAGAGAAACTAAAGCTGCAATTGCAAAAAATACAATTGGAAATACCAAACTTAAGTTTTCTATACTTTCTGTATCTTGAATATAACTACTATATCCTGCATTTTGTTGTCTATCAAAAATATACCACTCTGCTTTTTCTATTTCTGAAACTTTTTCTTTTGCATCAATTAACTTTCCTTCTGCTTCTTGTATCTTTGTATTAAATTCTGCTCTGCTTGTTTCTAGTTCTGCTTCTGCATTTGCAATTTCTTGTTTTGATGCTTCTAATTCTTTTTTAGCACTTGCAATTTGAGCATAAGTATCATTTTTATTTTGCTTCAATGTAGCTTCTTGACTTTGAATTTGATTTCTTGCACTATCAATTTGTACTTCTGCATTTTGTAATTCCTGCCTTCCACTAGCAATTTGATTATCAATTTGTGTAATTCCTGCCTCTACAGATTTTTTGTTTGTTTCATACACTTGTCTTGTTGCTTGTAATTTTGCAATCTCTTGATTGATAGCAATCATTTCTTCTTCTGTTTCTGCTGTTTCTAATTGCGCTTGTTTTTCAACTATTGAATTATCTGTAATTTTAATTGCATTATTGATATTTTCCAATGTACTTTGCAATCCAACTTTTTGGCTTTCTGCTTCCTCAAATCCTTTTTCTGCTTCAATTTTTTTATTATTTAATTGGAGTGCATTTTTTGCTACTTCTGTTTTTGCTGATTCTATTTGTGCTTCCGCATTCTTAAATTTTTGATTTGCTGTACGTTCATTGCTATTAATTTCTGCTTCTCCAGATTCTATTTGCGACTTTCCTTCATTAATTTTATTTTCCGCATCTTGAATTTGTGTTTCTCCATTTTGCTTTTCTGTATTAAACTCTTCTTCTGCTTTGGCAATTTCTGCATTTGCTTCATCAATTAATTCTTGATATCTTGCATTCTCTCTTTCTTCTTTTATTTCTTCTATTTTATCTTTTGTTTCTTCTACATAATCTTCATATTTATTGCTTCCTGTTTGATATTTATCACGATTTTCTAAAGTGATATAGATTTCTGTATATACTTCTGAATTAACATTTTCTTTATTGACATAGATATAATAGTCAATCACACCTGTTCCTAATTTTGTACTTCCTCTTTCTCTAGATATGTATAACGGACTTTCTACCACACCTACAATTTTCAGTGTTTTATTTTTTAAATATTCTATTTCTTCTCCATCTGTTGTGTCCGTATTTTCTGTCTCTTCAGGCTCTATTTCAATATAGTCTCCAATTTTTTTACCAGTTTCTTCTAAGAAATCTTTTTCTACTACACATTCCTCTATATTTTCTGGCATATTTCCTTCTACCAAAACAGGTGTATTTACATCATCTACGCATAAAATTTTTGAAACAATTTCTCTTTCATTTGTTTTTATTAATCCATCTCTACTATATGTACCATAAACATTTTCAACATTTTCTATATTCGATAGTGCTTCTATATCACTATCTGTCAATCCAAGTGTTGACATGACTTCTATATCATACACATTCTGATTTTTATAATATGTATCAATGGAGTCTACCATATCTGGTGAAGCTGCTCTTAGTCCTGCAAAAAAGCCTACGCCTAATAAAGCCATCAGTAAAATAGAGATAAATCGTTTATAGGATTTCTTGATTTCTTTAAAAGTATCTTTTAGTAATGCTTTTTTTATTTTCACTTGCTTCACCTCCATAGTTCAGTTTACTCCAATTAGGGACTACCATTCTATATTTTCTACTGGAATTGGATTTTGATTACTTTCGATACTTTCTGCTGTTCCATTTTTAAATCTAATAATTTTATCTGCCATAGGTGCAATAGCTGCATTATGAGTTATGATAATAACCGTCATATTTTCTTTTCTTGCTGTATCTTGTAATAATTTTAAAATCTGTTTACCTGTTTTATAGTCCAATGCACCTGTTGGTTCATCACATAATAATAATTTAGGATTTTTGGCGATAGCTCTCGCAATTGCTACTCTTTGTTGCTCTCCTCCTGACAATTGAGAAGGAAAATTCTTTTTTCTATCTGCTAATCCCACTTTTTCCATCACTTCATCTGGACTTAAAGAATCCTTACAAATTTGGGTTGCTAATTCTACATTTTCAATTGCTGTTAAATTTTGTACTAAGTTATAAAATTGAAATACAAATCCAATATCTTCTCTTCTATATTTAATTAATTGTTTATTTTTTAATTTTGCAACATTTTTCCCATCCACAATCACATCTCCTGAGGTAACACTATCCATGCCTCCTAATATGTTTAAAGCCGTGGTTTTTCCAGCTCCTGATGGTCCAACAACAACGACCAATTCTCCTTTTTCAATAGAAAAGTTTGTGTTATCTAATGCTTTTATAATAATTTCTCCCATTTTATATTCTTTACAAACATTTTTAAATTCTATATATGACATATAACCTCTCCCTTCTTAAGAGATTTTTCTAATGACATTATATCATATTGAAATAAAAAGTAGAAGAAAATTTTTCCATTTTATATGTGAATTTTAAGTGAACTTTAAGATTGGTTTACACCATATATTCAATTATATTATCTTTAAAATATTTATGCATTTCTTCTAATAAAAACTGTTTTCCCTCTTCTCTTAATTCTGATTTATACATATATTTCCCTTTTCCTCTTCCCTGCATTTTTTCTTTATCATAAATTTGAATGGCATTGGGAAATGCTTCTTCATTAATTTTCGTATGAACAAAACTATATGTCATAAAAATAATTTCAAAAAATACTTGTTTCTTTGCTTTTTTAGAAAGTTTGTTATCTAACTCTATAATTAATTCTTTGTATAATGTTTTCCAATTTTCAACCATAATCACAGGTGCAATTAAAATTCCTACTTTGTATCCTGCTTCACTTAACTTATTAATTGCTTCAATCCTTTCTTCTAATCTGGAAGTTCCAAACTCAACACGATTAATAATTTCTTTAGGATTCACACTCATTCTGATAATGACTTTTCCTCTATGGTCTAAATCCAATATATCATCTACCATAGAAAATTTTGTTGGTAATGTTAAAAATCCTTTTTTTGTATTCTTAAAATTTTCAATTGTCCAAACTAAATTATTGGTAATCGTATTTTCTAATATTAAATCACTATTACTGCCAATTTCAAAGGTTAATTCTTTTTCCGAAGTTTCACTGGTTTTTATGATTTTTTCTAACATTTTTTCTCGATTCACAAACAAACGTAAATAAGCACATTTATTATAATTACATACCAAATAACAATACATACAAGCAGCTGTACAACCTGAAGAAGTATATGGAACCAAAAAATCTGAAGTTTTATGATTCGGAACAAATTTATGTGTTTTTCTAACACCAATAATTAAATTTCGTTTCATATCCATAAATTCCTTATTGGATTTTTTTCGCATTTCTTCTATATTATTATGATTTTCTATTTCTATCTTTGGCACTTCTTTATATTTTTCCATTAATTCTTTTCCTAATGTATAATTTACAATATCTTTTTCAAAATAAATCGCTTTCGGTTTAAACATCTACATCATCCTTTCACGACTTAGTTTAACCGAAAGCGAACTTTTTATTTATCTTTTTTCATACGTTACATATGTATATGTAAAATCATTTTCTGCATCTTCTGGTCCTTTTTCTCTGCTTACCTCTTTCCATTTTTCTTCATCTATTCTAGGAAAGAAAACATCTCCATCAAATTCTTTATCAATTTCTGTTATATACATTTTTTTCACATATGGCATTAGCAAATTATAAATCACTGCACCACCTATGACAAATGCTTCTTCATCATTTTCTATATATTCTTGTATTTGTAACATAGAATGTACTACTTCTACATTTTCATCATCTACTTTAAAATCTGGATTTTGTGTAAAAACAATATGTTTTCTATTAGGAAGTACTCTTCCTAAGGATTCAAATGTTTTTCTTCCCATAATAATGGTGTGTCCTGTTGTGAATTTTTTAAATCTTTTTAAATCATCTGATAAATGCCATAATAGTTGATTATTTTTTCCGATGGCATTATTTTTTGCTTTTGCTACGATAATACTTAACATGTTATTTTTCCTTTCGCTTAATTTCTTCTATTTTTGCACTAAATAGCAACTGGTATTCTTCCAATTTTCACTTCTTTGTTATAATCATATCCTTCTACTTCAAAATCTTCTACCTTAAATTCATAGAAATCTTTTGTTGGATTTTTGATAATTAGTTTTGGTGTTACATCCATTGGCTCTGCTTCTAATAATTTTTCAACAAGTGGTATATGTCTATCATAGATATGACAATCTCCTATGTTATGTGTTAATGTTCCTACTTCTAATCCAGATACTTGTGCAAACATATATTGTAAAGCTGCATATTGCATTAAATTCCATCCATTTGCTGTTAACATATCTTGTGAACGTTGATTTAATATTAAATGCAATTTTCCTTCTTTTACTAACCATTGTGTTCCATAAGCACATGGCTCTAATTCCATATCCTTTAATTCTTCATGATTAAATAGATTTGTCATGATTCTTCTACTTGATTGATCATGTTTTAATAAATATAAAACATAATCTACTTGATCCATTACTTTTATTCCTTCTTTTGTTTTAAATTCATATTTTTTTCCTAATTGATATCCATATGCTTTTCCAATGGTTCCTTCTTCATTTTTCCATTGGTCCCATATATGAGAGTTTAATTCACTTACTTTATTAGATTTCTTTTGCCAAATCCATAAAATTTCATCTATCGCATTTTTAATTGTTTTTGTGTTATTTCTTAAAGTTATCATTGGAAATTCTTTTCCAACATCATATTTATTTTGTACACCTACAATAGAAAAATAATTGGCTTCTTCTCCATCATCCCATCTTGTTCTTACATTGGTTCCTTTTGATGAATATCCATTTTTTATAATTTCTTTGCAAGTTTTTATAAATTGTTCATCTGCTTGTGTCATTTTAGATTCCTCCTATTATTTTATTTTTTTCAATATATCAAATTTTGTTTTTTTTTACAAGTTATTTTACTAATAATTTGTATAAGTTTAACAATTAAAAATGAAGAAAAGACCCGTAGGTCAATTCTTCTTGTTAAACATTTCGAAAATCATACTATAACTACTTATTTTATATAGTCTTTAAAAACTTTTTAATATCATCATAAACATAAAACGAACCAATCACAAAAGAAACATAATCTGTCTTTTCTTCGCAAAACTCTATTGCTTCTTCTAATTCCATTTCATATATTTCTGCCTTATCATTCAGTCCTTTAGCATATTCATACATAAGATGTTTTTCTGTAAATAAGTTCTTATCATTTCCGTTTGTAAAAATATATACATTATCCTTATCTAAAATATCTTCTATGATTTTGTGATAATCTTTAGATTTTAACACAGAAATCACATATATTTTTTTAGCATTTTTATAATACAACTCTATCGTTTCTTTAAGATTTTCTATCGCTTGTTCATTATGTCCTCCGTCAAATATCATCGTTGGATTTTGATGAATTACTTCAAATCTTGCTTTATGGATTACAGACTTTAATCCATTTTTTATCACTTCTTCTGAAAGAATATACCCTTTTTTACTTAATATGTCACAACATTCTAATACCAATGCAGCATTTTGTATTTGTTTTCTTCCTTTTAAGTTTACTTCTATATCATGATATTGTTTATAATCAAATATTTCTATAGCATTTTCAAATCTCTGATTCTTTATTTCTGATTGTTTAACCATATGTAATGTATTTTGTTTTTCTTTACAAGTTTCTGCAATGATATGATTTATGTTTGGCTCTTGTTTCATATACACTGTCTCAGAATTTTCTTTAATAATTCCAGCTTTTTGCCTAGCAATTTCTTCTAATGTATTTCCAAGAATTTTCATATGGTCATAGCCAATAGAACTGATAACTGAAATCATTGGATGAATGATATTGGTACTATCATATAAACCACCAAAACCTACTTCCATTAAAACAATGTCTACATTTTGTTTATAAAAATATATAAAATCAATCATTGTAAAAAATTCAAAAAAATTCAGTTCTATGTTTTCTTTTTCAATAATTGGTTGTACTTCTTCGAAAATCTCTTGTATTTCCTCATCTTTTATATATTCACCATTGATACTAATTCTTTCATTGTAACAAACCAAATGTGGCGAGATAAATTTTCCAACTTTCAAATTTAACTTTATCAAAATGCTATTTAACATTTCAATAACACTACCTTTCCCGTTGGTTCCCGTTACATGTATATACTTTAAATTATCTTGTGGGTTTCCTAACTTTTCCATTATTATTTTCATCTTTTCGACAGATTGATTTTCTGTTTTTACTTTTGGTTTTTCTTCTAATAGATTTTGTATATATGCTTGTACGTCCATTTTCTTCTCATTCCTTTCTCAAACCACAACATTGCCTGCCTACCCCAAACACAATTATATTTTAAACATTTTTCAATCATCCCACCTAGGAACATACTCTTCTTCATGTTCTCCTAATTCTTGCATATATCCATTTTTGATATCTAAATCAAACACATAATTTTCAATTTCTTGATACTCTTCTTTTGTCAATTTTCTATTCAAATCTTCCATTTCTTTTGCTTTATATGTAGGAAAATATTGTGCCATAATATCTATATATACTTGTTCATCCATATTTTCTTTAAGCCATTTTAAAACTTTCTTACTATTATCTATGTTATTAGGTAATACCAAATGTCTTATCATGACACCTTTTTGTATCATTCCTTTATCATTAAATGTAGGACTTCCTACTTGTCTATACATTTCTTGTATTGCTTTTGTAGCAATTTCAAAATAATCATCTACTTTAGAATATTTCTTACCAATTTCATCGTCATAATATTTTAAATCTGGTAAATATACATCAATATATCCTTCTAATAACTTTAATGTTTCAATATTTTCATATCCATTTGTATTATATATAATTGGAATGTTTAATCCGTTTTTCTTTGCAATTTTGATTGCTTCTATAATCTGTAGTGCATAGCTAGTTGGTGTGACTAAATTGATATTTTCTGCATGCTGATTTTGTTGTTCTATCAATATATTTGCTAATTCTTGTATTGAAATTTCTTTTCCCTTTCCTTGCTGACTAATTTCATAATTTTGGCAATACACACAATTCAAGTTACAATTCGAAAAAAACACAGTTCCTGAACCGTGTTTTCCACTTATGCAAGGTTCTTCAAAATGATGAATAGAATACAATCCTATTTTTATTTTATCTGTACTTTTGCATCTACCAATTTCACCTTTTGCTCGATTAATACCACATCTATGTGGACATATTTCACATTTTGTTAAATCCATTATTCTCCCTCATTTGCTACTACATTTTCTGATTCTATATTTCGTATACTTGTTACATATATATTTCCATTTTCATCTGTTTTCAAATTCACTTCTTTTTTAGTAAAACTATCAATATTATCTTTTACAAATTGTTGTATATTAGTTTCTGATTCTGTACTTTTTACTTCTCCAATTGTTTCATCTTTTAAATTTTTTATTTGAATATTATAATCTGCATCAGTTGTTTCATAACCTTCCGAATAATCTTCTAAATACTCTACAATTTGTACAGTATATCCATTGTCACTTTTTTGTATTTTATCTAATAAAAATACATCTTCTTCATCATCTAACCCACTTCCAATTGCAAAATAGGTATCTGTTTCCTCATCATATTCCATATATTCATATCCTTCTTTTGGAAACTCCTTTTGTAAATCTTCTCCAAAAATCTCTTTTGTTTTATCTTGCAATTGTTGATAGGTTAATTCATATTCTTCCAAATTTTTCTTAACAACTTCCCATAACCAAACATCTGGTGCATCATTAATATTATCAAATATTGGTAATGCATCTCCTGTAATTTCTTTCCACATATATATTTTTTGTAAATAGGTTTCAATTTTATTTATTTCTTCAACTGACACTTCTGTATTCTGATTATTCGTTATTCTATTCTGTTTATATACATACATTCCTAAAAATATCATTAGTAATATAATAATGATTACAATCAATTTTTTCATTGGCATCTTCTCCTGATTTTTTATGATATCTCACATATCTTATTTTAACATATTTTATCATCATTTTTTAGATTTTTTAAATTTATGACAGGTTTCGACATATTTCTATTTTTCTCTTTGTTATAATTAGGTTTGTTAACTAAAGAAAAGGGGGTAAATTCATGAATGTTGTAAAGTTACATGACAAAGATACTAGGGTAGTTGGAAATGTTACTGGTCAAATAACCATTTCTATTTACAATAGTGAATTTAAAGGACATCCAAACTTTTTAATTCAATCAGATCATTCTGTTTCTGAAATTGCTGATATTATTGAAGATGTTTTGTATTCTTATTAAGGCACATTTATTGTGTCCTTTTTTATTGCACAAATAAATCAATTTTTATATTTCATCCATGTACATTTTTTTCCATTCTATCATTTCCTGTCGTTTTCTCTAATAAATATACTTTTCTTTTTTTCTTTACAAGTAATATGATACAAACAATACCAGTTATTACATTAATGATGTTAGCAATTTTCATAACCATTGTTTTTTCATATGTTAAGATATATGTTCCACTTTCTTGAATGGTTGCTTGTAAAAATCCATTGTCACTTTCTGTTAGTTCTACTTTTTGTCCATTTATTTCTAATCGATATCCCTTATAATAAATTCTTGGTAGTTCAATTGTCATGGCCTCTGAAGTATTTACTTCAAATGTTAAATCTGGCACATCGTCTAAATTTTTTGTAATTTTTCCTGTTCCATTGATGATAACTATATCTTTATTTCTATTTTCAAAATATTCTAAATTGTTAATTGCTTTTTCCGGTAAATATTCTTTTTCGTTTCCCATACTTTTTTCATTATTAATGTTTGTAATATCTATTTGTGATTCTTCTAAATGATCTATATAAATACATGTCCCTAACACTGTTAGTATCAGTAAACCACAACTGATTACTTTAAAGTATTTTTTGTTTTCAATCTGTTTTAAACAAACACCTGCTATTAGTATAGCTCCAAATGTAATATATATTACTAATCTCCATGGAAATTGCAACGTTTGTAAAATATCTGGTGTATAATACCATGGGAATATGTCTGTTACCATGATTGTTGATAACAGTGTAAATATTACTAAAAATATCCATACTTTTTCTTTCCATAATTTTTTCTTGATAACGAAAAATATACTTATAAAAAATAGAATGGTTACAAATAACTGCAAATTATATCTTATAAAATGGAAATCAAATTCTCTAAAAAATGTAAATAATTCTTTTACTGGTATTGTACTATATTTTAATCCACCTTTTCCTGTCATGTAATATGGCATAAATATACCATAACTTCCTGTTAATTTTATTTCTAGCATCGGCATCCAGAAAGAAGCTGTTAATAAAAGTGTTAATCCAGATGCCAATAACAAATATAGAATATGTTTCTTTGTAAATATTTGCTTGAAATATATAATAAAAAATGTTACCAAAAGCATTAATGTAAAATAGATTGTCATTGCTAAATGAGAATAAATCGCTATAGTATATCCTCCTACAAAACATATAAAAAACAGTTTATATCTTTTTTCAATCAAATATAATAATCCCAATATAATTAGTGGAATTACTACAGGAATAAACATTTCTGAAAAAGCATCTCTTACAAATATTTCTGCTAAATGATATGGTGCTGCCATATAAAATATAGATAACAACATGACTATTTTTTTACTCTTAAAAATTTTCTCTCCTAAAAGATAAAAGGTAATACCTGATGCTAAAATGGTTATCCACTGTGTGATACGCATTCCAATAGCAACATTTCCAATTTGAAAAACACTTAATATCTTTGTTATATATGCTGCTGTTAAATGTGGTATTGGTGGATAAAAAAATCTAGTTCCATACCCTAAATCATTTCCTATATATTTTAATGGTTCTTGTACTGTTAAATTGTCCCACGATAATTGGTCAACGATTGCTGTTATCGTTGCTAAATGAAAGTCTGTATCATGACCTTTGATATATCCATTATGCACATCTATTAGCATGATGATGATACTAAAAATAAGGATTGCTAGTATGTATTTTATTTTCTGTTTCATTTTTCTCACCTTTTATGATTCTTATGTGTTTCATTATATTACATTCTTATTCTTTTCGCAATATTTACTTTGTAGCTTTTAGATAGTCACTCTATATGTTGCCATCCTTTCTCCTAAATTGATTGTACTTTTATTTAAAATATCTGTTTTAGGTATTAAATACATTTTTTTCTCCGCATCTAATATAAATATATAATCCACATTTGTATTTACTACAGTTTTATATTCCTTTCCTCTTGTTCCACCACAACTTTTTAAAGCTACTTGATATACATTATATTTTGTTTTACATCCTGTTGCTTTTACCTGTACTGTATATAATTTATTAAACTTTTCTATTACTAAATCATAATCTTGTGTATCATTTAACGGTATTGATACTGTATATCCTTTTGTTGTAAAATATGCTATTGCCATTCCTAAACCTGAATTTCCTTTTTCTTTATTTGTATCAAAATTCATAATCTCCTCCATCTAAAACATTTGTTTGTTTTCTATGTAAAAACAAAATACAAGTTTCCTTGTATTTTATGGTGGGCAGGGAAGGATTCGAACCTTCGTACTCAAATGAGAACAGATTTCTTACTACTATAGTTTTCACTACCATAACAAATATATTATGTTTGTAGTCTGGACTTTCTCTTTATCTTTTTCAAGATACCAGGTATAAAGTCTCTACACTCGGAAATTTCTTTCCTAGCTCGGGATTGTCATCAGCCTAACTGTTAAGAGTTCCCCGAATTAGCCCGGTGTTCATCATATAATCACTTATATGAGCTGCAAGTTTAGGTTTTGATTAACCAAAGACCACAGTCTGCCGCCTTTAGCCACTCGGCCACCTACCCATATTTATTTATAATGGTGCTCCCTCAAGGATTCGAACCTTGGACCCACCGGTTATGAGCCGGTTGCTCTGACCAACTGAGCTAAGGGAGCGTTTATAACGCTTTTCCTAACGCAAGTTACAGTATAAACTATTTTTATTTAGTTGTCAAGACATTTTTTCAAATTCATATAATTTCTTTTGTAGGTTTGTCAAACATATGTCACACTTAATTGAAATTTATATTGTTTGAAGTACCTTTTTCTATGACTGCTATTTTACTTTACACATGTATTCTTCTAGTTTTTCTTTTGGACTCTTCCATCCT
>CASEEU010000059.1 GCA_949287075.1 uncultured Eubacteriales bacterium | reverse complement strand
TTACCCATTCCGATTAATCCCATCATTTCAACATGTGCTGGTACTGATGAGCTTCCTGCAAATTGTGCATCTGAGTGCATTCTTCCCATTGTATCTGTCATACCATATGATGCTGGTCCTGCTGCCATATTGTCTGGGTGTAATGTTCTTCCTGTTCCTCCACCTGATGCTACTGAGAAGTATTTCTTTCCTGCTGCTAATCTTTCTTTTTTGTATGTTCCTGCAACTGGATGTTGGAATCTTGTTGGATTTGTTGAGTTACCTGTAATTGATACATCAACATCTTCCATCCACATGATAGCTACACCCTCTCTAACATCGTTTGCTCCATAACATCTAACTTTACTTCTTTCTCCATCTGAATATTTAATTTCTTCTACAACTTTTACTTTTCCTGTAAAGAAATCAAATTCTGTTTTTACATATGTAAATCCATTAATTCTTGAAATAACTTGTGCTGCATCTTTTCCAAGTCCATTTAAGATAACTCTTAATGGTTCTTTTCTTACTTTGTTTGCTGATTTTGCAATACCAATTGCTCCTTCAGCTGCTGCAAAGCTTTCATGTCCTGCTAAGAATGCAAAACATTTTGTATCTTCTGATAATAACATTGATGCTAAGTTTCCATGTCCTAATCCAACTTTTCTATCATCTGCAACTGAACCTGGAATACAAAAAGCTTGTAATCCTTCACCAATTGCTTTAGCCGCATCTGCTGCTTTTGTGCAACCTTTTTTTACAGCGATTGCTGCACCTAATGTATATGCCCAAGCTGCATTTTCAAAACAGATTGGTTGTACTCCTTTTACGATTTCATATGGATTAAATCCTTTATCTGTGCATATTTTTAATGCATCTTCAAAATCTTTTATTCCGTATTTTTCCATTACTGGTTTTATTTGATCAATTCTTCTTTCATAACTTTCAAATGTTACTGCCATTTTATTTCCTCCTTACAATTCTTTTTTATTTACATTTATTATTGACTTATCTTTTATTTTAGAAAAACAATACAACATTAATAAAGCTATAACTTTAGGTACAATACTTGATATTTCTATGAAATTCTGGAAACCAAAATTTAATGCCATATTCATAAATGCTAATTGTATAACTATATTTGCTAATATATTTATTCCATACGGTTTATTTTTTAATATTTTATATGTAATAATTGTCGACAATATTGCAACAATTATATTAACTATAATAACTTCTAAAATGGCACCTCTTGGATCTCCATCCAGTCTATTTGGTCCTATAGCTAAATTTTGATATACAATATAAGCTAGTATTGCTTGAAATATTATAGTTGTTATGATTAATGATATTATATCTATTTTTCTATTTTTCATATATTGCCCTCCAAAGTTTATTCTTTTCTTGGGTCAATCTTCTTAACAGCCTCATCAAATCTTCCATAAGTACCAGAAGCTTTTTCAATAGCCTCCATTGGATCCATTCCTTTTTTGATGTTATCCATCATTTTTCCCATATGAACATATTTATATCCGATGATTTGATCATCTTTATCTAATCCTAATTCTACAATATATCCTTCTGTTAATTGTAAATATCTAGGTCCTTTTAATGTACTAGAATAAATTGTTCCCACTTGTGATGTATGACCTTTTCCTAAATCTTCAAGTCCTGCTCCTACTGGAAGTCCTCCTTCAGAGAAAGCTGTTTGTGTTCTTCCATATACGATTTGTAAGAATAATTCTCTCATAGCAGTATTGATAGCATCACAAACTAAGTCTGTATTTAATGCTTCTAATAATGTTTTTCCTGTTAAAATTTCTCCAGCCATAGCTGCTGAATGAGTCATTCCTGAACATCCAATTGTTTCAATTAATGCTTCTTGAATGATACCATCTTTTACATTTAAAGTTAATTTACATGCGCCTTGTTGTGGTGCACACCATCCAATACCATGTGTTAAACCTGATA
>CASEEU010000058.1 GCA_949287075.1 uncultured Eubacteriales bacterium | reverse complement strand
GACCCTAAAATTGAAGTAAAACCAGTAACCAATCAAATAGATGATTTACTAGAACAAATTCGTATGAGAGTAGAAAGAAATGAAAGAGTTTTAGTAACAACATTAACAAAGAAAATGGCAGAAGATTTAACAGATTATTTAAAAGGATTAGATATAAAAGTAAATTATATGCATTCTGATACGAAAACACTAGAAAGAATGGAAATTATTCGAAATTTAAGATTAGGTGAATTTGATGTTTTAGTTGGTATCAACTTATTAAGAGAAGGGTTAGACATTCCAGAAGTATCCTTAGTTGCTATACTAGATGCAGATAAAGAAGGTTTCTTGCGTTCAGAAAGATCTTTAATTCAAACAATTGGAAGGGCAGCAAGAAATACAGATGGTACGGTAATTATGTATGCAGATGAATTAACTGAAAGTATGGAAAAAGCCATTTCAGAAACAAACAGAAGAAGACGTATTCAAGAAGCCTATAACAAAGAACACCATATAACACCAAAGACCATTAGAAAATCTGTACGCGATTCTATTAAAGTAACCATTACAGATGATATAGGAGTAGAATACAAGCTAGAAAAAGAAGAAGATATTAAAGATGCAATTACAAAATTAACAGATGAAATGTTAAAATATGCAGCTGAAATGGAATTTGAAAAAGCTGCTGAATTACGTGATAAGATAAAAGAATTAGAAAAATTAATTGAAAATAATTAGATACATTTTAAAACTCTAAGGATAAACCATACATGATGTATAATCAAAAAATAGAGGTGCATTTCAGTTACCTCTATTTTTGCTTTATCAAATTTGACATTTTTATAATTTATAAGTTAGCATTATCTTCGTCATTATTTGTTGGTGATTCATCTTGTGGTTTTTCGTAAATATTGACAATACCATCACTTTGGTATGTACTTGCAGTTGAAAAAGTTCTTTTACCGATATATTGTGCATTACCAAATCCTAATATCATGTAGAAAATAGTTGGTAAGAATAACAATCCAATCGTATATCCAACATCTTTACCAAAAGATTTTGCTAAAGAATTACATTGATAAATCGTAATACCTAAACATACAATCCATCCAACAAATGGAATGATTCCTGCTAAATATCCAAAGATAATCCATGGTGAAAGCCCAGAAATTCTAAACAAAATTACTACATTATAAATTGGTATTAGACATTTCCAACCTTTTTCACCTGCTTTAGTAAAAACTTTCCATGTTCCAATTATCTGTAAAATACCAATTACTAAACTAATAACAATAACAATTCCTAAAAAGGCTCCAAAAATGGTTCCCAAAACTGTAAATACATATGGATCTGAAACTGTATATCCGTAATCATAATAATCATAATAACTTGGGTTAGAAGAATAATAATCATAATATCCCATAATTAAATCCCCTTTCATAAACTTCACAATTAAATTTTCCCATTATTCGACAAAAAAGTCAATATAAAAGCAGAAAAAAACTTGTATAAAAAATGTTCGTCTGATATAATCTATGTAGTTACGCAATAATATATACGAGGAGGTATTGAAATGAGCGAAAACAAATGTCAATGTGGTAGTCCTAAAAAGGATGAATTTATGCAAAAATTGTTTGACGAATATTTACCTATTAAAGATAATTTAATTCAAATGTTAAATGAAGTACAAGAGCATTATGGATATATTCCACAAAATGCACAAATAGAACTTTCAGAATTTTTAAATATTCCAATGGCAGAAATTTATGGAGTCATAACTTTTTATTCGAGATTTACCCTAAAACCTAAAGGAAAATATAATGTTGCAGTATGCTTGGGAACAGCATGTTATGTGAAAGGTTCTCAAAAAATTATGGATAGATTAAAAGAAAGATTAGAAATTGAATCAGGTGAAACAACAAAAGATGGATTATTTTCTATTGAAGAAACTAGATGTGTTGGCGCATGTGGTTTAGCACCAGTATTTACAGTAAATGGTGAAGTGTATGGAAAAGCAACCGTTAAAAAATTAGATGAAGTTTTAGATGAAATTATAAGCCAGGAGAAATAAAAATGTCGCATAGAAAAACGAACTCTATGCGACAAAAAGGAGGAAAATATGAAAAGTCTAGAAGAAATTCACAAAATAAGAGAAGAAAAAAGAAAAGAATTAGATTTAAGAGTTAACACAAAAGCAGATACCAGAGAAAAACATATTTTGGTTTGTCATGGTACAGGATGTACTTCTTCAAAATCACCTGAGATTTTAGAAAATTTTAGAAAAATTTTAAAAGAAAAACATATAGATAATGTAAGAGTTATTAAAACAGGTTGTTTTGGTCTTTGTGCAAAAGGTCCTATCGTTATTATTAGACCTGAAGATACCTTTTATGCAATGGTAACACCAGAAGATTGCGAGGAAATTATTGATACCCATATTGTAAAAGGTGAAAGAGTAGAAAGATTACTTTGCAAAGATATTGATGGAACGGTTGTAAATAGTTTGGATGAATTAAACTTTTATAAAAAACAAAAAAGAATTGCTCTTAAAAATTGTGGTGTTGTGAATCCAGAAGAGATTGATGAGTACATAGCATTTGATGGATATAAAGCATTGGAAAAAGTATTAAAAGAAATGACACAAGATGAAGTTATTGATGTCATAAAAGATTCAGGATTAAGAGGTAGAGGTGGAGCAGGATTCCCAACAGGTAAGAAATGGGAACTTACAAAAGCTTCAGAAGGAGACCAAAAATATGTGGTTTGTAATGCTGATGAAGGTGATCCAGGAGCATTTATGGATAGAAGTATCTTAGAGGGAGATCCACATTCTGTATTAGAAGCTATGGAAATTGCAGGATATAGTATTGGAGCAAATAAAGGATATATTTATGTTAGAGCAGAATATCCAATTGCAGTTCAAAGATTAAAAATTGCGATAGATCAAGCAAGAGATTACGGATTACTAGGAAAAAATATTTTTGGAACAGACTTTAGTTTTGATATTGAAATTCGATTAGGAGCAGGCGCATTTGTTTGTGGTGAGGAAACAGCATTATTAGAATCTATAGAAGGAAAAAGAGGGCAACCAAGAGTAAAACCACCATATCCAGCACAATCAGGATTATGGGGAAAACCAACTTTGATTAATAATGTAGAAACCTATGCGAATATTGCGCAAATCTTATTAAAAGGAGCTCAATGGTATTCTTCAATTGGAACAGAGACTTCAAAAGGAACAAAAGTATTTGCTTTAGGTGGAAATGTAAATAATATTGGATTAGTAGAAGTACCTATGGGAACTACCTTAAGAGAAATTATTTATGATATAGGTGGAGGGATTCCAAATGGCAGAGAATTTAAAGCTGCACAAACAGGAGGACCTTCAGGAGGATGTATTCCAAAAGAACACTTAGATACTCCAATTGATTATGAATCTTTAAAACAAATTGGTTCTATGATGGGATCAGGTGGATTAATTGTTATGGATGATACAAAATGTATGGTTTGCTTAGCAAAATTTTATCTAGAGTTTACGGTTAGTGAAAGTTGTGGAAAATGTACACCTTGTAGAATTGGTACAAAAAGAATGTTAGAAATATTAGAAAGATTATGTAATGGAGAAGGAGAAGAACTTGATTTATATAAACTAGAAAAATTAGCAGCAAATATACAAAAATCAAGTATATGTGGTCTTGGACAAAGTGCACCAAACCCAGTTATTAGCACATTAAAATACTTTAGAGAAGAATTTAGACAACATGCAATTCAAAAAGAATGTAAAACATTAGAATGCAAAGCTATGGCAAAAATTACAGTCAATGAAGAAAAATGTAAAGGATGTGGACTATGTCAAAAACACTGTCCAGTCAATGCCATCGATGGTTCAGGAAGAGATAAAAGAGTTATCAATCAAGAGAAATGTATTAAATGTGGTACTTGTATTGCAAGTTGTCCATTCCATGCAATCGGCAATTAGGGACGTGTCAAAATGGACAAAACTTGTCTAAAAGAGACAGAGCTATACACAAAGTCATTTTTAATGAATTAAGGAGAAGATTAATATGGAAAAAGAAATGGTTAATTTAACAATTGACAATCAAAAAATAACAGTACCTAAAGGAACAACAATATTAGAAGCTGCCAAAACAGCAGGAATTGATATCCCAACATTATGCTTTTTAAAAGAAATTAATGAAGTGGGAGATTGTAGAATGTGTATTGTTGAAGTAGAAGGAAGAAGGGGATTTGCTACTTCATGTATACAAACCGTAGAAGAAGGTATGGTTGTTCATACACATACACAAAATGTATTAGAAGCACGTCATGTGATTCTAGATTTAATAATTTCAAACCATGCTAAAGATTGTTTGACTTGTACACGTTCAGGAAATTGTGAATTACAAACATTAGCTACAAAATTCAATGTTTTGAATATCGAATTTGAAGGAGAAAGAACAGAACATAAAATTGATGATTTATCACCATCTATTGTAAGAGATTTTAATAAATGTATCTTATGTAGAAGATGTGTAGCAGCATGTAAAAATGTACAAAAAATTGGTGCTATTGATTGTATTAATAGAGGTTTTGAATCATGTATATCAACTGTTGGAGACCACAGCTTAAATGATGTTAACTGTACATTTTGCGGTCAATGTATAGAAGCTTGTCCAACAGGTGCTTTACATGAAAAAGAAACGATTAATGATGTATGGGTAAAATTAAAAGACCCAGAAACAACAGTTATTGTACAAACAGCTCCAGCAGTTAGAGTTGCTCTTGGAGAAGAATTCGGTATGCCAATTGGTACAAATGTAGTAGGAAAAATGGTAACTGCTTTAAAGCGTTTAGGATTTGACAAAGTATTTGATACCAATACAGGTGCTGACCTTACCATTATGGAAGAGGCAAATGAATTTATAGAAAGATTTACAAAAAATGATAATTTACCAATGATTACATCTTGTAGTCCAGGATGGGTTAAATATATAGAAATGAATTATCCAGAATTATTACCACATCTATCTAGTTGTAAATCTCCTCATGAAATGTTTGGAGCTATCTTAAAGACATATTATGCCAATAGAGAAGGTCTAGACCCAGAAAAAATCTATGTGGTTTCTGTTATGCCATGTATTGCAAAGAAATTTGAAAGACAAAGGCCAGAAATGAAGGAAGATAATTTATATGATGTAGATAATGTTATTACCACTAGAGAATTAGCAAGAATGATAAAACAAGCTAACATAGAATTCGAAAAATTGGAAGATAGCAATTTTGATAGTCCTATGGGAGAGGCAAGTGGTGCAGGCGCTATCTTTGGAACAACTGGTGGTGTTATGGAAGCAGCTTTAAGAACAGCACAAGATACCTTAACTGGAAAAGATTTACCTAAAATTGATTTCGAACAAGTAAGAGGTGGAGATGGTATCAAAAGAGCAACCATTAATATCGCAGGAAAAGATATCAATGTGGTTGCAGCAAGTGGATTGGCAAATGCAAAAACCATATTAGAAGAAATTAAATCTGGTAAAGCCAATTATCAATTTGTTGAAATTATGGCTTGCCCAGGAGGTTGTATCATGGGTGGTGGTCAACCAATTAAGAGTTCTAAAGTGAGAGCAGAAGTGGATGTTAGAAAACTAAGAGCAGATGCTTTATACACAATTGATGAGAAAAGCATTGTTAGAAAATCACATGAAAATCCTGTTATGAAAAAATTATATAAAGATTTCTTAGAAAAACCAGGAAGTGAAATTGCTGAAAAATTATTACATACAACTTATACAAAAAGAGAAAAATATAATATATAAAGATCCCCCTCTTTTAGAGGGGGATAGCGTTTATAAACGAAAAACCACATTTTAATGTGCAACATTAAATGTAATTATATTATATGTAATAGTAAAAAAAATATTACAAAAAAGCAGAGACCAGGTTTATACCTAATCTCTGAAACACAACTTCCACATCACATCGAATGATGTGCAACAATTAAATGTAATTATATTATAAAACTTTTTTCTATCATAGTCAAGGTTTTAATTATCAAAAAGATAATATTTTTTTCAAAGTAAAAAAATTAGCTATTTTCTATTGCAAGTTTTTTAAGAATAGTATATAGTAAGAAAGGGTGTAGAAAAATGACAAAATTTGTAGGAAATATTACAAAACTAAAAACAAGTGATATCAATAGAAATATTGTTTATTTAGCATTCCCAATTTTTAAATTAATAAAGTAAGTGTTTATATCAATTCAAAAAGGATTGATATTTTTTTGTATCTAAATACTTACTAAGAAAATAAAAGGAGGCGTTTTATGGAACAAACAAAAAAATTGCTATTAGATGTAAATGAGAAGCCAACCATTGCGAAATGGATAATCCTTGCAATACAACATGTTTTTGCTATGTTTGGAGCAACTATCTTAGTTCCTATCATGGTAAATACAGCAGCAGGAGAAACAGTTCTTACTATCCCAGTAGCATTAGTAACATCAGGAATTGGAACATTAATTTACATCTTATGTACAAAAGGAAGATCACCTGTATACTTAGGAAGTTCTTTTGCATTTATTGCACCATTAGCAGCAGCATATGCAAAAGGTGGAATTTCAGGTGCTATGGTTGGGGTTATGGCAGTAGGTCTTGTCTATGTTATTTTTGCGACTATTATTCATTTTATAGGTAAAAAATGGATAGACAAATTATTACCACCAGTTGTTATTGGACCAATGATTATGATCATCGGATTAAGTTTAGCACCAAGTGCAATTTCTCAAGTAGGTTTAGGAACTGGAACACAAATTGATTGGAGATGTATTGCAGTTGCTTTAATTACCTTTTTGACAACCGCAATTGTGATGGTTAGGGGAAAGGGATTCTTAAAAATTATTCCATTTTTAGTAGGAATTGTTGTAGGATATATTTCAGCAATCTGTTTTGGCTTGGTTGATTTTACACCAGTATTAGAAGCTAGCTTCTTTAGTATGCCAAGCTTTGTAGTCCCATTTTTAAACTATACACCTAACTTTTCAGCATTACTAACGATTGTACCAATTTCTTTGGTAACAATAGCTGAACATATAGGTGACCACACAGCATTAAGTACCATTATTGGAAAAAATCTTTTAAAAAATCCAGGACTAGATAAAACTTTATTAGGTGATGGTTTAGCAACATTTGTTGCAGGATTTTTGGGAGGACCAGCAAATACCACTTATGGTGAAAATACATCTGTTGTAGGAATGACAAAAGTAGCCTCTGTATGGGTCATTGGATTAGCTGCAATTATTGCTATCTGTTTAGGATTTTTAGGAAAATTTACTGCATTAGTATCAACCATTCCTGATGCTGTTTTGGGTGGTGTGTCTTTACTATTATATGGATTTATTTCTGTAAATGGTTTAAAAGTATTAATAGAAAATAAAATTGATTTTGGAAAATCAAAAAATATTGTTGTTGCATCTACTATGTTAGTACTAGGGTTAGGAGGAGCAGCTATCTCTATTATTCATGGAGATTTATCTGTAACCATTTCAGGAATGAGTTTAGCAGCCATTATTGGTATTTTATTAAATTTATTATTACCAGACGAAAAAGAAAATGAAAATAAACCAGAAAATGACCAACCAAAAGAAACAGGTGAAAAAGCTAAAGATGAAAAAGAAATCAAATATGAAAGTGAGGCTAATGTAATGGAAGAAATAAAAAAGGATGAAACAAATCAAGTAACTGTATTAAATAATCCTTTAGTAGAACATAAATTATCTATTATTAGAAATAAAACAACAGGTACAAAGGAATTTAGAGAAATTATAGGGGAGATAGCAACATTACTATGTTATCATGCATTAGAAGATGCAAAACTAAAAGAAATTGAAATAGAGACACCAATTTGTAAAACAAAGGCAAGAGTATTAGATGAAGATAATTATGCTTTTGTACCAATTTTAAGAGCAGGAACAGGTATGTTAGATGGATTATTAAATATTGTACCAAATGCCAAAATTGGACATATTGGATTATATAGAAATGAAGAAACATTAGAACCTGTACAATATTATTATAAAATGCCAAAAGACATCGCCAATAGAGAAGCAATTATTTTAGACCCAATGCTTGCAACAGGAGGTTCAGCAGCAGATACTATACAAATGCTAAAAAAAGATGGTGTTAAGAAAATTAAATTCTTATGTATTATCTCTGCGCCAGAGGGAATTGAAAAATTAAAGAAAGAACATCCAGATGTAAAAATTTATACAGCATGTATTGATGAAAAATTAAATGATAAAGGATATATTGTACCAGGATTAGGTGATGCTGGAGACAGAATATTCGGAACTAAATAAGATCGGCGTACGTTAGTAAAACCAAAGATTTCGATGCACAATAGAATGCGATTAAAGATAAAGAGACAATTAGAAATATACGTAATTGTCTCTTTAATTTGTTATTTGTTATTGTTATTTTGTCTTTCATTATTGTTGTTTTGATTATTATTTGAATTGTTATTATTTTTATTTTCTTTCTTTTTCTTACTCATATACAAGCACCTCCTCAAAGTATATTACTATTTTGCACGAATATATAAAAAATATTCACTCATAATTTGTTTTTTTTATATATTTGATATATAATACCAAATATAAGAATAGCATATATGTAAATAAAAATAGTTACAAATAATAATATGAAAAAACATTAAAGTTTGAGGAGGATTGACTAATGAGTTACAACAATGAAAAATTGAATGAATTTAATGATTACATAAGATATAGAAAAGTAGCCATAATAGGATTAGGTGTTAGTAATTTACCACTTTTAGACTATTTATATGATAAAAAAGCAAATGTAACTATATTTGATGAAAGAGAATATGATCAAATTCCTAGAGACCATATTGAAAAAATTACTAATTATGGATTTATGATGCATTTTGGAAAAGATTGCTTACAATATTTAAAAAATTTTAATGTCATCTTTCGTTCTCCTAGTTGTTTACCAACAAAACCAGAATTAGTTGAAGAAGCCAATAGAGGCGCATTGGTAACAACAGAAATAGAATTATTAATGCAAATGTGCCCAGCAAAAATCATTGGTGTAACAGGAAGTGATGGTAAAACAACAACAACAAGTTTAATCAACCATATTTTAGAAAAAGCAGGATATAGAACATTTTTAGGAGGAAATATTGGAACACCATTATTTACAAAATTACCAGAAATCACACCTGAAGATATGGTTGTATTAGAACTAAGTAGCTTTCAATTAATGGGAATGGAAGTTAGCCCACAAATTGCTGTTATGACTAATATAACCCCAAATCATTTAAATATTCATAAAGATTATCAAGAATATATCGACGCTAAGAAAAATATTTTCAAATACCAAGATGAAAACGGAATTTTAGTTTTAAATTATGACAATGAAATTACAAGGGAATGTGCAAAAGAAGCAAATGGAAAAGTGATTTTCTTTAGTAGCAAAACAAAATTAGATAATGGATATATTGTTGATGAAGATGTCATAAAAGAATGTGATGATAAGGTTAGAAAACATATTTTAAATGCAGAAGATGTCATTTTAAGAGGAAATCACAATTATCAAAATATTGCTACAGCCATTGCTGCAACAGCGAGTTTAGTAGATATAGAAACTGCAGTTAAAGCAATCAAAGAATTTAAACCAGTAGAACATAG
This sequence comes from uncultured Eubacteriales bacterium, assembly GCA_949287075.1. Classification (GTDB taxonomy): domain Bacteria; phylum Bacillota; class Clostridia; order TANB77; family CAG-508; genus CAG-269. The sequence goes on along the minus strand of CASEEU010000058.1, from coordinate 6,643 downwards.
AATTGAATTTGTAGAGGAAATCGATGAGGTAAAATGGTATAATGATTCTGCAAGTTCTTCACCTTCTAGAACTTTATCTGGACTAAATGCTTTTAAAGAAAAGATTGTTTTGATTGCTGGAGGATATGACAAAAATTTAGATTATACACCTCTTGCAAAACCAATTATTGATAAAGTAAAAACATTGATTTTGATTGGGCAAACATCAGGAAAAATTTATGATGTTGTCAAAGAAGAGTTAGAAAAAGAAAATAAAACTTTAGACATTTATATGTGTGAAACATTAGAAGAAACCATTCCAATTGCAAAAAAGAGTGCCAAAAGCGGAGATGTGGTTCTATTTTCTCCTGCTAGTGCAAGCTTTGATATGTTCAAGAATTTTGCAGATAGAGGAAACCAATTTAAAAATCTAGTGAGAAATCTAAAGGAGAAAAATTAAATATGATAATATAAATTTTGATATGTTTAAATTACTAAATGAAAAGCGTGCATTACCAAATATAATAACAAAAACAGAGGAGTCCAAAACACGGACTCCTCTTCATATACAGGGCTATTAACTCTTACTTTCCAAGAAACATTCGGGCTTCTTGAAGGTACAATTGCTCTTCACAGGAAAACCGCATTTTTCCGCGGCTCTTTTCCTCAAGTTCATAAAGCACTGTTGCTGCTCTAAATTTTTCTTGAGGATCTCCATTTTCACAGGCTACTTTCCACCTGTTAATAAGAATCTCTACACGATCCATAATTACTCCTCCTATAATGCATACAGGAATTCTTTAGTTTCCTGTATAATTTCCAACTCCTCGTTTGAAAATCCAGAATCAAGGTGTGCAAATTGTTGAATGTTTTCAGCAATTTGTTGCTTAATTCTGATGGGAGCAAATGTTACATATCTCCAAGTTTTGAAGATTTCCTCTACATGATGAAAATGCATAAGACTCCTCCTTTTGTAAATAGCCCCTTTTCGTATATATCTACATTATATCATAAAATTACAAAAAGTTAAATATTATGCACCTTTTATTGATTATCAACATATCTTGTATAAAATAAATAAGGAGGAATTAGGAATGTATGATAACCAATATGAAGAGTACATAAGAAGTGTTTTAGGATATCCGACTACAGCAAATATGAACCAAAACCATATAAACCAAAATCAAATGTATCAAGCTGAATATCCAAATCCATCTCAAATAAACATGAGAAACGATTTAGAAGAGTTTTATCCTGAGATATATAAAATTATATATCCAATGGTCCAAAAAGCCTGTGATGGAAATATGGGGGCAAATAGCAGGGAAGAAATTGAACAAATGACAGATGAAATTTATTCAGCAATAGAAGACAGTAATCAGATTAATGTCAATATTAATTTAGGAAATACAATTTCTACAACAAATATGAATAGACTGCAAAACAGAAATGAAATGTCAAAAGAAGAAATTCAAAAGAAAAGTTCTGAAAGACAAGAAATAGAAAATAGGAATATAGAAACAGAAAGTAGAATCATTCCTAGAAATAATAATCTAAGAGATTTAATCAAAATATTATTAATTAGGGAATTATTGAGAAGACGTCATAATCATTTTCCACCAAGACCACCACATCATCCACGTCCACCAATGAGACCACCAATTATGCCTAGAAATTATCAACCATTATATGATATTTATGAATATTAGAAAACGGATTTTTCTATATAATTAAAAAATGAAAATTTTACCAATTTTTCAAAATAAACTTTGAATAGAAATTCAAAAAATGCAAAAAATAAATAAGAGAAATTTTGAAAGGTGGTAAAGAAAATGAAAGTTAAAGATTGTATGTGTACAGACGTTTGTTGTGTAAAGCCAGAAACAAAAATAAATAAAGTAGCAAAATTAATGTGTCAAAATCATATCGGTTCCATACCAGTTTGTGATACCAATAACTGTTTATGTGGTATTGTAACAGATAGAGATATTATTCTAAGAACAGTTGCTTGTGATAAAGATGTAAAATCAACACCTGTCAGTGATATCATGTCAACAAATGTATGTACCTGTGATGAAAACGAAGATATGGCAAATGCAGAAAACAAAATGGGAACAAACAAGGTAAGAAGACTACCAGTTTGTGATAATAATAAAAAAGTAATTGGTATATTAACATTAGGAGATATTGCACAAAATAGAGCTAATTTAGATGATAGAGAAGTTTGTATTACATTTGAAGATATTTGTGATTGTGATACAAATAAAAATGCAGAATAGTAAAATATAAATATTTAAAAAACAGTAGAATTTTGTTAATAACATAAAATGAATTCTACTGTTTTCTTTTTTATTTCGTATATAAAATTTTATGATACATATAATAAATAGTAAAAGTAATACATAGTAAATTTGATTTCGAATTTTAGTATAAAATTATAATATTTTTTTAACATGAGGAGGGGAGAGATGATTATAAACATACCATATTGGACAAAAGTATTAAAAAATATAATATATGTTGCGTTATTGATAGTAGGTTTGTATGTAGCATTGAAATTATCTATTTTTTATATGCCTTTTTTAATAGCATTTATTATTTCATTAATCATCGAACCTCTCATAAAATTGATTATGAAAAAAACAGGTTTAACCCGAAGAACTAGCTCTATTATCATTTTTGTCCTTGTATCTGCTATTATTTTAGGAATATTAAGTTGGATCATTGTTACATTATTTTCAGAATCTTCTAGTTTATTACAAGGATTAAATGATTATGTAGATAAAGCTTCTAGTCAATTACAAGGCTTTATTGAACAATTTCATTTTGATAAAATCAAATTATCAGATGAAATATTAAATATTGTTCAAGAATCAAGTGGCGATTTTTTACAAACCGTATCGAATTGGTTAAGAAATGCATTAAATGGTTTAATTAATATGGTTACCAAAATACCTGAAATTGCTATATGTGTAGGAATTACCATATTAGCATTGTATTTTATTTGCGTTGACAAAATCTATATTCTGGACCAAATAGAATATCATTTACCTAAAACATGGGTGAAAAAATTAAGTACACATTTAAAAGATTTAATTCAAACATTAGGAGGATATTTAAAGGCAGAAGCAACATTGATTTTAGTATCATTTATTATTTCTTTAGTAGGATTATATATTCTATCATTTCTGAAATTTAATGTTCAATATCCTTTATTAATGGCTTTATTTATTGGTTTTGTAGATGCTCTTCCCATTTTAGGCTCTGGAACGGTTATGATACCATGGGCAATCATCTCTGCATTAAATGGTGATTTGGCTTTGGGAATTGCTATTGTGAGTTTATTCATTATTATGTCTGTTGTCAGACAATTTTTAGAACCGAAATTGGTGAGTAAAAATATTGGTGTTCATCCGATTTTTACATTAATTGCCATGTATACAGGATTTAAAATAACAGGGGTTATTGGATTATTATTAGGACCAATTGCCTTAATTATTATAAAAAACATATTTGCCAATTTGATTGATCAAGGTGTATTTAAAACAATTTTTGATAAACGATGAATTTGGGGACGGAGCAAAAAATCATCATTTAATTAAAAAGTTAAAAATTTAATTAAATTTTATTAAATGATGATTTTTTGCTCCGTCCCCAAATTCATCGTTTATTCCCATTCAATTGTTGCAGGTGGTTTTGAAGTAATATCATAAACCACTCTATTAACATGTTTTACTTCATTCACAATTCTTGAAGAAACTTTTTCTAATATTTCATAAGGAATTTTGCTCCAAACACCTGTCATAAAATCTGTGGTTTCTACTGCACGTAGTGCAATCGTATAATCATAAGTTCTTTCATCACCCATAACACCAACAGATTTTAAGTTTGTTAACACAGCAAAATATTGATTAATAGATTTATGAAGGCCAGCATTTGCAATTTCTTCTCTAAAAATACTATCTGCTTCTTTTAAGATATCTAGTTTGTCATCAGTGATATCTCCAATTACTCTAATAGCTAGTCCAGGTCCAGGGAATGGTTGTCTAAATACTAAGTTTTCTGGTATTCCTAATTCTAATCCTGTTTTTCTAACTTCATCTTTAAATAGATTTCTTAAAGGTTCTACAATTTCTTTAAAATCTACATAGTCTGGAAGACCTCCAACATTATGATGACTTTTAATAACAGAACTTTTTCCTAAACCACTTTCGATAACATCAGGGTAGATAGTACCTTGTACTAAAAAGTCTACTGTACCAATTTTCTTTGCTTCTTCTTCAAAAACTCTAATAAATTCTTCTCCTATGATTTTTCTTTTTCTTTCTGGGTCTGTAACACCAGCAAGTTTTTCTAAAAATCTATCTTTCGCATTTACTCTAATTAAATTAATATCAAATTGATTTCTGAAAACTTCTTCAACTTCATCACCTTCGTTTTTACGAAGTAGACCATGATCAACAAAGATACAGGTTAAGTTTTTGCCAATCGCTTTATGTAATAATACAGCAGCAACAGATGAATCAACACCACCAGATAGGGCACATAAAGCTTTTTTGTCTCCGATTTTTTCTTTTAAAGTTTTAATGCTATCTTCTACAAAAGAAGAAATTTGCCAATCTCCAGAACAACCACAAATGTTAAATAAGAAATTCTTAATGACTTGTGTTCCATTAACAGATAAGTTTACTTCTGGATGAAATTGGATTCCATATAGTTTTTTCTCTGCATTTTCCATTGCAGCATTTGGACAATGGTCTGTTGAACCAATATTCTTAAAACCACTTGGTACTTCAGATACAAAATCTGTATGGCTCATTAAGAAATCATTTGTTGTTTCAAATCCTTGGAATAGGGAAGAGATGTTATCAATATTTACCTTAGTTGTTCCATATTCTCTTGTATTTGCTCTTGCTACATTTCCTCCTAAAGTATAGGTCATTAATTGCATACCATAACAAATTCCTAAAACAGGAATACCTAAATCAAAAATACCTTCTGCACATTTAGGAGAATCTTCTCCGTAAACACTTGCAGGTCCTCCTGTAAAGATAATTCCTTTTGGATTTTTCTCTTTAATTTTCTCGATAGAAATATTGTATGGTACAACTTCAGAATACACATTGCATTCTCTAACTCTTCTTGCAATTAATTGATTGTATTGTCCACCAAAGTCTAAGATTAAAATTAATTCATTTTCCTTCATATTTACCTCCGAAATTAAAATCATATCTATATAATATCATAATTTGTCGATAAAGTAAATAAAAACCTACGTTATATAGGAGAAAAACTAGCAATTATTCACCATTTTATAAATAAAGTAAAAAATACTCTATAAAAAGAGTATTTTTGTTTTCTATAACACACCACTTGTAGGAATATAGGTATCATCAGGAGGATACACATATTCTTCATTTGGTTTATCAACGGCTTTCATTTCTGTTACTTTTACAATTGGCATATCACCATGGTAATTCCCTTTCGTAATTTCACCTGTTAATTCCACCCATGTTTCATTGGCAAAATCTTGTGCATTTTCATATTCACATAGAAATCCCACAATCACATATTGATAATCAGAAGAAATAATCATATCTCTTGCTAATATAAATTGTGTATCTGTTAAATCTAAGACACGATATACATATCCTGTAAAATTGATTTTTAAACCAACATAATCGTCTATATTTTCATGAACTGCTTTTAAAACATTGGTATAATTTTTGGCAGAAATAACAGAAACTTCACTTTGAGGAATACAACCAGAAGTATTTCTGTCATTTTTTGCTCCAACAAATAATTTAATACAAACAAAAATTAAAATAATAATAATTAATATTACAATTCCTGTGAAGAAGTATTTAAATATTTTACTACCATTTACTTTAAAATTATATATAAACATAAAAAATCCTTTCTTTCATGAGTTTTGTTATTTAAATATATGTATGAAAAAACCGATTATGCTAAATATCAGGTTATTTTCAAATAAATACATTTAAAACACTTGATAAAAACAGATTTTAGTGATATAGTATCTAAGTAAAAAAATAAACTTAGGAGGACCGATTAACAATGGGATTATTTAAAACATATAGTGAAAAAGAAGTAAAGAGAGTAAAGCCATTAGTTGCTAAAATTAATGCACTTGAAGAAGAAATGCAAAAATTAAGTGATAGTGAATTAAGAGAAAAAACAGACTATTTTAAAAAACAATTAGCAGATGGTAAAACATTAGATGATATATTGCCAGAAGCTTATGCAGTTGTTAGAGAAGCTTCAAAAAGAGTTTTAGGCATGAGACATTTTGATGTGCAATTAATTGGTGGTATTGTATTACACCAAGGTAGAATTGCAGAAATGAAAACAGGTGAAGGAAAAACTTTAGTTGCAACATTACCCGTATATTTAAATGCCCTTGAAGGAAAAGGTGTTCATGTTATTACTGTAAATGATTACCTAGCAAAAAGAGATAGTGAGTGGATGGGAAAACTATATAAATTCTTAGGACTATCTGTTGGACTAGTTATTGCTGGAATGGAACCTAAAGCAAAACAAGAAGCATATAATGCAGATGTAACATATGGTACAAATAATGAATTTGGATTTGATTACTTAAGAGATAATATGGTTATTTATAAAGATCAATTAGTACAAAGAG
>CASEEU010000057.1 GCA_949287075.1 uncultured Eubacteriales bacterium | reverse complement strand
ATCTGCTAGAAATTATCAAAAGAAATATGGACCAACAAGATAATTGTAAAAAGTGTCAATAGGGACGGAGATTTTGACAACATTGTCAATGACAATATTGTCAAAATCTCCGTTCCTATTGATATTTTTTCTTTCTGCCTCCAAAATCATCATTGACATGTCTTTTTTGACCATTTTTTGTCCAATTTGACACGTCCCCAACTGACCCCCAACTGACCTAACTGATTTAATGTCTCTTATATGTATCTTTTGATAATAGTTCTGTACTGACAACTTGACCATTTTGTTTTAAGATTCTGTAAGCTTCTGAATAAGTAGAATCAGCTGTACTACCAGTTACATATGAAGAAATTTCAACTTCATAATCATGATCTGTTTTTAAACCAAATATTTCGAATTTGGCAATACCACCTGAAACAGAACATATTAATTTAATAGGATAATCTCTATTATTTTTAAATTTAAAGTCAATTGAACCATATACAACTGTAGCATCTCTACTAGCCGTAACATATGATGGCACAAATTGATGATTACTTCTTTCTGCAATTTCTAAATTTGCATATAAAACAGCATTATATAATGTAGAAGTAATTTGACAAATTCCGCCTCCTAAACCATCAACTACCTCACCACTAACATATATAGGTGCTTCTTTATAACCTGCGCTAATTGTTCTTTCTCCTACAACTTGGTTATAAGAAAATGTTTCACCAGGCATTAAAACTGTACCATTAATTTTGGAAGCAGCTAGTTGTAAATTGGTTGTTCTATCTCTGTCTCTTGTAGAATATTTAGTAGAATATGTTGAAAGTAAATCTGGAAATGCTTCTGTACCAATCATATTTGTTGTCACAGCAGGGTATAGAGTTTGTAAAGGTATCACATATTCTGATTTTTCTTCTAATAACATATCTTTGGCTTCATCTAAAGAAATAGCAAAATCTAAACCATTTTCAGATGGATAAACGGCAAATGGATTTTGAGTGTAATAAGCATCAACAGGTTCTTTATAAATTTCATTATAAATGTTTTCAATGTTGATTGCAGAAGGTTGTTTAGAAACTGTAGCAATATCTAATGTTCTATTTTTCAAAGTTAAATTTGAAATACCATTTTTTATATATGTACACATTTGGTCTACATCTACGACATTACCTTCAGAACCGCTAGTAACAATTAAGTTAGTACCATCAATATAATAACCACTTTCAATAACAGTATCAGGTAGTTTAGATGAAATATCATTTAAAGCAGTTCTTAGTTGTTCTTCATCTAAAGTAGCGGTGAGTTCTATATCAATAGGATCTATCCATGTTTTTAGAGCTGTAAAACTATTTTCAAATATATTACCAGATTTCCCTGTTTCATATGCTTGTTTGACAGCAGAATCAATATCAAAATTGACATTAAGTGCAGATAATGGAATACTAGTTTGATAATCATTATGTATTAAATTGATATTTTCTGGTAAATTTTCATTAATATAATTTTGTATTGTTTCTTTGGCTTCTTCTGTAGATAAGCCAGAAACATCTACACCTTTTATATTAACTCCCCAAATGATATTTTTATTTTGATGATTTACAAAAGTAAAAGTCAAAAAAGCAATACATAGTAAAATCATCAAAACCAATATACAAATTCCAAAAATACGTATAGTATTGGAATGGGTATGCCTATCATTTTCAGGATGATAATTTTCTACTGGGTGGAATTCTCTTTTTTCTGTATTTGTTTCTTCTAAAGGATGTAATTCCATACCGGATAGAGTTACTTTATCTATAGGTTTTTCTAATTCTATATTTTTTGTACTCATAAAATTCTCCTTTTTTAAATGTCTTTTTTATTATATCATAATTCGTCAAAAAATTATATATTATTCACATAAAATTTAAAAAATGAAGAAATAAAAAAAGGAAAAAAATAAAAATTTTGTTAAAATAATTTTTTATAAAAAAGAGAATACTAAACATATAAAATTGTATATACAGTTTTATAATTTTCAATTTTTTAGGAGGAAATTATGTCTAAAAATCGTCATTTAATTTCTGAAAATTTAAGAGAAGAAATTGCAAGAGAATTAGGAGTATATGAACAAGTAAAAAAAGATGGAGGAAGCTGGGGAAATGTTTCTTCTAAAGATTGTGGTAATATTGTTTCAAAAGCAATCGAAATAGCAAATAGAGCAGTAGAATAATAGTTAAGAATATGGATAGAATTAGAAAAATTCTATCCATATTTTCTTATATAGTTGCAAAAAAAGAAAATTAATCATATAATTCTAAAAAAGATATAGAGGTGAAAAAAGATGAAAGAGATAATGATAAAAGATATATTAACATGTACAGGTGGAAAATTAATTACAGGAAATGAGGATTTCATATGTAAAAAATTTTCTAAAGATACAAGAACCATAAAAGAAGGAGATATATACATAGGAATCAAAGGAGAAAATTTTGATGGAAATGTATTTTGGAAAAAAGCATTAGATGATGGAGCAATGGGAGTTATTGTTCAAGATATCGAATTTAATCGAGAAGAGTTAGAAACATATAAAGATAAGGCAATTATAGAAGTAGAAGATACTTTGGAAGCCTTATATAAATTAGCTAGTTATAAAAGAGATTTATATAATATACCTGTTATTGCTATTACAGGTAGTGTAGGAAAAACAAGTACAAAAGATTTAGTGGCAAATGTGGTTGCACAAAAATATAAAATTTGCAAAACAATAGGAAATAACAATAACAATATTGGAATGCCATTTACGATATTAAATGCACCAAATGATATTGAAGCATTTATATTAGAAATGGGAATGAATCATTTTGGAGAAATTCATCTACTTTCTGAGATTGCTAAACCTACCATTTGCATTATTACCAATATCGGAACATCTCATATAGGAAATCTAGGTTCAAGAGAAAATATATTAAAAGCAAAATTAGAGATACTAGATGGTGCAAAAGAACCATATATGGTTATTAATAATGATAATGATTTATTACATAAATGGTATGAAGAAAACAAAAATGAAATAGCTGTAAAAACATACGGAATTCATGAAAAAAGTGATATTCAAGCAAAAGATATTCAATTACATGAAGAGGGTAGTGAATATAAAATTCATTTAAACAATCAGGAAGAAAATATAAAAGTTCCTATTGGGGGAGAACATTTTGTTTTAAATAGTTTATGTGCGATTACGGTTGGTAAACTATTAAATATAGAAAATGAAGATATAAAAAGAGGAATTGAAACATTTACTCTCACAAAAAATAGAATGGAAATCATAGAATTAAAAAATGACATCAAATTAATCAATGATGCATACAATTCTAGTGTAGAATCTGTAAAAGCAAGTTTAGAATATATGAAACAAATGAAAGCTAATAGAAGAATTGCTGTATTAGGAGATATATTAGAAACAGGAGAATTTGCGGAAAAATTACATAGAGAAATTGGTGAAATTGTATGGGAAAACGAAATAGATATTTTAATTTGTAGTGGGGAAAACGCAAAATATATAGCACAATCTGCAAAAGAAAAAGGATTTGATGAAAAAAATATATACTATTTTGAAAATAAAGAAGAGATAATAGATTTATTAAAGAAAATCATTCAATCAGAAGATGTGATATTATTTAAAGCATCAAATGGTATGCGATTTTTTGAAATAGCAGAAAAAATAAAGATAGATTTTAAATAAAAATGTAAAATGAGCAAATAAAAATGAAGGAGAGGATTATATGAAAGTAAAATTAGGACTTATTTTTGGAGGGATGTCAACGGAAAATGAAGTTTCTGTTATGTCAACAAATTCCATATTAAAAAATTTAGATAAAGCGAAATATGACATTTTTCCTATATATATATCAAAAAGTGGAGAATGGTATCAATATGATGATTTAGAAAAGATAGAAATTCATGAAGATATGCATCATATGAAAAAAATAGACAATATCATTAATTATTTGCAAAATTTAGAAGTTCTATTTCCTGTATTACATGGATTATATGGAGAGGATGGAACGATTCAAGGATTATTTGAAATATTAAAAAAACCATATGTTGGATGTGGAGTATTATCATCAAGTATAGGAATGGATAAAGCCTATACAAAAATTATTTTTGATAGAGCAAACATTCGTCAAGCACCATACATATATTTAAAAAAATGTAAAGATGGATATATATACATAGATAAAGAATTTAAAGACAAAAAAGTATCTTTAGAAGAAGCAGCAGATATTGTTGAAAAGGAAATTGATTTTCCAGCATTTATAAAACCAGCAAATTCTGGATCAAGCGTAGGAATTAACAAAGCTAAGAATAAAGAAGAAGCAAAAAAATATATAGAATATGCAGGAAAGTTTGATAAAAAGATTTTAATAGAAAAAGGAATTTTGGGGCAAGAGATAGAATGTGCAGTACTTGGAAATGACGATGTCATTGCATCTTGCGTAGGAGAAATAAAATCTGCTGAGGAATTTTATACTTATGATGCGAAATATCAAAATGAAAATTCAAGAACACTCATTCCAGCAAATTTAAATGAAGAAATTTCAAATGAAATTAGAAGATTAGCAATAAAAGCCTTTAAAGCAATTGATGGAAGAGGATTGGCAAGAGTAGATTTTTTTGTAGAAGAAAAAACCAACCAGATTTATATTAATGAAATTAATACTTTACCAGGATTTACGAAAATAAGTATGTATCCTAAATTGTTTGAGGCTGTAGGGCTACCATATGATGAATTATTAGATAAATTGATAGAATTAGCACAAGAATAAAGTGCAGGTTAAAATCAAAGTGAAATTTGAATAAAAAATCCATAAAACTATGGATTTTTTTCATTTTTATGGTATAATAAAAACACCTGATTATTGGGGAGGATGTCAAATGATTTTTAAAGATTATTATAAAATTTTGGGGCTAGAAACGAGTAGAGTTTCTATTGATGAAATAAAAATAGCGTATCGAAATGCTGCTAAAAAATATCATCCAGATGTAAATGTAGGTGATCATTTAGCAGAAGAGCGTATAAAAGATATAAATGAAGCATATAGAATTTTATCTGTACCAAGTTCTAAAAGGAAATATGATAGAATATGGAATTCACATCATTTGGTTAACAAGAAATTTAATATGAAAGGCAAAGATTCTATTGTAAAAATGTTTTTTGGAAACATCAAGCAAAACCGAGAAGAAAGTGAGAAGAAGGGTAAAGAACCATTAAGGGGAGAAAATGTTGAAACAGAAATTAGTACAACAATCTATGAGGCATTTAATGGTTCAGATAAAAAAATATCCTTAAGAACAGTTGATGGAAAAATGAAAACGTTTACAGTATCTATTCCTCAAGGAATAAGAAATGGAGAGAAAATAAGATTAATAGGTCAAGGAAAGCCAGGAATGAATGGTGGTAAAAATGGAGATTTATTCATAAGAATCAACATAAAAAATGATAAAAAGTTTAAACTACAAGGTTGTGATATGTATACAGATTTATTAATAACACCTTGGGAAGCAGCTTTAGGGACAAGAGTCAATATTCAATCCATAGATGAGGAAACAAAAGTATATATTCCGCAAGGGATAGAAAGCGGAGAAAAAATTCGAATACCAGGTAAAGGATATAAAGATGGAAAAGGATCAAGAGGAGACTTAATTGCAGAAGTAAAAATTATGGTACCAAAAAAATTAACCAGTCAGGAGAAAAAGATTTTTGAGCAATTAGATCATATATCAACCTTTAATCCAAGAAAAGACTAAGAAAAAATAAGTAATTTACATAAAATACATATTGACAATATATGTATTTTCATGTAAAATAAATAGTGAGTGTTATATAAAACAAATGACAAGCTATGGATTAAAAACATAGAAATGGAGGGAAAAAAATGGAGACATGGGAAGGAAAGAGCTTTAGCATTACAGATCCAAAGGGAGTAAGTACAGTCATCTATCAAATTATTAAAACTCCAAAAGAATTAGTGAAGGAATATCCTAGATATGCTCTAGAGAGATTAGAGTCAACAGATGAGATAAGAGGAGATATGATTAGAAAGACCTTTTATGTGGATTTTCCATCAGTAGACCAAGATGAATTAGTCATTTTGTCTTTTGGAAAAGATAGAGTGGTTGTTAATACTGCTATTTTGGAAGGTAATAAAGTTTCTATCAGTAAAAAACCAATGCCTTTGAAATTCGATAGTATATATTCAGAAAATGAAACAGAAATCAAAGACTTTAAATATACACCAAATTTAAAGAGACCAATATGTGTTATAGACCCAGAAACTACAGAAGAAGTAAAACCTGTACTTTATTTTGATGAAAAAACAAATGAAGTAAAAGGAAAATGTAAGTTGAAACCAAATAAACCTTATTTCGCCTTTGAAATCAGAGACGAAAAAAAGGACTAAGGGAGGAAAGTTTAAATGAGTAGTACAAATTTAACAGATGGAAGAAGCGAACTATGTTTTTCGATAGTGAACTATGAAAGAAACAACCTAAGACCAGGGGAAAGACCAGGAGATGCAACAAGAACATCAAAAAATGATGCCGAAAAATTATTGATAAGTTTGGGTGTTTCTGATATGCAACTATCAGCAAGGAAGGTAGCAATCAATAAAGCAGGTCATAGAGGGAATAATTCACAAAGACAAGATATGGAAAAAATGGATTACAAAGTAGAAAGAATGAAAAAAATAAATGCAGCAAAATTAAAAGAAAAAGAAGAAGCAAAGAAGAAAGAGTCTAGTGCAGAACATGACGAACAGGAAATATAGATGAAAACAAAAGAGTAGGTGATTTAAGGTGAATTACAAAATTGAAGGAGCCATTAGAAGAAATAGAACAAATTTTATTATTTTTGCAATACTATGGATATTTATAGCCATAGTATTTGTTACGCCTATAGCACATAGTGCATTTCAAGCAAATGCAAGTGGACAATTTGATTTACAAGTATTTATAGAAACATTTGGAGCTTGTATAACACATCCACTTAACACATTAGGAACTGTACTAACAGAAGGTGCTTTTGGAACATATTTTTCAACATTAATTGTCGTAACGATTTTTTATGCATTATTTTTCTTTATAGGATTTGTAAGATCAGCCCCTAAAAATGAATTTTCTGATATTGAACATGGTTCGAGTGATTGGAGTCAAAGAGGAGAGCAATATCAGATTCTAAGCAAAAATAAAGGAATTATTTTAGCAGAAAATAATTATTTACCAGTCGATAAAAGAGGAAATGTAAACGTTCTAGTAGTTGGACGGATCAGGATCTGGTAAATCTGCATCATATTCTATTCCAAATGCTTATCAAATGTTAGGATCTTATGTTTTTACAGACCCTAAAGGAGAATTATATGATAGAACAGCAGGATATTTAAAGGCACATGGATATAAAATTAAAGTATTAAATCTTGTAAGACCAGAATATAGTGATGGATATAATCCATTAATGCATATATCATCAGGATTAGATGTTGATGTTATTGCTAATACTATTGTTAAAGGACAAAAAGCAGAAGGAGCAAGCTCAGATCCATTTTGGGATGATTCTGCTGAAATGTTACTAAAAGCTTTAATTTATTATTTATTAGCAACAAGACCAGAAGAAGAACAAAACTTAGCAAGTTGTGCGGAATTGGTTAGAGCAGCTAATACAAATGGAGGAAATAACCTTTTAACAGAATTAATGAGTCAATTACCATATGACCATCCTGCAAGAATGAACTATAAATCTATTGAAATTGCACCAGAAAAAACATATAGTTCTATCTTGAGTTCATTACAATCTAAACTTGGTAAATTTGATTCAAAAGAAATAGCAGAACTAACTTCAACAGATACAATTAATTTTGAGGAAATAGGAAATGAAAAAACAGCGGTATATGTTATATCATCAGATACACACACAGCTTATGATTTCTTATTAACAATATTCTTTGCACAGATGATACAACAATTATATGACTATGCAGACCAAAATGGAGGGGCATTAAAAGAACAAACCTTTTTCATACTAGACGAGTTTGCGAATATTGGTAAAATACCAGATTTCGATAAAAAGATTTCTACCTCTAGAAGTAGAAAGATATCATTTAGTGTTATTTTACAAAATATAGATCAATTAGAAGCCGTATATGAAAAATCATATGAAACGATTATGGGTAACTGTGATACACACGTATTCTTAGGAAGTAACTCATATAAAACGGTTGAATATTTTTCAAAAGCTCTAGGGGAAAAGACAATTGAAAGAGATAGTATATCTATCAACAGAGATAGACAAAACTGGAAAACAGGAAAGAGCGTATCAGACCAAGTAATGGCAAGGGCATTAATGACGCCAGATGAATTAAGAAGAATGGATAATGATGATTGTATTATCTATGAAAAAGGAATCAAACCTGTAAAAGCCAAGAAATTTTATTATTTCAAACATCCAATGGCAAAAGAAATGAGTAGATTAGAAATTAGTCATAATGATATAGGAGAAATAGAAAGAGGAACATGGAGAAAATATAATCCATATAACCCATATGTACCAGAAGATGAGAAAAAAGAAAAAGTAGATAGTTTAAAGGTAGAGTCATTAGATGATTTATTTGATGATGTACCATCTAAGGAAGAAAAGAAAGAAGAAGTAAAACCAGTAGTAGAGCAAAAAAGTGTTCAACCAGAACAGAACATACAAAAACAACAACCAAATACATTGGATTTAAATAGTTTTGATGATGCTCCAGTTTTGCCACAAGAGCCAACACAAGAAAATGATGACATGTATGATTTACAAAAAGAATTGGAAGCTAAATTTGATGAATTATTTGGTCCAATAGATGAAGAGGATTAAAATTTATAAAAACTATATTTCTTGATTTAAGAAATATAGTTTTTTTGATTTACTCAGAAAAAACACCAAAAAAATTTTCGCCTACTACTTGAAAAAAAAGAGCAAGTATTATACAATCATAATCATAAAATAAGGAAAAAGGAAGATAAAATATGAAATTTGTACATATAGCAGATATACACTTTGATAGCCCATTTGTTAATTTATCAGATAGAGAAAATTTAGGAGATATCAAACGATTAGAACAAAGAAAAGTATTTAAAAAGGTAATTGAATATATAAAAGAAAATCAAGTTGATTTTTTATTTATTGCAGGAGATTTATATGAACATCAATATATTAGAAAATCAACAATAGAGTATATAAATGAATTATTTAAAGAGATACCTGATACAAAAATATATATTAGTCCAGGAAATCATGATCCATATATAAAAAATTCATATTATAATCAATTTCATTGGAATGATAATGTACATATATTTTCATCAAAAATAGAAAAAGTAGCATCAGAAAACTTTGATATTTATGGATTTGGTTTTGATGACTTTTATTGTACAGATTGTGGAATCCAAAATTTAGAAATAGAAGATAAAACTAAAACCAATATATTGTTAATTCATAGTACAATTGATGGAGCAAATCTAGAGGAAAAACAATATAATTCTATACCAAAAAGAGTAATAGAAGAAAAAGGTTTTGATTATGTAGCAACTGGGCATATTCACAAATTAGATTATCATACATATGAAAATCAAAAAATTGTGTATCCTGGATCTTTAATTTCATTAGGATTTGATGAATTAGGTAAACATGGAATGATTGTAGGAGAATTAGAGGAAGAGAATAAAACTTTAAAAACAGAATTTATTCCTTTAAGTGAAAATGATTTTGAAGAAATGGAATTGGATGTAACAGAATTCATTTCAAAAGATGAATTAATTGAAAAAATTAATGATTTAAATATTCCAGATAATGTATTGATTAAAGTAATCTTAATGGGAAAAAGAAATTTTGAAATAGATAAATATGAACTATATAAATTATTAACAAATGAAAGAATCATAAAAATAAAAGATCATACAAAAATTCAATACAATTTAGAAGAAATTGCAAATAATCATACATTAAAGGGATTGTTTGCAAAAGAAATATTGAAAGAAAAAGAAAATGCGCGGACAAAAGGAATTAGGAATTATAGAAAAAGCAGTTGAAATTGCTTTTGAAGCATTAGAATAAGAAAAACATATATAATCTTGTTGCATAGGAAGAATTTAAATAAAATTAAAATAAAGGGTGAGTTTCCTATGCAATAAAGAAAGGAATGATTAAAAGAGTGAAAATACAAAAACTAAAAATAAATGCTTATGGAAAACTAAAAGACAAAGAATTACAATTTAAAGACCATATCAATGTTGTACATGGTAAAAATGAAGCTGGAAAGTCTACTATATTAACATTTATAGTTAATATGTTATATGGTATTTCTAAAAATAAAAATGGAAAAGCATATTCAGATTTTGAAAAATATAAACCTTGGAACGGTGAAGATTTTTCAGGAAAGATAGAATATACATTAGATAACAATGAAGCATTTGAAGTATTTAGAGATTTTAAAAAGAAAAATCCACAAATATTTAATGAAAAAAAAGAAGATATTTCAAAACAATTTCGTATTGATAAATCAAAAGGAAATGAATTTTTTTATGAACAAACAAAAATGGATGAAACATTATTTTTATCTACAATTGTAGTAAACCAAGAACAAGTAAAATTAGAAAAAAATGATCAAACCATATTAATACAAAAAATTGCAAATCTAGTAGGAACAGGAGAAGATAATGTTTCTTATAAACGTGCAATTGATAGAATTAACAGAAGACAATTAGAAGAAATAGGAACGCAAAAGTCTAGGGAAAAGCCATTAAATAAGTTAATGAGAGAAAATCAAGAATTAGAAGAAGAAAAAATAAAATTAGAAAAATATAAAAATACAAAATATGAAATTGAAGAAAATAAAAAAGATTTATTGGAAACATTTTCAAATTTAGAAATAGAATTAGAATATTTAAATAAAATAAAAAAAATAGTAGAAGAAGAAAAAATAGAAAATGAAAAAATAAAAATAAAAGAAAATATAAAAAATGAAAATGAAAAAAAAATAAATTTAAATAAAAAAGAAATTTTGGACATTGAAAATGGAAATAAAAAAATATTTGAAAAAAATAATCAAAAAATAAATACATTAATTCAAAATAAAAATAAATTAAAAAATAAATATATTATATTATTTATTTTATTATTTTTAATAAATATTATACAATTTATTTTTATAAAAAATACAATTTTTAAATATATTTTTCTTCTTACTCTCCCAACGTTTTTAATTTTTTCTATTATTTATTTAAAAAATAAAAAAAATAAAATAAAAATATTAGAAAATGAAAATAAACAGGAAGAAGAAAAAATTAATAAAGAAAAAAATAATTATTTAAATGAAAATAAAATTATCGAAAAAAATAATATGGAATTAGAAAATGAAATACAGGAATTAAAAAATCAATTATATTCAAAAATAAATTTAGAAATAGAAAAAATAAAAAATAATCATTTAAATAAAATAAAAAATAATAAAATATTAGAAATGAATCATTTAAATGATATAAATAATGAAATAGAAAATATACAAAAAGAAATAAATACAATAAAAATAAAATTACATGAATTAGATTTGGATAGAGAAAATGTTGAACCAAAAGTAGATAATTTAATAAAAATAGAAGAAACATTAGTTAACAATAATGAAAAAATTGTAAACTTAAGAAAGCTAGAAAAAAGTATGAATTTAGCAAAAGAATTACTACAAAAAGCATATGAAAAAATGAAAAATACAGTAACTCCTAAGTTTACTAAAAACCTTTCT
>CASEEU010000056.1 GCA_949287075.1 uncultured Eubacteriales bacterium | reverse complement strand
TGTGTTATACTATTACCCATAGGAAGTACCTCCTGATATTTTATTTGTTTCTAGTCAAAACAACTATATCATTTTTCGGTACTTCCTTCAATATTTTATTTTTTATCTAGGTGTGACATATCTATTGTAAACCTATACTTTTTCTTAAATTTCTTCTATACACATGAAATTTTAACATCGCGTTCTTTCCAAAGGAGCAGGGGGGATTGCTATATTTTTTTAAGTTCGAATGCGTCTGGAATCGTTTTAGAAATTCTTATAGATAAGTCGCAAAGGGTCCTGTTTCCGGGTATTGTTGTGACTTAGATATTAGAATTTCTTAAACGAAATGGAGGGTAGCCGAGAACTTAAAAAAATATAGCAATCCCCCCTGCTCCTTTGGAAAGAACGCAATGTTAAAATTTCACTACAAAAAAAGTTGCCAAATAGGCACGTCCCCTTTGGCAACTTTTATTTATTTAATGCTTATAATACTTTCTTTTTGATAATGACAATACCTACGCCGACAATCACTAAAATACTGATTCCTATAATGCCATATAACAAATATTGTCTAAACTCACCAGTAGGTGGTGTGATGGTTACTTCTACCTTATCATCATCTGGTTCATTCTCACCTGTAAATGTACCTCCATTTGGATATTCTGGGCTATTCGTTGGATCCCCTGGGTCATAGGTTTCATTTTCTACTGGGTCATAGTTTCCTGGTGTTGAGTCAATTGGTGCTCTTCCTGTTAATCTGATGACTTCTACATCATTTTCATAGGTTAAATCATCTGATGATGTTGCTAATTGTCTAGAAACAATTATGTTCTCTGTTGCGGTTTGACCTGGTTCTAAATCAAATGTTCTAGATCCTTCTTCTGTTAAGTGTACAATATTTGAAAGGCCATTTACTCTTTCATATACTGCTTTTGCAAGAAGTTCATTTTCCATATCTGGTGTTATATTGATTAATTCCCAACTTGCATTATCACTATTTTCTGTCTGGAATACCAAATCTTCTGGTAAATAATCAAACATATCCACAACTGTTGCAATTTTCCAATCTGCATGATCTTCTGGTACAATTCCATAAATATAGTAGTCTTCATTATTATAATCAATTTCACATGCTGTGTTATCTACTGTGATACCATATGTAACTGTTAGTGTTGAACCTTGAATAATTTCATTATCAATTTCAATATAAACATCATCATCTACTACCCTAACTCCTGATAAGGTTTCTTCTTGTGGATTTCCATTGATCAAGTCATTACCATTTGCTAACATGATTTGTATATTAGATACTTTTTTATCTATTTGAATAGATTGTTTTGGTCTTTCAATAATACCAAAGTCTATTTGATTAAAGTCAAATTTTAAATCTGCTCCATATTGACTAATATTATCTAAATTGACATCATATTCTAGCTTAATATCAAATTTTTCTGTATAAGCATCGATTTCTGTAAATGCCTCACTAGCAATGACTGAACCATAGTTGATATCTACTAGATTAGAATCCATCACTTCTGTCATTCTTTGGGCTATGATATCTTCATTATCTTTTGCATCTGATAATCTTTCTACACCCTCAACATCACTGGTTTCCCCTCTATACCAATATAGATTGTTTTTAATCGCTTCTGCATCTTCTTTGCTTCCACCTCTATAAATAGTAGATTTATAGTTATTGGCATCTGCTGTTTTTGGATTACCATCTTCATCTAATACTTGTGTACCATCACTCCTATAGATATAACTATTATCTCCATAGGTATATCGAATGGCATAATTATCTGGTATAACACCTTCAAATTTATATGTTCCATTAGGTGCTGTATAGGTTTCTGCTACGACACCAGTTTCTTGATCTGTTGGATATAAATATGCTGTATCATATGTGATATTTTCTCCTGAACCACTAACGGTTAGCAATTCTACTTTTACTTTTTCAACAACATTTTCTGTTGTTTCATATTTACCATTACCTTTTCTTTCTTTGTCATATCCAATATTATTTAATAAGTTTGGATCAGCTCCATCTTCCCATACAGTTCCTTCAATCATTCTTGCATCTTTTAATTTTATAATTAATGATGGTGCTTTATCTGTATCATCTTCGATCGTATCGACAATACTAATTTTATTGTCTTGTAATACTGGTTCTACCGTACCAACAGCTGAGTCTACGTCAATACCTGCATAAGGTATACTGTAATTCTCATCACTATATGAAGAATAGCTTGTTACTTCTGTTACAGATTCTAATGTTAATTCTCCATTTAGTAATGCATTGATGGCATCATTATTTAGTTGATATGTAATTCTGATATATCTTGTTTGTCCTGGTGCAATGGTATAGTCTGTATAAATATCTTGTTTATTCATAGCATTATCTGTTTGATAATTGTTATCTTCTTCTGATTGTATAATATTTCCAATGTTTCCATTTTCATCTGTTACTGTCTCATCATCATTTCTTACAACGACATTTTCATATCTTTCATCATAATAGTTTACTAATGTTTTGACATTTGTGTTAACTGTTGATGATTCGTTTCTAATTTCGATTTTATAAGTAATGAATATGTTTAGTGCTCGATCATTTAAACTATTATATTTGACATCTGATGAATAGACTTCTCTTGAATATGAATTTTCTATATATTTACTTGCAAATTTAACACTGGCATTGAATGGATCTCCACCTGCATAATTTTCAGGATCTTCAAATCTTTGTGCATATTGATATGTATGTGTATATCCGTTTAAACTAATATCTACCTTTTCTACATCTTCAACAACTGCTAAATCTGGCATGATTCTTTCTTCTACCCCTAGGTTTAATCCACCAATTTCTTCTACAGAATCTCTTCTAATGGTTTCTGGTGTTAAATCTGTGCATAGTGCATTTGTTTCTTTGATTTCTGTTACAGCTTGAAGTGTATATTGATCATATACTCCAGAAATAGGGTATGTTTGTCCTTCATATCCATATTTTACATCATCTCCATAGATAACTGTACTTCTATGGTTTTGTGCATCATATGTATATTTTATTTCATGTGTTTTTTCTCCATTTGGATTATATGCATCATTATATTTTATGTCTCCTGTATTGTCTTCGCTTCTTTCGTCAATAGTTGCATAACGATTATTAAAGTCTTCTCTTAAAGCTTCATCTGTTGCTACGTTTGTTTCTCCTGTATATTTTGTAATTTTGGTTCCAACAGAATCTGTTTCTTCAACTGCTTTAAATTGTGGGTTGACTTCTATTGATTGATAACTCATACCATTATATTCAAATTCGATATAAGCTCCTATGACATCTTCTATCTCTAATTGGATGGCATTTTCATTTTCATCATAATTACCAAATACATATTCTCCATTGGCATCTGTGATGACCTCATCCAATATTTCTCCATTTGCACTGATTAATCTAACAGTTACATTTTCTAGTCTTCTGTCTTCTGCTCCATCAGTCCAAATATAATCTTTTGTACTATTTTTACCATCTGCTTTTTCTTCCCATGCAAATCCTCTGATTTTGATATATTTTCTCTTATTATTGGCTGTTACTTTAGCAGTAGCTCCTGGATCTACTGTATAAGTACCTAAAACAATTGGTAGGTCTTCATATCCAAAGTGTGGATTGACCACTTCTATTAATTCATAATCTCCCATCCACATTTGATCAATAAAGATTTTTCCATCTTCATCTGTCATAATGGTAACAGGCTCTTCCGTGTATACGGCATCTCCATCTTCATCATATGAAACATAATAGCCTTCTTTGACACCTGATACCATTTGTAATGTAAATCCAACGTCTTTTAATGGTTTTCCTAGTTCTCCATCTTCATTTAATGCATCTGGATCTACTTTTAATAAATCAAATTTACCAAAAAGATTAATATCTAAATCCCAATGTCCATTAAAATCTTGATTTTCTGTCCATCTATTCCCACGTTGTAAGAAACTTTGTGTATTGTATGATAGGCATTCCCATAATTCAAAATTCACACATAATACACTTCTAGTTGTATATACATAGATTCCTGCTATTTTATATACATTTTCTGGTATTTTGAATGATATATAAAAGTTCTGGTCTTTTACTGGACTTGATATTTCTTCTATCTGGCTACCATTATATTTTTCATAGGCACTAATAGGAATAGATATATTATCATTTCCTTTTAATTCAATTTTACTAAACGAACCCGCAAATGTAAAATTGAAAGGTCCTACTCTTACATAATCTTCTCCATTTTTTTCATATGGTTCCACAACAATTTTAGATTGATCTGTATTGCTACTTACGTTAGATCCTGAAATCTCTTTGGCATATTTTTTTCCTGCACTCACAATATTTTGTGCATCATCATAGGTTCCAAACCTATGAGCACTTGAATAATCTGAAGTTCCTTCTAAAACACCTGCTTTAATGCCTATATGTTGTCCTACAGTATTATACCAATTTGCTTGATGCATCCATAAAGCAACTTGTGCTGGATATCTACTTAAATGTGCATAACCACCTGAACTGATTGTACTAGGTTTCACTTGTTCTTGATGTAAAATATATGCCATAATACCATTATCTGTATGCTCTACGGTCGCTCCTGTTTGATTATTTCTTGCTATATTCCCTTTTATATCATAGTTTCCTACTAATGTATATGTACAACCCATATTAAAGATTTCTCTACTATGTTGTGTACAATATATATCTCCTCTTGTTGCTAAAACAATGAAACTATTTAAGAATTGTGTTCTAGCGGCTTCTGAATTTATTGCTAATCCCAATAAGACAATGAGAAAGCCTATTAAAATAATGATATATTTCTTTAATTTACTCACACACTCTCCCTCCTTTCCTTACATATTCACATCTAACACTTTTTTCTTGATAAAATAAATTCCTGTTCCAATCATCACAATGGTTGATAAGATGAGTGCCGTATATCCTACAATAGCACCTGTTCGAATACTAATAATCACATCTGCACTATTCGTATCATTTGCCTTGTTATGATCTACAATTCCAGATTCTGTATAACTTTCTACAATTGCTGCACGGTTTGTATATGTTCCTGTCATATCTTCTGACATTCTCTTAGTCAATGTTAATGTAACAGATTTGCTTTCTCCAATACCTATTTTTTCATTAGATAAAGCTATATTATATAAACTATCTCCTGATTGATACCAATCTTTATTTAATTCCGAATTAAATGTTAAACCATCTGGCAAGCTATCCATTAAATTTCTTGCATAAGCTTCTACTTCTCCTACATTTGTTACTCTGATTTCATATTCGATTACTAAATTTGTTGTACTTGCTTTTCTAGCATCTAATTCTACTCTTCCCAAATTAGAATCTGCATTATAGGTAATTACATTTGTTCCATCTGAATTTTGTGTAATAATTCTCTTAACAAACTTATCCATTTGTAAATCTGCTTCATCTAATTCTATTAAACCAATACTGATATTGGCTATACTTCTGTCTGTAATTTCTAGTGTATCTGTTACAGCATAAGTTTTCTCTGTTCCAGCAATGTTCATACTTCTAGAAATAACATCTGAATTTTGACTTTCATTGACATCATTTTTTTGATATGGTGATAAAGAATAACGACTTGTGTCATATTCAAATATAACCATATACTTTCCACTGCTTAAGTCTGTAAACATATATTCTCCTGAATTTCCTGTTGTTGCTCTTAAATAATTTCCACTTTCGTCTGTAACCAATGCATTTGTTTCTACATTTAATAACATGACATTCATATTTGAAAATCTATCTTCTGTATCTTGCATTCTTCCATCTTCATTTTGATCTACCCATGCATATCCTCTTATGGTATATCCATTTTGTGGATAATTTGGATTGTTTGGATTATTTGGATTGTTTGGGTCATTTGGATCTATATTGGTTCTTGATGCTTCTATTGTATGAGATGCTTGTGCTTCTTTATATACTTCTCCATTTAATAGTACTTGTACCTTGTTGACAACATCGATATCTTCTGTTCTGGTATCTGAATAATTGACAATTGTCTTGATAATCATTTCTTTTGTTTCTCCTTGTGCCAATCCCATATATTCTGCAATATGATTATTCTCTTCAAATTCTATATTTTCTCCATTTACTGTAACTTCTAAAATGGTTAATTCATTTGGTATCTTATCTTCTATCACTAAACTACCAATTTCTGTTTTTCCTGTATTGATTAATTGAATTTTATATTCAATGATATCATCTGTTTTAACATATCCTCCTTCATTTGTTGCTGTTAAATCTAATTCCATTTCTGTGTTGTAAACTTCTCTATAAAATACATTTGATCTTGTTTCATTTTGTGTTGCATCTACCAAAATAACAGAAGTTGGAATTTCCGTAATATCTTTTCCGAATTCATCTATGGCAAACATAATGACCATTTCAATTTCTTCTTGTGGTTGTATCGTATCAATCACCAAATTTTCTTCAATATTAAACTCATTTTCTCCTATATAGGCTCTGATTAAATGTGTATATTCAGGAAGATTTACATTGACTGTAATATGATTTTGTGCTTCATCTGAATGATTTTTAATGCCTATCGCATATTTGGTTGTAAGTCCATTTTGATAGATTTTTGCAGGGTCATCAATAGATTTGATATAGACTTCTAAAGCATTTTCTTGTGGTGTAATAGAAATTTCGTTGGTTTCTTTTACATCTTCTTCATATTGAATTTGTGCTTTCACATGGATATTTGGCATCACTTCCATAACTTTTAATAATATAGGTACTTCTTTTGTTTCTCCTATTCCAATGGTATCAATTGTTCCAGTAAAGGTTTCTGATTGTATTTCGTTATAAAGCCCTTTGCCATATACATATCCGCTATCTTCTACAGTGATTCCTGAATCCTGTTCTGTTGTTTTTGCTGGTTTTTGCTCTAGTAATACCATTCCTTCTGGCACTTGTCCACTTACTGTGACATTATTAGCTTCTTCTGTTCCTGTATTTTTTACTTTAACAGTATATTGAACCACTTCCCCAACTTTTACAATATCTCCTGAAGAAATAACATCATTTCCAACATTTGCTGATAATTCTGTTTCTAGAATTGGTCCTTTTCCTGTCGTTAATGTGACATCTGTTGCTTTTACAGTGTTGTTAATATTGGTTTCACTACTTGTATAAAATACACTATATCCTTCTGTCGCTTGTTGATTATATTCTAGATTTGATGGTACAGATATAGCATAAGATGTATGTATTACTTCTGATTGATTCATTTGGTTAATTGCTAATAAATATTTTTTAGGTTGTGTGATACTTTGCATATCTTCTGTCCATCCATTTTCTGCTTTTTCAAGATTTTCGTCTGCATTTTCATTTTCTGTATAATAAATCGTTGCTTCTGCTCCTTCAACAGAAATTGGTGTTACCATATTGGCATTTAAATTATTTTCTGTTGTATTTGTAGGAATTTTTCCTAAAATTTTAACATTATTTACATTTTCTTTATTATTAATAATTTCCGATTTAATTTCTATTTGTTTGGCATCTGAATGTCTTTGAAGAGAAGCTTCTAGACTATTTTGTTCCCCATAAGCTTCTATTCCCATTGTTTCTACTTTATTAATGGTAATCATATCTTTTGGTGATACAATATGGATTGGTGCTTTCATTTCCACCATATCATTTGCATTTGTCACTTGTGCAATGATTTCTTTATTGGTATTTGTTGCTTTTTTATTTAAAGTTACATTTACTTTAAAATTAATTTCTGCCCCTTGAACCGCTTGTTCTTTATAGATGGTTTGTTCTCCTACTAATTGAATATAAATTGTTTTTCCTTCTATCCATGCATTTTCTACTTGCATTTCATCTTCATATAATAAGTTAACACCGTCTTGTAAATTGATTGTTTCAATTTCTTCTGGCATCGTAATTCTTATCAATGGATTTTGGTATAATTTTGCATTATTTTTTACAGATTTTAATACCAATTTCATTTCTAACTCTTGATTAGGTTGCATGGTGGATAAATCTGTTTTACTTACTTGAAAATCTGCTTGTAATGTTGGTTCTGTTAAATTCATTGTTAAAACCGTTTCCATTTCATTGGCAACAATTTTTTCTTCATATGCTGTAAATCTTTGCAAATTGTTTTTCTCATATCCTGTTTCTGCTTTCATGGCTTTTTTGTGTCTGATAGCCAAACTTCCTTCTTGTATTGGTTTTGTCATTTCTATTTGCACTTTTTGAATGCTTTGTTCTGGATAAGCAATGTGAATTCTACCTGATTCATCTGTTTCACTATCTTTATTAGCCTCTGCTAGTAGACTTCCATTGGCATCTTTTATTGTTATCTTTCCATCTTCGCCTAAAAATTTTAGCATTTCTTCTTTAACAATATAGGTATCCATAAAATATGTATTTCCTTCTGCACTGTTAGTCATGATTTGGTCATGATACATATACATATAGTTTTCTTCTGCATTGTGAATCACAATTTGATCAAAACCTTGTAAGTTAGAGACTTCAATTTTATATTCTTCTGCAAATTCTGTATCTTTTTGATTTCCTTGATACATATATCCTTTTGCTATTTCTGAAGAAATTTTTCCTTTCAAGGAAATACTTTGCCCTATTGGAGCTGCAATTTCTAAGTTATCTTCTTTGTTGGTTGCAATTTGGTCAAAATTTTCATATTTTGTATTTATATGAACAGCTAAATCAATTGTTTGTGCCTCTAAAGGCTCCATATTTAGATATCCAAATATAAATTGATATACATCTTGTTCTTGATTAATATAACTTAATTGTTCTTCATTTGCTATAGAAAGGGTTAATATGCCTGTTTGTGCATCATATTGATAGCTGTTATCTTCCAATCTATTTCCATTTACTAAAATGGTAACAATTTGTGCATTTTTTTCTTGAATCATTGGAGAAACAACTTCTATATCCTCTTTTTCTAACTTTTGATTTTTTTCTCTATTGACAACTACCTTTTGTTGCAATAACACTTGATCTTCTGATACATTGTAAAATTTTTCTACACTTTGCTCTAAGCTTATTACTGGTTCTTGTAAATTTCCTTCTTCCATTTCTTGTTGTTCTGTATTTGCTTGTTGCACTTCATTTGTTTGTTCTTTTTCATTAGCAAATACGATTTTTACACCAAGTATTAATACTTCACACAATGTTATGATACATATTAGTGCAATAATCAGTGCTTTTTTCATATTACCCCTCCTCTAGAATTGGCTAAATTTCATCAATATTATAATATGGTTTTTTTTTTTTATTTTCAATATTATCTTTTTTCCATTTTCTCTTGGCTTCCTTATCCTATTAGGGATATACAAAATTGTCATTTATGTCGAATTCTTTACATTTTTTTAACATTTTTATGACAATTTTCGCTTAAAAATTCTAAAATTCTCCAACTCCCTATTTGCGTAGCTTTACATTGAAATTGCACCAAATCATTAAAGAACAAACAAAATGAACAAAGCTATATAAAAAGAATATAACAAAAAGAAATCTATACATTTTATATATAGATTTCTTTATCTATGAAGTTTATTTTTTGTTTTCAAGGTCTGTCCCTTTTGGACGGAAAATGTCCAATTTGACACGTCCCTATAAAACTTTCTTTTTGATGATTACAATACCTACTCCAAGAATTACAAGAACACTAAATCCTAAAATTCCATATAGTAAATATTGTTTATATCCACCAGTAGGTGGTGTGATGGTTACTTCCACATCGTCACAATCTGGTTCATTTTCATCCATAAACTCTCCACCATTTGGATATTCTGGATCTCTTGGATCTCCTGGATCATATGTTTCATTTTCTGTTGGGTCATAGTTTCCTGGTATAGAGTCTATTGGTGCTTCTCCTGTTAATTTTACAACTTCTATATCATTTTCATATGTTAAGTCATCTGTTTCGGCTGATAATTGTTTAGAAGCAACTATATATTTTGTTGCACTTTCACCTGGCTCTAAATCAAATGTCTCGGCTCCTTCATCTGTTAAGTGAATGATATTTGATAGATCTTCTACCTTTTCATATACTTGTTTTGCAAGTACTTTATCTTCATATTTATTTTTGTCTGTTATATCATTTACTAATTCCCAACCTTCATTTGTAGCATTGTCTAATTGGAATACCAGGTCTTCTGGTAAATAGTCAAACATATCTGTAACAGTTGCTATTTTATAGTACTCTTCTCGATTATCTGGCCAAATTCCGTAGATATAGTAATCATCTGTATTATAATCTATTTCACATGCTGTGTTATCTACTGTGATACCATATGTTACGATTAATGTTGCACCTTGAATAATTTCATTATCAATTTCAATATATACATCATCATCTACTACCCTAACACCTGGTTGAGAGTGTGGATCTCCATTTATCAAATCATTACCATTTGTTAACCTGATTTGTATATTTGATACTTCTTTATTAACATCAATAGATTGTTTTGGTCTTTCAATAATACCAAAGTCAATATGATCAAATTCAAATTTTAACTCTGCTCCATATTTACTAATATTATCTTTATTGACATCATATTCTATTTTCATGTCGAATTTTCTTGTATCTGCACTAACAGATTTAAAGGTTGTTTCACTTTCTATAATTGATCCATACGTGATATCTGTATTATCTAAACCGTCTAATTTTTCACCTAATCTATTGTTCATAAATTCATCATTATCTTTTGCGTCTGAATATCTTGGTAGTCCACCTTCATCTTTACTTGTTTCTTCCCTATACCAATAATCATCCATATTTTCTACTGCTTCTTTGTCTCCACCTCTATAGATGGTAGATTTATATTTATCTGCATCTATATATTTGGTATTTCCTTCTTCATCTAGTAGAATATTTCCATTTTTGTCACAAAGAATACTCATATCTTCATATGTATATCTTAAGACATAGTTTGATGGTATCACTCCGACAAATTCATAATTTCCGTGCTCATCTGTTTTTGTTTCAGCCTCTAATACGCTTTCATTTTTATTTTCTTCATCATATTGATATATTTTTGCTAATTGATATTCCGTATCTTCTCCTGAACCAGTAACCGTTAGTAATTCTACTTTAACATCTTTAACAACATTCTCCGTTGTCTCTTCGTAGATACCGTCACCTCTTCTTTCTTTTTCATATCCTGTGTTATTTAACAAGTCTGGATCTGCTCCATCTTCCCATACAGTACCTTTGATAAATCTTTCATCTTTCAAAGTTAGTATAACAGATGGTGCTTTATCTGTATCATCTTCAGTTGTATTAATATAATCACTTGGATTGATTGTATCAGCTGCTGAATCCACATCGATTCCTGCATATGGTACTGTGTATTGATCATCACTATATGAAGAATATTTTGTCACCTCTGTAATAGAATCTAATGTAAGGTCTTGATTTAATAAACTATTAACTGCTTCATTTCCTAATTTATATGTAATCGTGATTTCTCTTGTCTTACCTGGTGCAATATCATAATCTGTATATATGTTTGCTTTTTTCATGCCATTTTGATGATAACTATTATCTATTTCAGAACGTATTACTTCTCCATATTCTGTAATGATTCCTTCATTATTTGTTACAAATTGATCATCTCTTACAAGTACTTCTGCATATCTCTCGTCATAATAGTTTGCTAGTGTTTTTAATTTGGTATATACCGTACTTGACTCATTTCTTAGTTGTAATCTATAAGTAATATAGATTTCTAATTTTCCTTCTGTTCCTCCCTCTTGATGATTATATACAACATCTGATGAATATACTTCTCTTGAATATGAATTTGTTATGTATTTACTTGCAAATTTGACACCTACATTAAATGGATCTCCTCCTGCATATTCTTCTGGATCATCATATCTTCTTGCATATTGATATGTATGTTTATATCCATTTAAATGAATTTCTATATTATCCATATCTTCTACAACGGCTAAGTCTGGCATGATTCTTTCTTCTACACCTAAGTTCAATCCACCAATTTCTTCTACAGCATTTTGTCTAATCGTTTCTGGTGTTAAATCTGTACAAAGTGCATTTGTATCACTTTCTGCTGTTACGGCTTGAAGTGTATATTGATCATATACTCCAGAAATAGGGTAGGTTTGTCCTTCATATCCATATTGTACATTATCTCCATAAATAACTGTACTCTTATGGTTTGTTACATCATATTCATATTGGATATCATGTGTTTTTTCTTCATTTGTGTCAGAAGATATATCTTTACTAATGGTTGCATATCGATTATTAAAGTCTTCTCTTAATGCTTCGTCTGTTGCCTTATTGGTATCACCAGCATATTTTACAATAGTATTTCCATTTTCCCTTGTTTCTGTATTCACAACAAAGTTTGGATCTACTGCAATAGATTGATAACTCATTCCATTATATGCAAATTCAATATGGGCTCCTACCAAATCTTCTATTTTTAGTTTTGTTGCATTCTCATTTTCATCATAGTTACCAAATGCATATTCTCCATTGGCATCTGTATAAGCTTGGTCAATGGTTTCTCCATTGGCATTGATTAATCTAACAGGTATATTAGCTAATCTTCTATCTTCCGTTCCGTCATTCCATATGTAATCTTTTGTACTATTTTTACCATCTGTTTTTTCTTCCCATGCAAATCCTCTAATTTTGATATATTTTCGTTTATTATGAATGGTTACTGTAGTAAAATCTTCTTCTGATGTACCTATTGTAATATCATTTAATTTGAATTTTTGTGCATTTGAATTATTTCCTGTATATACTTGTACATTTGTCATATCTGCTGTTGATGCATTCGCAACATCCAGATATAATGAATTACATTTTGATACAAAGCTATAATATCCATTTCCTACATCTACTGCCAACCATTTTTGTGCATCTGATCCATTACTTTGCCATATTTGTACATTTGTTCCTGGTGTGGTCGCTGCATTCTTAACATCTAGATTTTTATTAGCTGATGTGGATACAATCGTATAATATCCATTTCCCACATATCTTACATAAAATTCTTGCGCAATGGAACTATTTCTTACATGTATGTTTACATTTGCTCCATTATATGTGTATGCATATCCTACATCTAATACTTTACTTGAGCTTAATGCTGTTTCAATTTCATAACTTCCATCATCTATGATTTTTTTATCATCTTTAATAATATTACTTTCTGGAACAGTTTTATATGACCTTTGTCTTTCTACATTAACTGTGATATTGTTTCCTGTTCCGGTCTGTCCATTTGCTTGCCATGTTATATAGTCATCATCGACCTCATAACCGAAATTACCATCTCCTACTGATATCTCTTCAACTACATAACTACCAATTAATATATTATGTATTTGTATCAATCCATCTTTATCTGTAACAAATACAGTTGCTTCATTTGGATTAGTGGTTGTTTGCATATTATCCAAATACACAGTTCCTGTTGCAGTTGTTAGTGATGTTAAATTACCTGATTCATCATTTTGCATTCCCGCCACATATCCTGCACTCTGAATTTTTCTTATCATTAGACGCATATCTGATACATCAACTTCTCCATCTCCATTAACATCTGCTTCATTTAATTGTTCTGCTGTTAGATCTTGTTTCTTTGCAACATATCTTAATATAATTCGTAGATCGTCTTCTTCTAAATATCCATTAGCATTTAGATCTCCTTTTCCGTTTACAAAATCTCGCAATGCTTCTTCATCTTCTGTAGATAGTCTTTTTCTGATTATAAAGCTTACTCCTTCTAATACATTATCATTATCTGGATCTTTCTTTTCTATCTTCAAATTACCTGTATGTTTTTCATTTGTTAAACTATATTCACGAACAATTCCTGCATAGATTTGTATTTCTTCTTGTCTGCTTGCCTCATATCCATAGTTTGCATTAAAGTTTTCTGTTAAGACATAGGTAGCTGGTGTCAAATTATTAACATAAATTTCGCCATTTTCGTCTGATACGAAATTTCTATTATATCCTATAGAATCACATCTTAGATTTACTTCTACATTTGGAAGTCTTACATCACAATCATCTGCATCTTGTTTAATAATTTTTAAGTTGGCATTAAAGCTTGTCCATTCTACAGATTTTGTATTTGTAATCGTGGTTGTTGATGTTGTTTGATCATGTAAAAATTCACTTTTAGTTTTAACTCTTTGTGGTACTTTTGGAGTAGATCCGTTATAATGATAACATAAATATCCATAATATGAAGTTGTTACTGTTCTTATTCCTGATCTCGTTTGAGAAACTTTTACTTTTGATATTCCACTTTTCATCTTATCTGCTGGTATGGCGATATAAAATGTTACGTTTCTATAATCACCAATTGGTAAAATATTTTTTCCATTTTCATCACATACTCCATATCCTGTAATTGCACTACCATTTAAGTCATATACTTCCCAAACATATCCTATATTGACAGATGATGTTACTTGGAATGGTCCTACAATATAATTTCCATTTAGATATTTGATTCCTGCTGTTGTATTTTGTTTTGTCAATGTAATACTTGTATCAGCATCTTGATTAGAAGTAGGTGTTCTTGTGTCTGAACATGCATATACATAGTATTGACCATCATAGGCTTCGTCACCATGATTCATACACCATCCGCCACCACCATCTGGTCCACCAGTAAATTGGTGAGAATTTCCACTTTCCCAATCAATATAGTCAAAATTTGTATATTGATATTGTGGATATATACCATGTGCTTGTACGAAATGATTTGCACCTTGTACTGCTACCACTGTAGTAAATACAAATATAAATGCACCTAACTTACCTATTTTTACTAATTTTATTTTATACTTTAATATTAAGAATATAGTCATTACAATTAAAAGACCTACAGCTGATGTTATAGATATATACATGATTACTCCTGTACTAACAGAAATAATCACTTGTGCTTGTGATGAGTCATTTTGCGAATTGGAATCTTCTATTCCCTTTTTATTATTGATTTGTTTAACAGCTGCTTGATTAACATATGTTCCTGTATCACTTGAAGTCATTGTTTTAGTGAATGTGATCGTTAATTGTCTACTTTCTCCTGCACCAATTTCTTGATTCATGAAAGCTCGATTAATGAGTTTTCCATCTTGTTCTACTGTCCAGTTCGCATTATTATTTTGTGAAAATTCTAATGTTCCTATAATATTATCTTCTATCTCTCCAATCGTTACTGGTATTTCTCCGTGATTGGTAACAATAATTTCATATTGTATAGTAACAATTGCACCTTCTATTTCTTTTGCTCTTATTTCTACTTTGGCAAGTTTTGCTTGATCATATGTATATTCTTTTCTTCCTTTTTGCGTATCAACTGTTACATGAGATATATATTTATCTACTTGGACATCACAAACTTTATTTTCAACCAATCCCAAGTCTACATTCGTGATATTTTTTGTTACATTCAATGTATCTGTAACAGCTACATCAATCTGTTCTCCATTTAATGTGATCGTCTGATTTTTCGCATCAGAATTTAAACCATCAGATATTCCCATCTTTTGATATTCCGTAACAGAATATGTACTCGTATCATATTTAAAGATAATAATATAATTTCCTATGTCCAAATCTGAAAATGTATATGAACCACCTGCATTTGTTGTTTTGGCTTTCACATTGCTTGAATCTTTCATATCAATCAACATGATTTCCATTCCATTTATCATTGGTTCATCACTTTGTCTAGTACCATCTTCATTTTTATCGTTCCAAATAGTTCCTGATATACTATATTTTTGCTCTTCTGGGGTATTGGGGTTGTTTGGATCATCTGGATTGTTTGGATTATCTGGATTTGTTGGCTCATCTGGATCTTCTGGTTGTATTGGTTCTTGTTTTGCTTGTGCAAGTATTGTATGTGTAATAATATTAGATGTTTTTGTATTAATTTTATCTCCTTGAACAATCGCACTATTTTCTATCTTTGTATCTTCATATACATATCCTGCTGTTGTTTCTACATCAATATACAATGTCTCACCATATGGAATGATTAAGAAAATATCTACTTCTGCTAGTTCATTTCCGTTTTCGTCTGTCAATGTTCCTGAAATATCTTTTGTTTCTTTCACTTTTTCTGTACCTAATTCCCCTGTTTCTTCATTAACAATTGGGTAATATTCATAGGTCATGGTAACTGGATTTACCTCTTTAGGTAAATAATCTTTCACATTGATACTTACTGTATTATATCCTTTATCATTATAATTCGTTCTTCCCGTATTGGTAATTGCAATTCTATAATTAATTGCTTCTTCATACTGAACTTCTTCACCTTCATTTTCTGAAGTCATTGTAACAGAAACACTTTCAAATTCATATTGTATTCTATTTTCATTTGTCTTATATTCTATTCCATCTACCACTAAAGTACCATATGCTTGTAATTCTATTTTATCTGCATTAATATCTGCCCTCACAGAATCACTAGGAATAAATCCTTGGAAACTATACATACCTCCTTCTGTTACAGTTATTATGAAAATATTTCCTTCTCTCGTACCGCCTAAATCTTCAAGAAAGTATCCATCTGAACCATGTACAATCATTTCAAGTTCATAATACTTAGGTACTTCTAATTTTACAGTTACTTCTTTTCCCTCTGGATTATCGATTGTGAAATTATAATTCCATCTATCTCTTAAGTTATCTAAGCAAGCACCAAGAAATCCTTGTACTACAGCTGGTTTTACTATATGATTGATTTCATAATTAGATACTACACTAGATTCTATATATGTTTTTATATTTAAAGTTATTTGCTTTTCTGCTTCTCCTTCTGCCAAATTATCTACTTTGACTTCATAAAATTCTGTTATGGTTTTTCCTGCTCCTAGAGTTTCTACTGTTATTTCCTTTTCTCTAAGATTTTCATCAAAATTATATTCATATACACCATTATAACTATAATAGTCAGCATTTAGTTTTCCATAAGTAACTCCTTCTGGCACACTTCCTACTATTTTTATATTATGAATATCTTTATCTAATGTATTCGTAATTTTTACATTATATTTTATGTATTCACCTTCATATACAGTATCGCCATCTTTTAACGTTACATTTCCCCTCATTGGTTGAACTTCAACTTTTAATCCTTCTATTTCCTCTGCTGTTGCTGTTGCCACTTTTTCTTGTACAGTATTGGTAATACTTGATATAATATCTTTTTCACTATTCAAAATCGTTGAATTTGAATCATTATTTTCTTCATTTTCTACTTCTTGATAGTCTTCTATGGTGATTTCTTTTTCAATATTTCCTTGTTCTTTATTTCCATAATCATTTGTATATACTAAATGAATTTTGTCTTGTGTACTTTCAATATCTTTCTTTAATATAACAATTGCTGATATTTCTATATTGGTCATTAATCCTAAATCATTTTCATGATATCCAGTTTGTTTTCCACTTAGCTTAGCAATAATATTTAAATTTCCATTTGTATCATTTTCAACATATGTATCTTCTAATACTAATCCATTTCCATAAACCATAGATGAATTATTGATGATGACCTTTTCTACTTGGCTTGGCAATTGAATTCTTACAGTTGGATTTTGGAATAGATTACTTTGGGCAGATGTTGTATCTAAAGAAACATTAAATATCATTTCATTTTGCTTTTTATTTGTCCATTGTGTATTATCCAAGTTTACTTTTACATTTGTTTGTGCATTTTTTACTTCGATTGTATTTTCTGTTTCTACTGTATATGTCTCTGTTTCTACTATTTCTGGTACATTTTCACTTTCTGTTCCTTCATTTTCTATGCTTTTTTCTTGATTTCCTTCTATAACTTCTTCACGAATTCCTCTTACTACTACTTTTGATTTTATATCTGTATCTTGTAAGTTTGATATATCCGCTTTTATGACTTTTTCATTTTCTAAATTTAATATTCCTACATTTTCAATGTTACTTGTTTTTATGATAATTTTATTTGTATTTTCAGGATATGTAATTATTACTTCTCCATTTTCATTAAACTCTGTCGTATTATCAATTGTTGCAATAATTGTCTCATTTCCGTCAAATATTTCTATCTTTCCATTTTCTCCTAAGAGATTTATTATGTCATCTTTTAATATTTTGGTACTTTTATATTGTATATCATTTGTATTCACAAATGTATTTTCTTCTGTTACAACTATTTTTTCTTGTATTTCTTTTTTGCTGATAGATATCTTTTGCTTTTCTGTGTACTGTGTATCATAATTGGTTCCATTTATGCTATTAGATTTCATATATCCATTATATATATCATCTGTATAACTATTAATAGAAGTTACATCACCAATATTTTCCATTACTGTATTTTCTAATTTTCCTTCACCATTTATTTCTTTATTGTCTTCTGTAAACATTTGTGCTTTATATGACACATTGCAATTTAAATCTCTTTCTGAAGCCTCTTCCGTATATGTATCATAATAACAAATGATGACATACTCATCCCTATCATCTTTGTTCGTTCTTTCTTGATTAATTGGTTCCCCGTTTTCATTTTCATTACTTACATTTATTTTTAAACTTCCTGTATTGGCATCATACTGATAGTCTTGTATCAATTCTTTTGTTTTTCCATTTGTAACTTTTGTACTTTTCGCAATTATTTTAACATCATAGGGGAATTTATCATCAATTTGATTAAAGTTCACAGTTAGTTCTGAATTCTTAACTGGGATATAGTTTTCCCCATATTCAATTCCTGCTCTAATGGTATATTGCACTAGGGTTTCTTCTGTTTGATTTGCTAAACTATAATTTACGTATTTATCTAAGTTTCCTTCAAGTAAAACTTTTTGTTCCTCTACACCGAAACTTTCCTTGCTAATCAATTTATTCATTAGAAATACAATCAATGTTAATATAATCAATGTAAACAATATTCCTAATGTCTTTTTAACCCTACTGTTTTTTTTCATCATACTTTTCCCCTCCGTGTATAATATATATATATAATTATGTAGCTATAAATTTATTTTTTCAATACATAATTTTTCCAAATATTTTTCGAGTTTTCTAACACTTTAGGGATTGTCGCAAAAGCATTTTCTAGAATAATTATTAAATTTTGTTTACATTTTTATGACATTTTTTCTTTTTTTATTTCAAAATTCGTCAATCCCTTATTTGCGTAACTCCGCAACATTTTTTTGTTCAATAGAAAAATCATTTTTTCCTATTCAATAAAAAAGCATGAGACTTTAAAATCTCATGCTTTTATTATATCCTATAATTTTGCACTATTTATTTAGTACTTTTTTCTTGATAAAGATAACGCCTACACCGATGATAACAAATGCACTAATTGTAACAACTAATGGTATTACAAAATTTAAGTTTTCACCAGTATTTGGTGTGATAAGAACTGTTTCTGCCATATCATCATCACGTTCTACTGCTGGTCCTGTTCCTGGTACATAGTTACCTGGTGTTGATGTTAAGTCTGATCCACCTGGTTTATCAACTTTGTTGATTTCTGTTTCATTGTCTAGCTCAATATCTTGTGAAGCTGTTAATAGTTTAGACACATTTAACATAACTGTTGCACTTTCTGTTGGTTGTAAATTATATCCTGCTAATGCTTCTGTGTATAAAATTGTTCTGTTTCCTATTGTATCAGAATTGATAACTGCTTCCGCTAGTTCTATTCTAGAATCATCTTTTTGAATAACTTCCCAATCTGGATTATTTAGTGCATCAAAGCTCCAGTCTGTATCTAAGTAATCTACAATTGCAGATGGTGTAATTGTTACAACATCGCCTTCCACAATACCATACTTATAGAAGTTTTCTGACAAATAATCTAATTCACTATTATTGTCTGCTCTAATTTCATATCCGACTACTAATGTTGAACCTTGTATTAATTCACTATCTAATTCAAGTCTTACCATTCCGTTTTTTGGTATTGAATTTGGTGATGGTGGTAAATAGGTGACATTTGCTGTTTGTCCTTCTAGTTTACCATCTTCTGTTATTTGTAAATCTACTAATGTTTGACCATTTGCTAAGGTAAGTTTCATCGTACTTACTCTCTTATTAAGTGATATATCCTGTCTTGCTCTTTCTACAATACCAAAGTCTACATTTTCAATTCTATATACATATCTATCTCCGTATGATGCTGTATATGTTGTGTCATATTCTACACCAATTCCCATTGTTGGTGTTGTAGAATCCATCTTATCAATTGTTGTTGCTGTCGTGTTAGTAATTTCCTTTAATTCTGCATCTATTGCTAATCTTGTATCATAATCATCTACCGCATCTGTCCATCTTGTAGCAACATCATCTTTATACCATTCTTTATTAGCCATGTTGGCATCATATCTATCTTTATCATATACAGTTCCTTTGTAGTTTTGTACTGTGTATGTTTCATCTCCCCAAGTATAGGTTAATGTATAGTCTCCTGGTATAAAGTCTGAGATATAGAAATCTCCATTTTCATCTGTTGTTGCTGTATATACTAAGCCCGTTCCAGAAGTTTCTGTAAGTGTAATAGCTACATTTGGTATTCCTGTTTCTCCTTCTTCATAAGCACCACTACCTTGTCTAATTTGTCCTGTTAATAATTCTCCTGATGTAGAGTCTAAGAATACTTTACCTGCCATTTCTCTTGCGTCTGCTACTTCTAGTTTTAATGATGGACTTGAATCTGTATCATCTTCATATGTTGTAAGGTCACCTGGTACGGCATTTCCTGGATTAGAGTCTACATCTACACCAGCATATACACTTCCATTTCCATCAAATGTTGAATATGAGTTCACTTCTACAACATTGTCTAATGTTTCCCCATCATTTAGGATTTCTAGTACAGCTTCTCTCGTTAATTCAAATTGTACATAGAATTCATTTTGTTTTCCAGGTTCTATTCTTGAATTTGTGTAGATAATTGTTTTTGCATATTCATCATTATATGCTTCTTGCTCATAGTCAATATTTCCAGTGATGATACCTTCTTGATTAATTCCTGTACCCATTGCAACAATTGTATATCTGCTATCAAAGTAATCTACTAAATTGTTAACTTGTGTGATTAAACTACTTGCTTCATTTCTTACAGCAATTCTGTAAGTAATATATGCTTTTAATTCTCTACTACTATCTTCTTCATTGACATATTCATAATCTGCTTTATAAATTGCTCTTGTGTATGAGTTTTCTATATATTCACTTGCAAATTTAACACCCACATTGAATGCTGTATCACTATAGTCTCCATCTGCCTCTTGTGCCTCTAAATTTGCAAATCTTTGTGCATATTCATAAATATGTTGATATCCGTTAATAGCAAGTCTTACATTTTGCATATCTTTAATTAATGCTAAGTCTGGTTGTTCTCTTTCATATAATCCTAAATTGATATATGGTATTTCTTCCATTCCATATTCGAAATGATCTCTAATGATATAATCTGGTACATCTGTGTTTGCTGTTATTGGATATTGTCCAACTGGTAAACCTTCATTAATTAAAGTTGATTTATGTTGTTCTCTATCTTTCTGATAGCTTAATTCATGTGCTACATTTCCATTCTCATCTAATGAAACACCTGTTGTTTCAGAAGTTCCTTCAATTGTACTAAATGTCTTATTAAATGTATCTCTAACTTCTGGATCTTCTGCTGATTTTGAACCATTATCTTTGTCAATATGTGGTGTTACATTTGTATAAGTTAATCCATCATATTCAAATTCAATATAATAGTTTTCTAAGTGTTCAATTCTAACATCCACAAACTGATAATATCTGATAATGCTATCACCTAAATCAATTTCTTTTGTTAAAGCATAGAAGTCTTCTCCATTATCATTTTTTACAACTTCTCCTGTTGTTCTATCAATCAATCTTACAATAACATTTTCCAATAGCTCATCTCTATCGTCATTTAAATCATCTCTATATAAACTATTTCTTTGTGATTGTTTTCCTGATTGTCTGTCTATCCATACATATCCAGAAAGTTTTACATAGATCTGTTTATTTTCTATTACAAAATCTTGTGTTTTATCTACAATAACTGTACCTTCTACACCTTCTGATATAAATTCATAACCATAATTTGGGTTTTTCGTTTCATATGCTATGTAAGTTCCTACAATTAAATGTTCTATTAAAATTTCTCCATTTTCGTCTGTTACAAATTCTGTTGCTTGGCTCTCATCTACATAAGTGATTGTTCCGTTTTCATCTTGATGAACATATAATCCTGATTG
Source organism: uncultured Eubacteriales bacterium (assembly GCA_949287075.1). Classification (GTDB taxonomy): domain Bacteria; phylum Bacillota; class Clostridia; order TANB77; family CAG-508; genus CAG-269. Next base: position 26,574 of record CASEEU010000056.1, on the reverse strand, counting down.
TTTATTTTGAATTTTGAAACCAACACCTTGTAATTTTACTTCATGATTATCTTTGTTTACCTTAATGACTTTTAAATTTCCTAATAAATCAATATTATATTCAAAGGTATCATCATAATTATATGGTGCATCAATACGTTCTCTTGAAATCAAGTTCTGATAGTTTGCTCCATTTCGTGATTCTAAGAACCAAACTCTTACACCTTCTACATTTGTTGTACCACTTGCTGAAATTGTTGTAATTCTACTAATTCCACTACTAATTGGTATCATGATATAGAAATCTTTTCCTGATGGTATACTTTCAACACCAATTGTACTTGAATTTAATCCTGCATATGTACTAAATGTAACACCATTTACAGCATTCCCATTTTGATCTTTGACAGTAACATTATTTAATGTTCCTGAAAAACTCCAGTTAAATGGTCCTACTTTTATATAATTTCCGTCAGATTTTACTGTAATGGCTGCTTTATTTGTATTATCGGTTATACCTAAATTTGCCAACTCATTTGCATAATCAGAAGATGATCCATCTAAAGCAGAACTTCCTCCTGATACTGGGCTTGCAAATCCTGAATATAGTCCTGCATGATATTGTCCTACATTTTGCATCCATGTATATATATAATTCCAAATAGCCTTTTGCACTGGTCCAGTTCTTTTAGACCCACCATTGTCTGCATATAATATATGGGCAAGCTTAGCATTATACCAACTATTGATACTTTTTCCCGTATGGTCTGTTGATGTATTTCCTCTAATATCTACTTGTGAAATAACTTGATATGTCATATTTCCTCTTAATCTCTGATTATGCTCAACACAGAACAAATTGGGATCATTTAAATAAGTACTATATGTAACAGGAACATACTGTCCTACATAATATGCAGCCTTTGCTATATTGGCATAAGCCAATATAGCAACTATCATTACAATTATTCCAACTAGTAATTTTTTTACTTTACTCATTTTTCTACCTCCTTTCCTTCCTAAATTTCTTCTTTCGCATTTTTTCTTTTTACAATAATTACTGTAACAATTCCTGTTAATAATATAATTGTGATTATAACACCAATTGTCATATATACAACTCCACCTGTTCTAATACTAACAATCACATCAGCTGAACCCATATCATTTTCACCACTTACTTTATTAGCTGGTGTTGAGTTACTATCTTCAAGTCCCAAATCATTATAGGCTTCATAAATTTCTGCATTATTTCTTGCTACTAAGTTATCTTCTCCCATTGTTTTTGTTAATGTTAAAGTTACTGTTCTTGATTCTCCTGGATTGATAATATCGTTTCCTAATGCTGTTGTATATAATACATTTCCTTTTTCATACCAATCTTTATTTAATTCTGAACTAAATTCTAAATCACCTGGCATATAATCTACAATATTTCTAGCATATCCTGCTACTTCTCCTACATTGGTTACAACAATGTTATATTCAATAATAACATTTGATCCATTAATTTGTTTTGCGTCTAATTCAATTTTAGCTGTTGTTGCATTGTTATATTCTCTCGTTGTTGTTCCTGCTGAATTTTGAACTAGTATTCTACTTACATATTTATCTAATTTTAAGTCAAAGTTTTGTAATTCTATTAAACCAATATTAATATCTGCTACATTTTGTGCATCTATTTGAATAATGTCTGTTGAAGTAACTTCTTGTCTACTATCTCCTATTAATAATTCATTTACTCTTACATCAGAGTTTTCAGTTTCGTTAATTCCTTCTGCCTTATATGTAGTTAGTGAGTATTGATTTTTATCATATTCAAATATAGCAATATATTGTCCTTTTGAAATATTGTCTAGCACATACATTCCATTTTCATTTGTTGTAGCCTCTAAAACATCTCCTGATGAATCTTTCACTAATTGGTTTGTATTTACATTTAATAATTTTACTTTTATATTTTGTAAAGCATTTTCTTCTTCATCTTTTTTACCATTATGATTTGCATCATACCATGCTAAACCACTTATCATTTGCTCTCCATTTGCTATATTTCCATTTTGCTCATCATCACTACCATTATTGTTATTATTGTTACCATTTGAACCACCGTTATTATCATCTACAACATCTGCTTCTATAATGTGATTCAAATCAGATGTCCTTGCAATTTCTTCTCCATAAACACTTGCAATTGCCCTGTTTGTAATTGTTTCTGCATCTGTTCTTGCTTCTGAATAATCAACAACTGTCTCTATAGTAATGATCATTTCTCCATTTGCTGGAATGTCATTTTGTATTTCGATTTGATTTGTTTTAAATTCTACTTCCTCTCCATCTCTCGTTACACGATTAACTGTCAATTGAGAAGGAATTTCATCTCTAATAACCAATCCTGATGTTTGAGATGTACTACTATTTCTTACATGGATTGTATAAGTAATATTATCTCCTGATTTAACATATTGGTCTTCTGTATTTGATTCCATTGTCATATTGATATCAAAGCTGTTTACAATATCTTTCCATAAATTTGATTTATATTCTTTTTGTCCATCTGATGCCACTACTGAGAAATTGATAGTATCTACTGTATTATCTGGCATTTTATTAATAGATATATTATAATCTAATACTTTACTTTCTCCTGGTTCTAATGTACCTATATTAATTTCATCACTATATTCTATAACCTCTGTTTGTATATTTTCATTTATTGTATTATCTGTTTCCTCATTTACTTCAGTTGTTTCTCCAGATGATAAGTCGTGCAATTCATCATCTGATACTTCATTTTCACTCATTCCTGTAATTAATGTTAATCTTGATACTTCTAAGTTATCTGATTTATTTGTTTTTACTTTAACATCATGTAATGTTTCAGATGATGTATTTTTTATGATAGCATAATATTCTACGACACCTGCTTCATATAAATCTACTTTTCTATCAGTTACTCTTTTTACCATTGCTCTTAAATTTCCGCTCTCTGATAAAACTTTTATTTCATTTGTTTCTTGTATAACATCTGCATAATTGATTTCTACTGTATTGGCAATTGATGTTTTATCTGCTAAATCTGCATTAACCATCACTTCATATTCTACATAAGTAACTTCTCCTACTGGTAAAGATTCTATTGTTGTTTGATATGTATCTGTTTCTACTTCTTTATAATATGAAGCCTCTGTATATTCATAATTGTCAACTGGTTCAACTAATTTTGTTCCTTCTGGTATCATTCCTTTTACAGTTAGATTACTTACATCTTCTGAACCTACATTTGATACTTGTACTCTATATTTAATAACTTCTCCATTTTTTACTGTACTTGTATCTGTTAAAGCCTCTCCTGCTAATGTTGCAGTTAAATTTGTTTCTATTTTTGGTCCAATACCTGTTTCCATTGAAATTTCTGTTGCTGTTACTGTATTTTCATTTCTTGCTTGTCCTTTTGTATATGTTACATTGTATCCTTCTGTTGCTGTTTGGTTATATTCTAGATTTTCTGGTACTTCTATTGTATATGAACCGCTAACAGATGTTCTAGAATCAATTTTGTCCATTGTAATTAGATATTTTTTTACATTTGTTGGATTTGTTATACTTTCTGTCCATCCATTTTCTGCGTTTTCTAAATCTGCTGTTGCATTCTCATTTTCTGTATAATATACTACTCCATTTTCTACATTAACTCCTCCAACAACTGCTATATCTATATTGTTTTCCTCTGTTTTTGTTGGGAAAGTTCCTAACATATATACATTGTCTACATTTTCTTCATTATTATTAATAATTTCGAAGTCAACTTCCATTTGTTTTGCATCTGTTCCTCTTTGTAAGTTAACATTTGCTGTTTCCTCTTCTCCAACTGTTTCTACATCTAAAGCTTCTATACGATTGATAACTGTTACATCTTTTGGTGCTACCACTGCTATTTCTTGAGAAATTCTACCAACTTCTTCGTTGTTAGCATAAGCATTTGCTTTTTCGTTTGTATATGTTACATGAATTGCTTCTGGTTTTGCAATAGAAATTCTGTTAACATTGATTGTTGCATTGATAATAATATTAGCACCTTCCACAGATTGTGATTTATATGCTGTTTGTTCCCCTTCCATTTGAATTGTGATATATCTTCCTTCAGCTGTATAATTTGCAATTTTTAATTCTTCTTCATATAATACATTAATACTATTGATTTGCACACTTTCAACTTGTTCTGGTAACTCTATTGTAAAGGTTGGGTTTCTATATAAATCTTTTGATTCTTCATCTGTCTTTAGTATTAATTTCATTTCAATATCATTTGCTACAACTGTTGATAATGTATTTCTATTAATTTCTAATCTTGCTTCCGTCATTGTTTCATTTAATGCCATATTCATTGTTGTTTCTGTCTCTATACCGGTTGTATATGTTTCTCCTTTTATGGCTAATTCTTTTTCACTATAATTGTTATATCCATATACAATTCTTGTTGATATACCACTTGCTGCTTTTACAGTGTTAATATCTGACGCACCAATTGTTTTTGTATGGATAAAAGTTATACTTCCTTCTGCAATTGGTTTAGAAGTTCTCATTTCTATTCCTTTAGGTTCTCTACCTGTGTAATCAATAACAATATTTCCATTTTCATCAACTTCTGTATCAGCTGTTATTCTTTCTAGTAATTCATTATTTTCATTATAGATTTCAATTGTTCCATCTTTACCAAATACTGTATCAAAATCTTTTTTAGCAATAACTGTTCTATTGTAGAAGATATTACTATCTACTTCTCCATCAGCAAGTACATATCTACTTGCTTCTTCTTTTATAGATATATATTCTTCTATATCTGCTAAATTTACATCTAATACAGTTTTACTAGTATATTGTTTATTAATACCTGAATATAATTTTCCTTTGTAAATGCTTTCTTCAGAATTATTTGCTGTTACTTCTATTGTAGAATCAATTTCTTCATTAGATAATGTAGCTGTTCCAAGATTTGATGTTAACACTTTATCATTTTGTAAAATAATACGTTCTTCAGCAGTAATTCCTATATTTTCTAGTTCTATATTTGCATCATAAATATATGTCAAAATAACATTTTCTTCGCCTTGTTTTCTCCATAAAATTTCATTGTTCTGTGTCATTTCATTTTTCAATGTTATTTCCACATAACCATTCTCATATTTATAATCAAATGCTGACATGGTATTTAGATGAACATCTTTCATTACTTCTGGTATTGAACCATTAATTTCAGGTACATTTACTTTAGCATAAATTTCTTTCATTGGATAATTGTTATCATTTAATCCCATGTGTAATGATAATTGTATAACTCTTTTACTTTCACCAGAAATCTTTATCAATTTATTAGTAATCACTTCAATTTCATTTTTTACATTGTCATCTGCATTTGACTCTACCAATTTCATATTGACTTCTCTTGTAGCATCAATATCGATATCCTTTTCTGTGTTGTCTCTATAAATACCTGTTAAGATTAATTCGCTTTGACAATCTAACATATTCACATTCATGACATCACTATCTATTGGTTTTACTTTTACCTCTATTTCTGCAGTTGTACCTACATCTAATTGATTTAAATAGATTGTGTTATCTGAAATTTTACTTACAAATTCACTTTCAGAACTTGTTATATCAAAATTAGAATTTTGTAGTTTTACTTGTCCCACAAAAAATCCTTCTGTATTGACATTAATAGCCACATACAAAGAAGCTTCTTGCATATCTGCTGTTCTTTCTAGGGTTGTGATTTTTTGTCCATTATTATCTTTGAAATAGGCATCAAATTCGATATTTTTATGGTTTGTACTCATTGTATCTGCTGCATAACTTATTAGATTTGAACCTAAAAATATAAAATTAGTCATTGTTAGCGTCATTATCAATAAAATAACTACACTAATCTTCAAAATCTTATTTTTCATATTCGTACCTCCCTGAAACTAAATTATGATTTAACCATAGATTCAGCATTATAAATTTTATAATTATCCCTATTATTAATTATACCTTTTTTTTGTTGATTTTTCAACATTTTTTGAACATTTTTTTATTTTTTTTAACATTTTATGTTTATAAGGTATACGAAATTTGAATTATGTATACTTATAAATGAATTGTTACAAATTTGTTACATTTTTTATAAATATGACATATTATATTACATAGAATTTTGTATTTTGAATATATATTTTATGAGGTGATTGTTTTGGATAATTTTAATTTTGATAAACAAACAATGGATAAATTAAATTCTATGCTAAATAATGGTAATTTAAATGACATACTCTCTCAAATTCCACCAGATACATTAAAAAACTTTTCTACAATGATGAATGGAAATTCTAATTCCAATGAGAAAACTGACAAAAACAGCTTAGATGATAAAACCATTGATACTACTAACAATTCAAGTACTAATACAAACAATAATACTTTTGATTTTAGTAAAATTGATATAAATACTATGATGAAAATGAAATCTATCATGGAAAAAATGAATCATTCTTCTGATCCTAGATCAAATTTATTGCAATCATTAAAACCATATTTAAGAGATGAAAAAAAAAGTAAATTAGACCAATATTCTAATTTACTAAATATGGCAAATTTAATTGAGTTATTTAACCAAAATAATGGTAAGGAGAATTCGAGTGATTAATCATATACCTTTTTTTAGATTTCCTTTTTATCCTTATTCCCGTGCTTATCCAAGAAATATTTATTCTGTTCCAAATTCTACAGTTCAAGATAACGAGAGAGTGTTAAATCATAAATCTTTCAATTGTACGGAAATAAGGAAAATAGGAGATATTTCTGCTGAAAATAAAGAAAATATGCATGAAAAAAAATCATCTAAGTATTATAATGTTGGTCCTATTTTTATTAATACAAATGGTTTTTCTGATAAAGAACAACCTGTATTAGAAATTTCTGGACGAAAATTATACTTAGACGATTTAATTATCTTATCTTTACTGTTTTTCCTTTATAAAGAAGATGTAAAAGATGACATGTTGTTTATATTGCTTATTTTATTACTGGTTGGATAAAATTATTCTATTACAATTTCATTATTGATAATACTGACATATGCTTGTTTATGTAATGGCTCCTCATCTCTATCAATTTCCTTTATGACATTAGCAATTCTGATTTGTACAGTATCTAAAGTTCCTGCTGAAATAATTGCTTGTTTATTTCCTTTTGCACCTGCATGTGCCAATCCTCTTAATGCTCCTAACACAACAATATTATCAGAAGCCATCACTTCTGCACCAGAATTTACGTCTCCTAATATAACGAGACTCCCTTCTGCTTCCATTCTTTGTCCTGAACGTAAAGAACCTCTATGAAATTTGGTCTCAGAAATGGCAATTTCTTTATTAAACGTTCTTGTAATACTTGAAAGCCCTAGTGATTTCGGCATATCAAAGTCTATCTCTACATCAATATTGTGTTTGATTAATTCTTGTATTTCATCAATTTCTTTATTTTTCAAAATCTTACCTGTAACCATAATTGGTGTTTTTTCATTTTTATACATTTTTTTTAATTCAGGAAGTTTTTTTCTTAAATTATCTATAATATCTTTTTGTTCCGCATTATCACTAATTTTAATTACAATTTCATTTTTTCTTAAGTTAATACTTACACAATTTCTCATTTTTACATCCTTCCTTTAATTACTTTTTTATATAGTTGAAACCTATCTTAAAGATTGATTATAATTAACCGCACTCATATCCTCTTGCACATCTTGTGTATTCATTCCAAAATATTCTCCCATAATGTCTCTTACAACCTCTGCTGTATAATTACCATGTCCACCATTTTCTACCATAACGACAATCGCAATTTCTGGATCTTCAAATGGTGCAAAACCTGCAAACCATGCATGAACAATATCATTATCATTTTCATCTTTTCCTGCTTCTGCTGAGCCTGTTTTTCCTCCAACTGAAATTCCAAAATCCTGGAATCTGACATAAGCTGTTCCTGTTGTATCACTTGTAACAGAACGCATTCCTGATAAAATGGCATCTAGATTTTCTTGATGAATAGTTAACTCTTCAGTTGTATTATCTTCTAATCCTAGCTTTTGGTTAACAAATTGATTAATTTCTTCTGTAGATGCTTCTGTTCCATCAGATTTAATAATGCTTTTTACAATACTAACATCAATATCATGTCCTCCGTTTGCCAACATACTAATATATTTGGTCATTTGTAATGGACTAAAATTGTCTAATCCTTGTCCAATAGAAGCATTAATCGTATCTCCACTATACCAAGAATTGTTTGGATCTACAATTTTTTTATATTCTGGTGTTGCAACTGCACCTGATGCTTCACTTGGTAATTCTACACCTGTTTTTACACCTAATCCAAAATATCTAGCATATTTTGCAAGTGTCTCAATTCCCATTCGATCTCCTGTTTCATAGAAGAAGTAGTTACATGACCTTTCAATCGCTTGTGAGACATTTAAACGTCCATGTCCTACATGATAATCTGTATAATACCAACATGGCCATGTTCTACCATATTTCGAATATATTCCTGTATCATTAATTCTCTCTGTTCTCGTTATCACTCCTGATTCTAATCCCGCAATTGCTGTTACCATTTTAAAAATAGAACCTGGCGCATATGTGTTTTGTACTGCTTTATTCATTAAGGGTTTTGCAGAATCTGTATTATATTGATTCCATTTATCTGTAGAAATTCCTCCTATGAAATCTGCTGGATCATAATTTGGATAGCTTGCCATTGCTAAAATTTCACCTGTTTTAACATTCATTACCACACAACTACCCGCATTGGTATTATATGCTCTTCCAAATCCTCCTGAAGCAATTTTTTTGATATTGGCTTCTAGTGCTTGTTCTGTAATTCTTTGTAAATTTGCATCTATTGTTAATACAATATCACTTCCTGCAATTGCCTCTTCAGATGTATATTCAGATGTTATTGTTCCATCAACTGCCATATCAATTTGTTTTGTTCCATCTTGTCCTTTTAGATATTCTTCAAAAACATATTCTATACCTGTTTTTCCTATAATATCATTGGCATCATAATTATCTTTCCTAGTTGCATATTCTTCCGCACTAATTGTTGACGCATATCCCAAAATATGAGAAGCCAATGTTCCTGAGGTATATTCTCTCACAGGTTCTGTTACAATATTAATTCCAGGAAATTTATCACCATTTTCTGAAAATTCTGCTACTGCCTCTCTTGGAATATCTTCTGCTATTGTTAATGCTTTTGTACTACTATATCCTGTTGTTGTTATTTCATATCTAATAGCTATAATTTTTCTGATTTCTGTTATATCCGTATTTTCTATTTCATATCTATCTTTGAAATTATAAAAAGCTTCCTCTGCAGACATATTTTCATCTAAATCATATGTTTTTTTCCAATCAGCTAATGTTTCATCACTAATCGTAAATTGAAATGGATTTATAGATATTGGAAAAGAATCTACATATTCTATTTGATATTTTTCTAATAAATTAACAATATTTAAAATAGAATTATTTAGTTCATTGTCATCTATTTTTGTTTTATATAATTCCACACTAAATTGAGTTGAATTTGTAACCAATGCTGTACCTGTTCTATCCAAAATTTCTCCTCTTGCAGCTTCTAGCGTCGTTTCTCTGGTAAGCCTTGTATTAGATTCTTCTCTATATTCCGCTCCATGCACAATTTGTAAGTTAAATAATTGAATAATTAAGATAATTCCTATAATATATGTAAACACAGTTAGAACATTAAATCGCAAATTTAGATTGCTTCTTGCTTTTTTCTTTGTTTTTTTAAAACTCAATCCCTTCAAGGCCTCACCTCCCTATTCCTAACATTAGAAATACCTCGTCAAAATTCTATTCCCCTTGTATTCGTTTTCGATTGCATATCCAAATTTTTGAATGAGTGGATATAAAATAATAACAAGAATTAAATTATATATAATTTCAATAGCCAAAATTCTGATAAAGTTTATCATTTCTATATTTGTAGAAAATACTATATAATTCAATATGTAAACAATAATTTCATATATCAATGTTGCTCCTAGTGCCATAAACATAATAGTTGCTCTACTATCTTTGGAGAAATTTTTATCAAAAGTAGCCGCTAAAAAACCTATACTTCCCAATCCAACCGCATTAATTCCAATTTGCGTACCGATTACTAAGTCTAAGATTCCTCCAATGGCTACTCCATATACAACACCTGTTATTCTATTAGAGAACAATCCAATAAATAAAATTAAGATAACAAATAAACTAGGCATAACCCCAGAGATGGTAAACCAATTAAAAAAATTCGCTTGTAAGAAATATATGATAAATGCAGTTACTATGATTAATATATTTATTATAAATTTTTTCAAAGATTTCACCTCTTTATTGATTTGTTATGACCAATACTGTGTCTAGTTTATCAAAATCCACTGCTGTTTCTACAATGGCATATCTATCTATTGCATTTTTTGTATTGACTACTTTTTTGATGCTTCCTACATGAATTCCTTTAGGATATATTCCTCCTAATCCAGAAGTTTCCACACTGTCACCTTGTATAATTCCGTCATCATCTGGTATATACATTGCTTTTAGTGCAGACTCCTCTTCTAAAGTTCCTTTACATACAATACTCTCGTCAGTTGTACTTAATAGACAACTAACAGAACTTGATGTATCTATTATTGTTCTTACTTTTGCAGTATCACTTGTAACAGAAATAACATGTCCGACTAACCCTTGATCAGCAATAACTGTCATATTTTCTTGAATTCCATCATCTTTTCCGACATTTATGACAATTGTTTTTGAATAATTACTAATATCTTTATTAATAATATATGCTGGCACAGTATTGTATTCTCCATACTTTTCTGTTAACCCTAAATATTCTTTTAAAGTTTCATTTTCTGATTTTATACTCTCTAACTCTCTTAAAGATTGCTCCAATTCACTATTTTTTTTACTTAGTTCTTCATTTTCTTGTTTTAAGTTATTGATATCTGTAAAAAATGTATTATTTCCACTAATTGTATTTTTTAGATATGTCAATCCATTTTGTATTGGCATGACTAATTTACTTGCTGCATTTTCGATAAATGAAGTTCCACTGTCTACATTTGAAAGTACAACAATAAGAATTAAAATAATAATCGTTATAACAATTCCTGCTATTTCCGCTTTTTTACTTTTATACATTTTCTACTCCTATCTTTTTATTTTTTTCTTCTAGCATTAATTAATACTGTTTTTAATCTTTCTAAATCTTCTAATGTTTTACCAGTTCCCCTAACTACACAGTCTAATGGTTCTTCTGCGATATATACTGGCATTCCTGTTTCTATACTTAATAGTTTATCTAAATTTTTAATTAATGCTCCTCCACCAGCTAATACAATTCCTTTTTCCATAATATCTGATGCCAATTCTGGTGGTGTTTTTTCTAATGTAATTTTAACAATTTCTACAATTTTTTGAATAGATTCCTTCATTGCTTCTTCTATTTGTGTTGAAGTTACTGTTACATTTCTTGGTAATCCATCCGTTAAATCTCTTCCTCTTACTTCCATTGACATTTCTGTCATTAATGGCATTGCACAACCAATTTGCATTTTTATTTGTTCTCCTGTTGTATCACCAATTGCTAAATTCATTTCTCTCTTTATATAATTAACAATATCTTCATCTAATTCATCTCCTGCAATACGCAATGAATGACTTACAACAATTCCTCCTAATGAGATAACTGCAACTTCTGTCGTACCTCCTCCAATATCCACAATAATGCTTCCACTTGGTTCTCCAACATCTAGTGATGCTCCAATTGCTGCTGCCATCGGTTCTTCTATTAAATATACCTCTTTTGCTCCTGCTTGGATAACAGATTCTTCTACAGCTCTTTCCTCTACTTCCGTTATTCCTGATGGTACACCAACGACAACTCTTGGTTTTCCAATATTATATCGTTTTCCTACTTTTCCGATGATATTTTTAAGCATCAATTGTGTAGCTGTAAAATCTGCAATCACACCATCCTTCAATGGTCTTACTGCCTTAATTTGATCAGGTGTTCTTCCTAGCATTTCCTTTGCTTCTGTTCCTGTTGCCATAATATTTCCTGTTTTTCTATCAATTGCTACTACTGATGGTTCTTTTAAAATAATTCCTTTTCCTTTTAATGTTACTAAAATATTTGCTGTTCCTAAATCAATTCCAATATCTTTTGATCCAAAAGTAAAAAATTTCATAATCTTTACGTTCCTTTCATAAACTCATATTTTTCCATCTTTCGTTAACATTTTTGACATAATACTTGTAAAATTTCCATTACCTATTACAATATGATCTAACAATTCTATATCAAATAACTGTGCCACTCCAAAAAGTCTTTCTGTTATCCTGATATCTGCCTTGCTAGGTGTAGAATCACCACTCGGATGATTATGGATTAAAATCATTTTAGGAGCTAACATTTTTATAGGCTCCACTAAAATTTCTCTCATTGACATATTCACCGAATTAATTCCACCTTGTGCAATCTTCTTTATTTTTATAATTTCATTCTTATTGTTCAAAATAATTAATTTTACATGTTCTTGCTTTTCTAATCGCATTTCCTCCATCAGTAATCTTGCAATATCTTCTGGTTTTTTTATTTTTATTTTTTGGTAATTTGATGGCGTTGACATTCTTTTCGCTAGCTCTGCTAATGCCTTTAATTGAATAGCTTTTACTTTTCCAATTCCCTTTATTCTCATAAATTCTTCTATTGTCATTTCCTTCAAAAAATCCAAATTGTTTTTAGAATTCGGGTTAAGACTTAATAACTTTTGAGCAATTGTTACTGAAGATTCTTCTTTTGTTCCCGTTTTTATAATAATCGCTAATAATTCTGCATTTGACAATGCATTTTCGCCATATAGTTCCATCTTTTCATAAGGTCTTTCAGTTTCTGCTAATTGTTTTATTTTTATAGACAAAATATCATTCCTTTCTTTTTTGAATATTTTGCCCCTATATTTTTTTATAAATTAATATTGCTAATAACATTCCTATAATACTGGCTACACTAATTTTAAACATTAAAGCAAATGTAATTGTCACAACACTTAAATCTAAAACAATTGGGTCTTGTAATCCAAATGTTTGACTATATGAAAGCCACCATAGCCAGTCCACATTAGACGCAAGTTGTCCTAATAGTCCCCCTATTACCAATCCTGATAGAATAAACACTAGCAATATCCATATATTTTTATCTTTTGTTGCCATTTTTATACCTCCATATCAGCCTTTACTTCTTACGGCTATTTATTTTTTCACATATTGGTATTATATATTGATTTAACATTTTTTTCAAGTAAAAACCTTTACTTTTTTCATATTTATATGGTATATTGTTTAATATTTAAAATTTTATTACCAAAAATTATCTATTTAAATATAATAATAATAGTAGTATAATATATTTAATATGTTTTAAGGAGGCTTTTATTATTTATGAAAATTGAAAAATTGACTGAAAATAAAATTCGTGTCATTGTAAATTCAGAAGATTTAAAAAATAATAATTTAGATTATCAAACGATTATGGAAAAACCAATAGAATCTCAAAAATTATTTTTGGAAATGCTATTAAAAGCTGAGAAAGAAGTAGGATTTTATACAGAAGGACATAAACTTCTTGTAGAAGCTTTTTCTTCTTCTGATGGTCTTTTTGTGTTTACTATCACAAAATATATAGAAAAAACCGGATTATCTTCTAGTAAATTGAAAGTAACACCAAAAAAGAAAATTAAAAATGTAAATCCTAAAAGCAGTAATTCTATTTATAAATTTTTTAGTTTCGAAGAATTTTGTGAATTTTGCACTGCTATTCATAATACAACAAAAATCCAATCAAAACGTTTAGCTAAAACAATTGCTTTGTACCTATTTAATGATACATATTATCTTATACTTTCTAATATAAATACAGATTACACATATATTCATACATTTTACTCAACCATTTCTGAATTTGCAAATTTAGCTTCTCATTCTGAAACTTTTAAAATGAAATTATTGGAACATGGTAAACCAATCATGAAGAAAAATGCAATTGAAACTGGTATTAAATATTTTTTGTCATAACAAATATTAAAAATTTCATTTTTTAATATGTAAAAAGTTATTTTTGTATTCAAGAAATCCACAGTTTATTTACAAACTGTGGATTTTTAATCTTAATATAAATAATTTTGTGGATTATATGCTACACCATTTACTCTAATTTCTAAATGTAGATGTGGTCCTGTTGAATTCCCTGTTGAACCTACGGATGCTATTGTTTCGCCCTGTGAAACAGTTTGTCCAACTGATGCATATAATTTACTACAATGTGCATAATATGTCTGTACACCGTTTCCGTGAGATATGACTAACATATATCCATAAGAACCTTTCCATCCAGAAAAAGTAACAGTTCCTCCTGCTGCTGCTTTAATTGCCGTTCCTTTTGGTGCTGAAATATCTAATCCTGTATGTGCAGAACTTCGAATACTACTTCTTGCTCCAAATCTAGAAGTAATCGTTCCTGAAACTGGCCTTGCCAACGAAATCCCTAATGATGCTTTTCCTTTTGAAGTAGTTGTCGCTGTATTGACATATCCTGCTGAAGCTCTTGAAGCTGTATTTTGTGCCACTTTTACTTCTGTTTTCTTTTCTACATATAATTTAGATACAACCTCATCTACAGAAACTAAATCTTTTATTCCTGTTTCATACTTTTCTAAAATTGAAATTTTATCTATATTTTCACTATTTTTTTCTTTTAATGTATTAACAGCATTTTCTGCTTCTTCAAATGAAGACACATAATATTTTTCTTGTTGATCTTCTAGTATTGCATAATATCGATAATATGGAATTCCTTGTTCTACTACTTTGTTATAAATTTCTTCATCATTTGTTACAATATTTCTTTTTAATAAGCATAATTGATATTCTGGCAGTTCATTTACTTGCACAAAGGCTACATTTTCATTTGTTCCATCACCATGATCCACATATTCATTAATTCTATGTTGTAGATCAGATTTGTTAGCTGTATATCCTACTTGTTGTCCATTTATATATACACTATATGTTGGTTTATATAAAAATGCAACTGCTCCAATAATTAAAAATATTGCAATCATAAAAAGAATGATGAGTTTTACTCCTCGTCTTGCATGAACCAATACCTTTTTAAACATTACATTATCTCCTTTGTATATGATAATGCAATCATATTGTAATATTATTTTTTTTGCAATGATATAAAAAGTCTAATTTCCGTAAGTTTTTTTCTGTTTCTTTATAAATACTTCGTTTTTTTCGTTTTTTCTCTCTTTTTCTTTTTATTGGGGACGTGTCAAAATGGACATTTTTTGTTCAAAAGGGACAGGTCTTGAAACTTTAATTTTTTATTAATAAATATCACTATTTATTTTTTCACTAATTAGTAATTTAAATTTTTTTATTGTTTTCTTTAACATATAAATAACATGACATATATATTATGATTTTATATATATATCATGTTATTTCGTTTTCCATTTTTTAGACCTGTCCCTTTTGAACAAAAAATGTCCATTTTGACACGTCCCTATTGTAATTCCGTTTTTACTGTATTAACCTCTGTTGTAGTCGCTTTTTGTGCTGGAATATAATATCCTTTAGATTGTGCTATTTTAAAAAGTTCATATTGAAAACTTTCATCGTTATTTCTGATTTGTTGGAAAGTTTGTCTTAATTGCATATTTTCAGCTTCTGATATTGCTGTTTGATATGCTGTTAAATCTGATTTTACACCAGCTAAAATATCATTTACCATTGTTTTCTCGTCCATAATTTCCTCCTTAATTATTTAAAAATGTCATTAATTTTTGTTTTGTATTTAATGCATCTTGAGCAGATTTTGTAAAAAGTTGTTTAATTTGTGGGTCTACTGCTTGTGAAGCATATGTGTTTAATTTTTGATAGGCTGTTTCATGTGCTCCAATAAGATGTCTTAAATTTTGTAACTCTGATTGATTTAAGTCTGCCATTTTTAATCATTCCTTTCTTTTTGATTTCTTTTTTCATTATTTCCATTTTTATCAATTTTATTCAAAAAAATGAACCTAAAATGTTAAACTTTTTGTCTAACACTTTTGGTTCATTTCACAAAAGAACATTTTTATATAATTTCTAAATTCGCATATTTTGCCATTAATCGTTTATG
Organism: uncultured Eubacteriales bacterium; assembly: GCA_949287075.1. GTDB lineage: Bacteria > Bacillota > Clostridia > TANB77 > CAG-508 > CAG-269. The sequence continues at coordinate 10,281 of CASEEU010000056.1, read as the reverse complement.
TCCTACTTTATCAAAATTGATGTCTACTTTTAAATCTTCGCCCTCTGGTTCTACTTTATTAATGGTACCTTCTCCAAATTTTTTATGATATACTCTTACGCCTGCTTCATATTTTGATAAATCGACTTGGTTATTAGATGCTGATTTTTTTCCTAAATTGTTTAAAAAGCTTTCTGCTGTTCTAAAAGCAAATCCAGAATTATTGATTTTATTAGATTTTGCTGCTACTCCAACAGGTTCTTTTTCTCCAATCTTATATGTTTTTACATTTCCATTATCTTTACTTCCATATGTCCATGTATAATTTGAATCTTTAAACATCTGATTTTTATTATGATCCTCTTCTCCAAATGCTTCTTTATATCCTTCTAATAAGTCCTCTGGTATTTCTTTTAAAAATCTAGAAACTGGATTATAACTTGTTGAACCAAAAATCGTTCTTTGTTTACTACAAGTTAAATATAAATGTTCTTTTGCTCTTGTAATTCCTACATAACATAGACGTCTTTCTTCTTCCAGTTCTTTTGGCTCTGAAATTGATTTATAACCAGGAAAAATCCCTTCTTCCATTCCTACAAGAAATACCACTGGGAACTCTAGTCCTTTTGCACTATGTAATGTCATCAATGTTACAGAATCCTCATCTTCTTCTACATTATCAATATCAGATGATAAGGTAATTCCCTCCAAGAATTGACTCAATGAATTTTCTGCATATTCTTCTTCAAATTCAATGGCAACTGTTAAGAATTCCTCCAAGTTTTCAATTCTGTTTTCTGCTTCTATGGTATTTTCCTCTTCTAATGCTTTTGTATATCCTGTTTTCTTTAACGTTGTTTTGATTAATTCTGATATGACTAGTTTATCTTTTTTGTCTTTTAATTCTTCTATCACATTCACAAATTCTCTAGAATTTAAATATACTCTATTTAATCCATATTGATCAGCATGTTTAATCACTTCATACATAGAAGTTTCATTTTGCTCTGCCAACGCTTCTACTTTATCTAAACTTGTTTTTCCAATTCCTCTTTTAGGCTCATTAATAATTCTTTTTAAACTTAAGTTATCTGCACTATTTTGAATTAGTCGTAAATAAGCAATAATATCTTTAATTTCTTTTCTTTCATAGAATTTCAAGCCACCAACAATTTTATATGGCACATTTTCTCTTCTTAAAATATCCTCTATTGCTCTTGATTGGGTATTCATTCTATACAAAATAGAAAAGTCGGAATATTTATAATATTCTTCTCTTTTTAAGTGTTCTATTTGTGTCACAATATAAGTTGCTTCATCATATTCATTGTCAGCTTGATATACATTTGGAAGATTGCCTTCCTCATTTTGTGTCCATAGTTCTTTTTTGTATTTGACTTCATTATTTTTGATAACACTATTGGCAGCTTTTAAGATATTTCCTGTACATCTATAATTTTGCTCTAATTTAATAATTTTTGTTCCTGGAAAATCTCTTTCAAAATTTAAAATATTAGAAATATCTGCTCCCCTAAAGCTATAGATTCCTTGATCATTGTCTCCTACAACTGTAATATTTCCATTTTTAGATGCTAACAAAGTAACCAATGTAAATTGTGCTTTATTGGTATCTTGGTATTCATCTACTAGTACATATTTAAATTTATTTGAATAATATTCCAAGACATCTGGATTTTCCATTAATATTTTTATTGTGTAATTAATAATATCATCAAAATCAATGGCATTATTTTCTTTTAATCGTTTTTGATATAACTCATAAACAGTAGCTATTTTTTCTTTTCGAAAATCAGAATTTGCTCTTGCCGTATATTGTTCTGGTTCTAGCATTTCATTCTTTGCATTACTAATTTCAGATAGCACGCTTCTATCATTAAATAATTTATCATCAATGGCTAAATCTTTCATACAATTTTTTACCAATGTTCTTTGATCTGATGTATCAAATATGATAAATGAAGAATCAAACCCAATTCTATCAATAAATCTTCTTAAAATTCTAACACAAATAGAGTGGAATGTTCCCATCCAAATATCTTTTGCATCATCTCCCACTAAATTTGCAATTCTTTCTTTCATTTCATTTGCAGCTTTATTCGTAAAGGTAATGGCTAATATATCCCATGGTTTTGCACCTTTTTCTCCTATTAAATATGCAATTTTATGTGTTAATACTTTTGTTTTACCACTTCCTGCACCTGCAATAACTAAGCATGGTCCTTCTGTATTGACAACTGCTTCATATTGTTTATCATTTAATCCTTTTAATATTTCTTGCATGTATTTTAACTCCTTTGTTTCAAATATCTGTTTGCGTTTTTTATTCTACTATATTTCTTTAAAAAAAGCAAGTAAAATTTTTATGATAAAAACCTCTTTTCAAGGAAAGATTTCGGGTTGTCTTGTATTTTAAGAGACCCAATCCCTCCTTCGCAGTTTCGATAATCAAGCTGGATTTTTATTTTGATCCAGAGGAAGATATCGATATTTTTAAATATTCACTGGATGTACTTATACATAAGTGCCCAGTAGAATGAAAAGTAGAAAACCTTCGACTACCCTCGAAGGTTTTCTATTTGAATAGATTCTACTTTTCCATAGCTATTATAATTCATTTTTACACTATATGTACTCTGCTCATTAATTTCGCCATATTGTTGTGGAAGTGTAACATCTTCTTTGTTTACGGTTACAACTCCAGATATAGAAACTTTCATAAATTCCTCATCTTGACTAACATTATTACTGATAACTAGACCAATTAAACTTTTGATATAACGACCTGTATATTCTCCTTCATATTGTTCAAATTGTTCATTATATGATTTTACATCGCTATCAGTCATAAATCCAACATTTTGGTATCGATCTTCTGCTTCTTTTCGTGAGCCATTACTATAAAACGCTAGTATTCCTATCATAATCACTGTGATAATCATAAGTATATATGCAATTCTTTTCTTTCTTTTTATTTTACATATGATAGATAGTATAATAAGAGCGATGACCGGTATTAAAAATATTTTTGGATAATATGTTCTATAAATAAAAACGATTACGAAATTGATTATGATAACAAATATAGAAAGCACATAAAAAAGACTTTTTTTCATAATATTCTCCCTCTATTTTTAGTATTATGTATACTTTATTTTATAATATCTTCATTTTATATACATCCTAACATTTTATTCATATTTTTTCAATGATTTTTCTGGTATTTTTTATTAAGCTTCTTGTCCACCTTCTAACTTCTTTGTTTCTTTTAATAGTTCATCAAAATCAGATATGTATTCTTTATCTTGTATAACTCTATATTTTTTATATTCATCTAATGCAAGCTTGTCTGCTATTTCTCTCTTTATTTTTCCATTGTCTTTTAAAATATTATATTCGTTAATTTTTAAAAATACTTCTAACTTATCTTTCCATTCTTGCATTGAAATAATTTTACCTAGTTTTACTTGTCTTTCTGCATAATCTAAATACATGGAAACTAAATTATTTAACTCTGTAATTTCTTCTTGTGATAAATAATTTTTTGCTACTGTAACATCTGTTTCTAGTATTTTACCTTCTGGTGCATTTTTCCAAGTAGCTAACCCCATATTTTCTTTTTTACTATCTGCTCTATTATAAATAATCTCTGGAGCAGTCATTCCCGTAATTGCATAATGCAATTTATTTTGAACATTTTTATAGAATTCTTGCGTTGTTTCACTACTTTTATCATAATCATAGCTACATTCTTTATAAATGTCTGTTATCTTTTGGTAAAATCTTCTTTCACTTGCTCTAATTTCTTTTATTTTAACTAATAATTCATCAAAATAGTCTTTTCCAAATTTTGGTCCATTTTTTAAGAACTCACTATTCACAACAAATCCCTTTTTAATATATTCTTTTAATGTTTTTGTTGCCCAAATCCTAAAGTCTGTTGCTTCTTTTGAGTTTACTCTATAACCAACCGCTATAATGGCATCTAAACTATAAAATGTTAATTCTCTCGAAACTCTTCTATTTCCTTCTTTTTGAACTACTCTAATTTTTTGAGTAGTTTGAATTTCTTCTAATTCTTCTGTTCTAAAAATATTTTGCAAATGATATGTAATATTATTTTCTGCCACATTAAATAATTTTGCCATTGATTTTTGCGTTAGCCAAAAATCTTCTTCATTATATAAAACTTCTACCGATATATTTTTATTGTTCTGACTTTGATATATGATTAAATCTTTTAAATTTTCTATATTATTCAATCTTAAATTCCTCCTCTATTCTTAGCGCCGTATTTTGTTGAACTTTTGTTTGTATTTTATAAGGTTTTATTCTATTTGTCAAGGATTTTTCCTAAATTTATTATTTTTATAACATCATAGCAAATAATCCTAATAAAAATCCAATCATATTCCCTACTGCCGTCATTCTGCCATGATATAAATTATTGGCTTCTGGAATTAGTTCTCCGAGAGATAATATATAACATGGCACCTGCCGCAAAACTTAAACAAATTGCAATAACCTCTTCTGATATACTTCCGATAATAGCACCTACAAAAGCACCTATTCCCGTAGTAATTCCTGACATTACTACTAAGAATATGACTTTACTTTTTTTCATTCCCCCATTTTTCATAGGCACTGCCATAGATATCCCTTCTGGTATGTCATGTAAACAAATAGCAATTGCTAAACTTAATCCCAATTTAACAGAAGCTCCAAAACCTGAACCTATTGCTAATCCTTCTGGAAAATTATGAATGGCCAATCCAATAGATACAATAATTCCTGTTTTTAATAATGTATTTTGTTTACTTATATTTGTTTCTTTGATTGTAAACTTTTTTTCTACTACTTTATCACACAAAATCATCATAGCAATCCCCAATAATATTCCAAAAATAGCATTTATTAAATTACTAATTTCTAAAGCTTCTGGTAGTAAATCAAAACAGATAATTGCCATCATCAGTCCTGAAGCAAATGCTAACACAAAACTTAAAAATTTTTTAGAATGTTTTTTGGTTATCACACCGATAATGCCACCTATTGTTGTTCCAAATGTTCCAAAAAATAATCCTATCATGGTTGTTTTTATGATTTCTTGCATGAAAAAACTCCTTAAAATATACTTTATTTTAGTTTATTTTAAAGAGTTTTATTTTATTACCTATTCTAAATTATTTTATACCTTTATATTTTCTATTCTTTAAGTAGAATACAATCGTACAAGCAAGTGTTATAAATACAATTATTATAAATATTGTTGAAATTCCAGCTTTAGGTAGTACTTTCGTTGCAGTTGTATTGTCATTATTTCGATTAAGATCTTTATCTGTTGTATTCGTAATAGGACTTTCATTTTCTTCTAAAATTGTGTATTCAAAATCAGTTAAGCTTACACCTTCAGAAGATTTAACCCCATTATATATTTCAATATCTTCTACATCATTATATGTACCATTCTCATTATCTAATATACTATATAAGAAATAATATTTTCCATTTTCTATTGGATAGTCTGCTACTATATTATAATCTAATGTTCCTGTTTTTGTATCTTGAAAACTATTTTCTTTTAAATTTGGTACTTGTTCTTTTGCATATTCTAATAATTCATCATATGCATCTTCTTTATTTTCACTTAATTTTTTTAATAATTCTGCATCTGTAACTTCTCCTACATAAAAACGGATTGTTCTTTGCACTCCATTGTAAAGCATCGTATCTCTCGCATTTACTTGAATATAATAATCTGTAGAATTATTCAATGTATGAATGGAAATTCTTTCTCCTAATGGTGGCAAATCTGGTGTTTCGATTTCTGTTGGTCCATCTATTATTTCATAATTTATACTTCCTTTTTTTATTTTAGCAACATAAGCATAGTATTTTCCTACTTTTTCAAACGCTCCATAACCTTTTGTCAAACCATCATGTGCCCCTAATGTAGAACCTTCCCATGTATTTGTATTTTTGTCATATTCGATTGGAAATGCTTTTCCTCCTGTACTCATAAAATCTGAGCTTGTAACATCTTGTTCCTGACAAATCATTGCTGAATACATATATTCTTCATCTTCTGCTTCTAATCCGGTTATAGTAACTTTATAAGAAATCGCACTATCATATTCCGCTTTATAGGTAATATTTTCATTAAAAGCTGAAACATAGTTATGTATTCCTATCACAAATATTGCAAATAATAAAGTTAAAAATATTTTCTTATGTATCTTCATTTTATTCCCCCTATTTTTCTTTTGATTTATATTTTTTACATACATAATTTAATTCTTTTATATCATAAATGTTGAAAAATGTAAACACTTTTTTTATTTTTCCTACTGTTTCCTATAAAAATCCCTTGACTTTTTATAGAAGATTTAAATCTATTGTCGCTTATAACTAATTTTGACAGTATATATCAATTATGGTATAATATATTTAGGTCTTTTGGCAAGCTTTATAAAAAACTTGAAGGGAGATGATATCAATGTCATTTGGTACGTTAGACAAAGCCATTGATATGGAGCAACAAGGAATTGCTGAAAAAGCTTCAAATGCTTTTACTACAGTTAAAGAAGATAGACTAGATAAAAAAGTTGCTTTTAAATCTGCTAAAACCACAGTTTTAGAAAAGAAAGTAGCTAGAGATAAAGCAAAAGAAGCATTACAGAATTTACATTTTCCTCATATTATAAAAATCATGAAAGCTAGAAAAAAATTAAAATTAGCAAAAAAGGATTTGGAGATTGCTAAGAGAAAAGAAACTCAAGCAAAGTTAGAATATAAGCAATCAAGACGTAAATATAAAAATGTAAGAAAAATAATAAGAAATCAATATAAAAATGTTAAATCTTATGATAAATTTGATAAAATAATACAAAAAATGCAATCAAAAGGGTTGGACCTTAGTAAAAATGAATATATTATGAATCAATTTCGTCAAGCAGTAAAAAATAGTAAGGGAAAAAAATTGGTTTTTGATGAAAATGCAATTATGCACTCTGGCATACCAGGTGTTCCACCAGAAGTATTTAAAGATATAAAAAATATTTGGCATGAACATAAATCCAGTCAAGAACATTCTCAAAATAGAGATTTAAAAACATTTGATGACAGAACTGAACCAGATTTTACAAAATAAATAATTAAGTTTTAATATATTGATAAAAAACAGGACCCACATTGTGGATCCTGTTTAAATTTGAGTATTACTTTTTTGTATCATTACATGATATAGTAATATACTTTATTCATCTTCACCTTTTAATTTTTCAGCTCTATCTGCTGCAATTAAATTGTCTATCATTTCATCTAAATCACCATTTAAGAAATTTTCCATTTGATAAATACTCATTCCAATTCTATGATCTGTAATTCTTCCTTGAGGATAATTATAGGTTCTAATTTTTTCACTTCTATCTCCTGAACCTACTTGTGATTTTCTCGCATTTGATATTTCACTATCTTGTTTTTGTTTTTCAATTTCATATAGTTTTGTTCTAAGCATTCTCATAGCATTATCTCTATTTTGGAATTGAGAACGTTCTGTTTGACATTCTACAACAATTCCCGTTGGTTCATGAATTAATCTTACGGCTGATGATGTTTTATTAATATGTTGTCCTCCTGCTCCTGATGAACGGAATACTTCCATTTTAATGTCAGCAGGGTTAATTTCAATTTCTACATCTTCTACAACTGGTAAAACGGCAACTGTTGCTGTTGATGTATGGATTCTTCCACTACTTTCTGTATCTGGAACTCTTTGTACTCTATGAACACCACTTTCAAATTTTAATCTACTATATACACCTTTTCCTGTAATCATGAAAGAAATTTCTTTGTATCCCCCTAATCCTGTTTCATTTTCATTAAGTACTTCTACTTTCCAATGTTTTCTTTCTGCATACATGGTATACATTCTAAATAGTGTTCCTGCAAATAAGGCTGCTTCTTCTCCACCTGCTCCAGCACGGATTTCACAAATAATATTTTTGTCATCATCTGGATCTTTAGGGATTAATAAAAATTTTAATTCTTCTTCAATTTCTGGCAATTTCTCTTTTGAAGCATAATATTCTTCCTCCGCAAGTTCTTTCATTTCTGGATCTTTCATTAATTCTTCTGCTTCTTCCATTGCTTGTTTTTCTTTTTTATATTCTCTAAATTTTAATACAATTTCTTCTATACTTGCATGTTCTTTCATTAGTTTTTGCCATTCTGTATGATTGGCTATCACTTCTGGGTCACTAATCATTTTTGTTAATTCATCATATCTCTTTTCTACAGTTTCTAACTTTTCAAACATAAATATTCTCCTTCTTTCTTAAGCTTGAAATATTATACTATATTTTTTTCGTTTTTACAAGGTATTTGGAATATTCTCTCATAGAATAAGACCTATTACATAAATAGGTCTTCATTATGATTGATTCCAAATAAAAATTTTAATTCTTCATCTGTATTTCTTTGATTAGCAATTTCTTGATTTTCATAATTGTCTTCATTTATTTTTCCCTTTTTTAACATATCTACATATTCTAATAAATTATCTATATATTTTATAACATCATCTGAATATTTATATGCTAATATATTTTCATTTTTTATTATGACTGCATCTAATGCAATATTCATAATCATTGCCAATATTAAAACAATATTAAATCTTCCTATTACTATAAATAATATAATAGATGTAATAATATTTAATATTCCCACAATAGAAACAAGATTAATACTACTTGATTGTCCCATCATATTCTTTTTTTCAATTTCATATAAAATCATTTTTTCCATTGCTAGCTTGCACATTTCGCCTCTTTGCAAGTAATAATTTTCTTTTTGATTTCTTTTAAATTCATTTAGATCTATTTCGTTATGAAATGCAAATAAAATTTTTCCTACAAACATACTTTCATATGAAGGAATTTCATCTGTTGAATATTCTTTTATTTTGTTACTATCAATTCTTTCTAATGCATCAATTTGTTTAAACATTGTTCTATCGTTTAATTTTAGCAAATTATTTTCTCTATCTATTTCTACATATCCTTTATTTATAAGGTAGTAAATCTCTGCATTTAATAATTCATTATCTAGTACAAATTCATTTTTTATTAGAAATCTCGTTAAGATCGGATCATATTTATTTTCAAAACTTTCTTTTTGTGTAGTTCTTGCTCCTTGATTTTCTTTTTTAATAATATATACAACAATACCTACATAAATAACAGACATAATATATAGAAGGATTGTTTTTAAAATCTCTACATTTACAAATAAGACCACTACGATTGTCATAAAAATGTTTATCAAGACAAGTGCTATAAAAATTTTAAAAATTTCTTTTTTATCATTTCCTCTTATTTTTATATCCAAATTTTTTATATTAAAATTCATTAAACTTTCCCCCTTGTATTTTTTATAATAAAAGATTCTATAACTCTATAAAATGATAAGAAATATTATATTCATCAAATATACTTTTTTCTCGTTCTGTACATGTCAATATGATAATTTGTCTATCTGGATATGTATCTACTAAATATTTCAATATATTTTTTAATCTCTGTGTATCATAATAAGCAAATGCTTCATCTAAAATAATCGGCATTTTTTCTTTTGATAAATCTTCTGTCATAGAAAGTCTTAAAGATAGATATAATTGGTCAATGGTTCCTACACTTAATCTATTTGCTTCCACATAATTTCCATTTTCTAATTCTACAACTAACCCATTATCATCTTGTACCATAACATTTGTATATTTTCCATCAGTTATTTCATCTATATTTTTAGAAAGATTTTCTGTGAACTTAGGGGTAACTGTGTTTTTCATTTTCTCATATGCCTTTTCTAACAATTCTTTTGCTAGATTCATACTTTTTTCTAATGTTTTTAGGTTTACAATTTTCTCATTATTGTTAACTATTTTTTCTTCTATTTCCATTAAATTATCTATTTTAGGTTCCACATTTTCTTTCTCATAATCCAATTCGTGTAGTTTTATGTTAATTGTATTGAACTCTTTTTGTGTTTTTTCTATTTGTTCATTTATATTGTTTAAATCATTTATTTTTATAATTTCATTATTTTTTATTTTATTTAAATAATGATTTTTTATTTTTTCATTTTCTAAATTTATTTTTATATTTAAATTATTTTTTAATTCATTTATTTCATTTTCTAATTCTGTATTATTTTTTTCTATAATTTTATTTTCATTTAAATAATTATTTTTTTCATTATTTATTTTTTCTTCTTCTTTTTTAT